>JBBSKC010000069.1:0-12285 GCA_038256675.1 Solirubrobacterales bacterium | reverse complement strand
GAAGTTCACGTCTCCACGAAGTCCCTCTTCGGTCCGGTTCATGCCGACGTCGATCACGGTAGCGCCCGGCTTTACGTGCTCGGCCGTGATCAACTCGGGTACGCCGACGGCCGCGATCAGGACGTCGGCCCGCCGGCAGACTTCTGCCAGGTCCCGGGTCCGCGAATGGCAGATCGTCACCGTCGCGTTCCGTGAAAGGAGCAGGCTGAAAAGCGGCCGCCCGACCAGATTCGAGCGCCCGACTATCACCGCCTCCGCCCCGTTCAGGTCGAACCCTTCGTGGTCGAGCAGTTCGACGACACCGGCGGGCGTGCAGGGCACCAGGCCCGGCCGGCCCGATGCGAGCATTCCGGCGCTGGCCGGAGTCAGGCCGTCGACGTCCTTGGCCGGGTTGATCGCGCTGACGACGGCATCGGGGTCGATGTGAACGGGGACCGGCAACTGGACCAAGATGCCGTCGACCGCTTCGTCGGCACCGAGTTCCTCGACCAACGCGACGAGATCGGTCTGGGAGGTGTCGGCGGCGAGCCCGTGATGAACCGACTTCATGCCGGCCGCCTCGCAGGCCTTGTGTTTGTTGGCCACGTAGATCTCCGAGGCGGGGTCGGCGCCGACCAGGACGGTGGCCAGGGTCGGGGCCCGTCCGGACTCTTCGACGAAAGCAGCTACGTCGATCGACACCCGGTCGCGAACTTCCTGCGACACCTGCTTGCCGTCGATCGTCCGCGCGTCCATCTCGTCACCTCTTCTTGATCGGGGCGTACTCGGCCATCAGTTTGCGTTCGGTCCCGTCTTCGGAGAACCGCACGATCACGACCCCTCCCGGCTCGGTACCGATGACCACGCCGTCGCCGAAGGACGCGTGGACGACGTCGTCCCCGAGGGAGACTTCGACCGCGGTCGACGGCTGGATCGGATCCGGTCCGCTGCCGAGGCCGCCAGAGAGGGAACTGAATCCACCGGTTGACGGTGAACCCCAGCTGGTGGAGGTGCCCATGTCACCACTCCCAACGGACGAGCCCTGCTGGTGAACCAGCGAAGCCGGCAGTTCGTCGAGGAAACGCGACGGCATCGTCGCTTCTGACCGGCCTCCGTAAAGGCGCCGGGTTCGCGCGCTGGTCAGGTAGAGGCGCTGTCGGGCACGGGTGATGCCGACATAACAGAGGCGCCGTTCTTCCTCTTCTTCGCCTTCGTCGAGCGCCCTCGAGTGCGGGAAGACACCGTCCTCGCAGCCGACGATGAAGACCGTGTCGTACTCGAGGCCTTTGGCGTTGTGGAGGGTCATCAGGGTGAGCAGGGACTCGCTCCTTTCGAGCTTGTCCTGGTCGGTGTAGAGCGAGATCTGCTGAAGGAACTCGTCGAGCGGGGCGATCTCGCTCTCGCCTTCGAGCGCCCGGTTGGTGTCGAATTCGACGGCGACGCCGATCAGCTCCCGCAGGTTCTCGGTCCGGCCCTCGGCTTCCACCGTACGTTCGGCCTCCAGCGAATCGAAGTAGCCGGACTCGGTCAGCACCGCTTCGAGTGTCTCCGAGACGGGTGATCGCTCCGCCTTGGCCCGGAGCCCCATCATCGTGCTCTGGAACTCGGTGACGCAGCGAATCGCGGCGCCACTCAGGCCCGGCACCGTCTCGGCGGCCGACGCGACGTCCCAGATGTCCTCGCCGGTGGTGTTCGCATGGGCCAGGATGCGGGCCTGGCTGGTGTCGCCGATCCCGCGTCGTGGCGTGTTGACGACCCGGCTGAAAGAGACCGAATCCCGCGGGTTCGAGATGTACTGGAGATACGCGATCGCGTCCTTGATCTCGGCGCGCTCGTAGAACTTGGTGCCGCCGATCACCTGGTACGGCGTGCCGAATCGGACCAGGGTGTCCTCGACCACGCGGCTCATCGCGTTCGTCCGGTAGAAAATCGCGATGTCCTCTGTGGTCAGGCCTTCTTCGTCGATCAGGCGATCGACCTCCCCCGCGACCCAGCGCGCCTCTTCGTGCTCGTCGCCGAGGCGCACGACCTCGATCTCCTCGCCCTGGCCGGAGTCCGTCCAGAGCTTCTTCGGTCGACGGTCCCGGTTGTTCTCCACCACGGCGTTCGCCGCCGTGAGAATGGTTTCGGTAGAGCGGTAGTTCTGCTCGAGCTTGACCACCTTCGCATTCGGGAAGTCCTTCTCGAAGTCGAGGATGTTGCGGATGTCGGCGTGGCGGAACCCGTAGATCGACTGGTCTTCGTCACCGACGACGGTCAGGTTGCCATGCTCGGCCGCGAGCAACTGAAGCAGCCGGTACTGGGCGTGGTTCGTATCCTGGTACTCGTCGACCAGGACGTATCGGAAGGTCTTCCGCCACCGGTCCCGGGCCGACTCGAAAAGCTCAAGTACGTTGACGGTGCGGACCAGCAGGTCATCGAAGTCCATCGCGTTGCTTTCGACCATGCGTTTCTCATACAACTCATAGACCCCGGCGACGGTGTCCTCGAAATACGAGCCGCCCTGCTGCGCGTAGGCCTCGGAGTCGAGCAGTTCGTTTTTGGCCCCGGAGATGCTGTTCTGGATCGCCCGGGCCGGAAAGCGCTTGGGATCGACGTCGAGCTCGACCATCGCCCGCTTGATCATCCGCTGGGAATCGGCCTGGTCGTAAATCGTGAACGACTTCGAGTAACCGAGCTTCTCGGCGTCGGCCCGGAGCATCCGGGCGCAGGCGGAATGGAAGGTGGTTACCCACATCGCGCGGGCACGGGCACCGACCAGCTGCTCGACCCGCTCCTGCATCTCTTTCGCGGCGCGGTTGGTGAAGGTGATCGCAAGGATCTCCCCTGGCCGGGCACGCTTGGTCGAGAGCAGATGCGCGATCCGGTGGGTCAGGACCCTGGTTTTACCCGATCCGGCACCGGCGATCACCAGCAGCGGTCCGTCCCCGTACTCGACGGCTTCCTGCTGCGGGGGGTTCAGATCCGGGGTCGTGTTGGTGAGGGCCTCCACCAGTCGAGGATATACATCCTCGCGGCGGCGCCCGAAGGGTTCGGAAAGGGCTCAGCCGCCGGCCGAGGACCGGCCCTTCTTCGGTTCGGTCACCGGGTGCTCGGCCTTGGGATCTTCGCCGCCGGAGAGGTCCGCGACCTGCTTTTCCAGCTCCTTGATCCGGGCGGAAAGCGACTTGACCGCATCCTGGAGCGGGTCCGGCAGGTGGATCCAGTCGGCGTCCGGGCCTTCGACCTTGCGCCCTTCGATCCGCACCGGGTGGCCGGGGTTGCCGACCACCGTCGATTGCGACGGAACGTCCTCGACCACGACCGTGTTCGCGCCGATCTTCGCGCCGTGGCCGACCGTGATCGGACCGAGCAGCTTGGCTCCGGAGCCGATGGTCACGTTGTCTTCGATCGTCGGGTGCCGTTTGCCGGCCTGAAAACCAGTGCCGCCGAGCGTCACGCCCTGGTACAGGGTCACGTTGTCGCCGATCTCGGCGGTCTCGCCGATCACCACTCCGGCCCCGTGGTCGATGAAGAACCCCTGGCCGATTCGTGCCCCGGGATGGATCTCGATTCCGGTGATCACCCGGCTGACGTAAGAAATGGTCAATGGTACGAACGGCAGGCGCTGGCAATAGAGCCGGTGCGCGAGGCGGTAGGCGAGCACGGCCTGAACGCCGGGCCAGGTGGCGAGGATCTCAATCGTGGAGGCGGAGCCGGTCGCGGGATCGCGACCCCGGGCCGCGGCCACCTGCGACCTGATGCCGCTCACCGCTTTGGTGATGTGGTCAGGTGCCATCGGTCCGGAGGGTACTCATGCCTGATCCCGCTCAGGGCGCGAAGAACGGGAGTGACATGTAACGGTCACCGGAATCACAGACGATCGTGACAACGCGGCCACCCTTCAATTCCGGTCGTTTCGCCACCTCCAGCGCGGCGTGGACGTTCGCGCCGGCGGAGATGCCTCCGAGGATGCCTTCCCGGCCGGCAAGATTGCGGGCCATGCTCAGAGCCTCGTCGTCGGTAACCGGCAGGATCTCGTCGAGCAGGTTCTGGTCGAGGACTTCCGGCACGAACCCGGCCCCGATTCCCTGGATCCGGTGCGGTCCGACGCTGCCGCCGGAGATCACCGGAGATGAGGCCGGTTCGACGGCGATGATCTTCGCGTACGAACCCTGTTCCTTCAGGTATCGCGCGACTCCCGTGATAGTGCCGCCGGTACCGACGCCGCAGACGAAGGCCGCGATGTCGCCCTCGGTGTCGGTCCAGATCTCGGGACCTGTCGTCCGGAAGTGAGCCTCGGGGTTGGCCGGATTGGAGAACTGCTGCGGGGTGTAGCCCCCGCGTTCCTCGCAGATTCGCGCCGCAAGAGCCACGGCCTCGTCCATCCCGCCCATCGAGGGTGTTTCCTGGACTTCGGCGCCGTACGCCCGCAGCAGTTTGGCTCGTTCCCGGCTCATCCCTTCCGGCATGGTCAGGATCAGCTCGTAACTGCGGGCGGCACAGATCATGGCCAACGCGATTCCGGTGTTGCCGCTGGTCGGTTCGACGATGACCGACTCGCCGTGGACGAGCTCACCCCTGGCCTCGGCCGCGCCGACCATGGCCGCGCCGATCCGGTCCTTGACCGAACCGCCCGGGTTGAAATATTCGAGCTTGGCGCAGACTTCCGCTCCTGCCCCTTCACCGATCCGGGCGAGGGAGACGAGCGGGGTCCCGCCGACCGTGGCCGATGCCTGAGGGGCGATCAAATGAAGTACATCCTCGCCGCGGCCTCTTCGGCTTCGCGTCTTTCGATCTCGGCGATGGTCGTCTCGGCGAAGACCTTGCGCAGTGCGGTGATGCCGTCGAACCAGATGCCTCCGGCTTCCTCGGCTTCCTGGCCGACCTTTCCGTCGAGCGCCTGCACCACTTCGAGCACGGTGATCTCGTCAGCCGGATGGGAGAGCGTGTAGCCGCCTTTGCTGCCCCGGTGGCTGGTCAATAGTCCGGACCGCCGCAGCGTCGAGAAGACCTGCTCGAGGAACTGGTCCGGGATGTCCCGGCGTTCGGCGAGTTCCTTGACCGGCATCGGTCGGTCGCCAGAGCGGGCCAGCTCGGCCATGGCCACGATCGCGTAGCGCGATTTAGAGGTGATCGAAATCACACCCCCTTTCTACAGCAAGGTCAGGTCGCGGCAGGGGTTTCGCTCATGCGGCGCAGTGCAGCATCGATCCGTTTGAGGCTTCTCTCACGCCCCAGAACGGCAAGGGACTCGAATATGCCCGGGGACACCGTGGTCCCGGTGATCGCGACCCGGATCGGCTGGTAGACCTTGCCCGGCTTGAGGTCGAGCCGCTCGGGGATCGGCCCCACGGCAGCTTCGACTCCATCGGCCGAGAAGTCGTCAGTCTCCTCCAGGGCGCCACGGACGGCTTCCAGCGCGGCGCCGGCATCGTTCTTCATGATCTTCCGCCAGGCCTTTTCGTCTTCCACGGGCTCCTCGTAGGCGAATCGGATCAACGGCCAGACTTCGTTGAGGGTCGACGCCTTCTCCTGGCTGATCCGGCAGGCTTCCGTGAGTTCGGCGTCAGCCTCACGGTCCAGGAAGCGGGCGACGGTTGCCGTGTAGGTCTCGAGGTCGAGCTCGCGCATGTATCGGCCGTTCATCCAGCGCAGCTTCTTCTCGTCGAAGACTGCCGATGACTTGCCCACATCCTCTGGGCGGAACCTTTCGACCAGTTCATCCGTATCGAGCAGGGTTTCGTCATCCCCGGGGCCCCAGCCGAGCAGCGCGACGTAGTTGCGGATCGTGGCCGGAAGATACCCGGCGTCCCGCAATTCCTGGACCGATGCCGCTCCGTGCCGTTTGGAAAGCTTCTTGCCGTCGGGTCCGTGCAGCAGCGGCACATGGGCGTAACGGGGTGGTTCCACCCCGAGCGCCTTCAGCACCATCAGTTGCTTGGGAGTATTAGAGAGGTGGTCGTCGCCGCGGATCACTTCAGTGATGCCCATGTCGGCGTCGTCCACCGCCACCGCGAAGTTGTAGAGCACGGAGCCGTCGCCCCGGGCGATGACGAAGTCGTCGTAGCTGCCGTTGGGAAAGCGAACTTCGCCGTGGATCAGGTCCTGGACCACGGTGTCGCCGTCGTCGGGCACGCGCAGACGGACGGCACCGCTGCCGTCGGCGCTCGGATCGCCGCGGTATCCGCGGTCGGCCCCGTGCTTGGCCTTGTACGCCTTGACATCGTCAGCGGTGGCCGCGTCGCGGTAGGCGGCTCCGCTCTCGAGCAGTTTCTCGAGCGCGACGGCGTGCTCGGGCGCCCGGGCGACCTGCGAGAGCGGACCTTCGTCCCAGTCGAGTTCGAGCCACTCGAGCGCGTCGATGATCTGCGAGACGTTCTCTTCGGTCGAGCGATCGAGGTCCGTGTCTTCGATCCGCAGGACGAGCTTGCCACCGGAATGGCGGGCGGCCAGCCAGTTGTAGAGTGCGGTCCTGGCCCCGCCGATGTGCAGCGCACCGGTGGGAGAAGGCGCAAACCTGACTCGGAGGTCTTTTTCACTGATGCTCATCGGTGCCCATGTTTCCACAGCGGGAGGCCTCGCGAAGGCGGTGGGTCGCGGTGACGAGATCGGCTGCTCTTCGATCCAGATTTTCAACCAGAGCCCGCGGGCCTGGAAACCGACCAAATACACCGCCGCGGACTTCGAGGCGTTCCGGGACGCGATGGACGATTCGAAGGTCGAATCGGTAATCATTCACGCCGTCTATCTGATCAACACGGCAACCGATGACGACGAAATCCGGAAGAAGTCGGCCGCTGCGCTCACCCACGCCCTGAAGATCGGCGACGGTATCGGGGCCGACGGGGTCGTACTCCATGCGGGTTCGAGCAAGACCGGTGATCCGGTGGCGGCGACCATCCGCTCCGGCGACGTGATTTCCGAGGCGCTCTCCGAAAGCGAGGAGTGCCCGGTCCTGATCGAAGGTATGGCGGGACACAAAGGAATCCTCGGCAACACATTCGAACAGATCGAGGCGATCACCGAGGCGGCCGGCGGCGGCAAGCGCATCGGATTCTGTCTCGACTCCTGTCATTTATTCGCCGGCGGATACGACATTCGCACCGTGGAAGGGATCGACGATGTCCTCAGGCAGGCCGATGAGCGGATCGGCCTGGAACGGCTCGGAGCGCTCCACCTCAACGATTCGAAGTTCGGTTTCGGAAAGAAGCGCGATCGTCACGAAGACCTCGGGAAAGGTGAGATCGGGTCGAAGTCGATGGCCCTGTTCCTCTCGGAGCCGAGGTTCGAAGGCCTGCCGGCAACGATGGAAACTCCCGGTCCTGACAGAAAGGGAGTCACGGCAAAGGATATGAAGACGGCCAGGCGGCTGCTCAAGCGGGGAATGAAGCTGCGCGACAACACCTGAGCTCCGAACAGGGATAGTTTTGCCACACCCGACGACACCCCTGAGGAGAGCAATGTCCGATTCTGACCATGTCACGGCTGCCCAGCCCGCCAACCCGGAGCGCGAAGAGCTGCTGGTCGAGAGCTACTTCACGAAGCCGATCGCGAAAGACCGGCTTCCCGAAGAGGGTGTGACCCCCGAGGCCGCCTACAACGTGCTCACCTCGGAAATGGTGCTCGACGGTCAACCGGACAAGAACCTCGCGACTTTCGTGACCACCTGGATGGAGCCCGAAGCCCGGCAGGTGATCCTCGACAACCTTCACCGAAATTACATCGACCACGCCGAGTATCCGCGCACGGCCGAAATCTCGAAGCGGTGCGTTCGCATGATCCACGGGCTCTTCAACGGGCCCGAGGGCCAGGTCACTCCGGGCACCGCCTGCGCCGGATCTTCCGAAGCGGTGATGCTCGGTGCCCTCTCGATGAAGTGGAACTGGAAGAACCGGCGGAAGCAGGCCGGCAAGTCCGACGCCACCCCGAACCTCGTCTACGGCGCCGACGTCCACGTCGTCTGGGACAAGTTCTGTCGCTACTTCGACGTCGAACCACGGGAGATCCCGGTGCCGAAAGGCAAGACCACAGTCGGTCCCGAGGACTTCGAGGCACACATCGACGAGAACACGATCGGTGTAGTCGGCGTAGTCGGCACGACCTTCACCGGTCAGTGCGACGACATCATCGGCATCGACAAGATGCTGACCGAACTGAAGGGCAAGGGCCTCGAGGTGCCGATGCACATCGACGCCGCTTCCGGCGGATTCGTATTTCCTTTCTCCCACCCCGAGTACGAATGGGACTTTCGGCTCGATTCAGTCGTCTCGATCAACGCGTCGGGCCACAAGTTCGGCCTGGTCTACCCGGGCATCGGCTGGCTGATCACCCGGACCGACGAGCAGGTCCCCGAGGACCTCATCTTCTACGAGGACTACCTCGGCGAAAAGGACGCGACCTTCACCCTCAACTTCTCGGGAAGCTCGTCCTTCGTCCTCGCCCAGTACTACCAGTTCATCCGGCTCGGCCACAGCGGATACAGCTCGGTCGTGCGGGCGATGACCAAGAACCGGCACGCGCTCGCCGACCGGCTCCGTGAAGAGGACGCCCTGACGATCTACGACGACGACCGGCCCACCCTGCCGCTTCTCATTGCGAAGACCAACGACGACGAGCCCTTCGACAGCACCGAACTGGTCGGCGAGCTGGCCCGGAGGCGCGGCTGGATGGTTCCCGCCTACCAGATGCCCCCGAACAACGAGAACGACCGCATCATGCGGATGCTCGTCAAGTTAAACCAGACGAGAGAACTGGTCGACGCCCTCTGCGACGACTACCACGAATCAATCAAGTACCTGAGAAGGAAGAGCGCCGGAAAGTCCGTGAAGGAGCCGGTCCAGACCGGCCACGGCTACTAAAAGACATCGAGATACGAAAAGTGGGCGATTATCGCGAACTTTCCGGATCTCGACCCGTTTCGACCCGAGCCAAGCGAGGCGCCTGCGAGAACTTCAGCATTTGCACCGATATCGCAGTCACCTCCCGATATGGCACCCGAGACTTGGTCTTTTCAAAGTGCGTAGCGGGTGGTGCTCAGGGACGGTCCTGTGTGCTCCTGCCAAGGAGTAAGCGAAGGTGGTGAAGGGAACGTACTTAAGTACGTTCCCAAACCTCCGAGCGTCGACGAAGGTCAGGAGTGCACAGGTCGTTCCTGAGGGCCGCCCGCCCCCTCATATCTGCACAGAAAGGGCGGCCTTTTGGCCGCCCTTTCGACGTAGCCCGAAGCTGCGGGGCAGCTTCTACTTGATGTGGTGCCCCGAGATGGCCCGTGAAATCACGAGCCTCTGAATCTCGGAAGTGCCTTCGAAGATGTCGTAGATCTTTGCGTCTCGGTGCATTCTCTCCACCGGAAACTCGCGCGTGTAACCGTTGCCGCCCAGGATCTGGATGGCTCGTTCGGTAACCCAGGTGGCGACTTCGCCGGCCTTGAGCTTCGACATCGACCCTTCGGCCTGGGTGAACGGCACCTGGGTGCGCCCCATCCACGAGGCGCGCCAGACGAGCAGGCGGGCGGCGTCGATCTCCGTCTTCATGTCAGCGAGGGTGAAAGCGATCGCCTGGTTCTCGATGATCGGTTTGCCGAACTGGACTCGCTCCTTGGCGTAGCCGAGGGCGAACTCGTAAGCGGCCCGGGCGATGCCGAGGGCCTGTGATCCGACGATCGGACGACTGGCTTCGAAGGTCGCCATGGCGGCCTGCGACTTGGAACGTTTGCCTTCACGGACACGGGCGAGACGCTCGTCGAGCTTCTCCTTGCCGCCAAGGACGCAGTTGCCGGGGACACGCACGTCGTCGAGGTGGACGTCGGCGGTGTGTGAAGCGCGGATGCCGTGCTTCTTGACCTTGGCGCCCTGCTCGCAGCCGGGAGTGTTCGGAGGGATGATGAACGCCGCGTGGCCGCGTGAGCCGAGCTCACGGTCGACCGATGCGATCACGACGTGGATGTTGGCGATGCCGCCGTTGGTGGCCCATGCCTTCTGGCCGTTGATCACCCATTCGTCCTTTGCTTCGTCGTACTTGGCTGTGGTGCGGACCGCGGAGACGTCGGAACCGGCATCGGGCTCGGAAGCACAGAACGCGGCGACCTTGATGTCGTCTTCGGTGCCGTAGCACTGCGGGATCCATTCGCCCATCTGCTCGGGCGTGCCCTGACCGAAGATCGAGGCGACCGCGAGGCCGGTTCCCATGATGGCCATGCCAATGCCCGCGTCACCCCAGAACAGCTCTTCGTTGACGATCGGCAGCGTGAGACCGGACTCGTCGGCGAAGAACTGGGCGGTACCTTCAAAGCCGTAGAGGCCAATCTTGGCGGCTTCCTGGACGACGGGCCAGGGAAACTCTTCTTTCTCGTCCCACTCGTGAGCGGCGGGGCGCATTACGCCCTCGGCGAAGCCGTGTACCCACTCCTGAATGTCCTTCTGGTCCTGGTTCAGCTCGAGACTGAAGGGCGGCTTTTCGTCCGCTGTCCCGACCTGCTCCTCAAGTATCTCTTCTGAAGTCTGAGTAGTCATAAGCCTATGTTACATGGATCGATGACACGGTTACGTGATAGTTGACCGATTGGTCAGTCAACTCCCGATCCGGCTCCTCAGGCGGCTTGCGCCGTGTCGCCATGCAGCATGTCGTCGAGTTCGCTGCGCAGACTCGCTGATTGGCGGACCTTGAAGTCCGGGCCCAGCTTCAGCTTGCGCTCACGCTCGCCGTCGACCACGACGAGATGTACTTCGTTCTCCCCCTGGTGGTGCTGAAAGATGACCTTCATCTCCTCCAGCGCGTCGAGGGACAGCCGTTCCGAGTCGACCTTGACCATGAACGGTTCGTTCCGGCGGGCCACATGCTCCTTGGCCTTTTCGACCTCGGCGGGTTTCGGATCGAAGATCTGCGCATCCTGGACGACCAGCTTCGTACCCTTTTCAGTCTGATCGATCCGGCCTTTGACCAGCACGACCGAATCGGGCTGGACCGCCTGGGTCTTGTCTGACTCGCCGGCCTTGAAAACGATCAGTTCGATCTCGGTCTCGATGTCGCTCAATGTCGCGAAAGCCATCTGCGAGCCGCTCTTGGTTCGCATCTTTTTGTACTCGGTGATGATCCCGCCGATCGTGACCCACGATCCGTCTTCCCGACCACCGAGTTCGGCCAGGGTGCAGTCGGACTTGAACTCGAGCGCTTCGCGCAGGCCGTCGAGTGGATGGGACGAGAGATAGGTGCCGAGCGTCTCCTTCTCGAGACGCAGGATCTCCTTCTGATCGAACTCGACCTCGGTGATCGGCGGGTGCTGGGTGCCGGCGCCTCCCTGCGAGGTGCCGTCATCTCCGTCCAGGCTGAAGATCGAGCCCTGCCCCATAAGCGCGTCGGACTGCGCCTTGTTTCCGGCTGACTGGGCTGAAGGCAGAACTTCCAGCATGCCCTTGCGGGATCCGGGCAGCGAATCGAAGGCACCACACTTGATCAGACACTCGATCGCGCGCTTGTTGACCGCCCGGGAGTCTGCCCGCTCGCAGAAGTCCCAGAGCGATTCAAATGAGCGCTCCTCCTTCGCGCGGAGGATCGCCTCGACCGCGGAGAAACCCACGTTCTTGACCGCGTCCAACCCGAAGCGGATGTTCGTGCCGTCGACCACGAAGCTGTGATCGGAGACGTTGATGTCGGGCGGCAGGACCTGGATGCCCATGTCCGCGCAGCGGCTGATCAGGAACGGCACCTTGTCCTTTGTACTCATCACTGAGGAGATCACGGCGGCCATGTACTCGGCCGGATAGTTCGCCTTGAGGTAGGCCGTCCGGTAGGCGATCAGCGCGTAACAAGCCGCATGCGATTTGTTGAACGAGTAGTCGGCGGCAGCCGTCATCGATCCCCAGAGGCTGCGTGACACCGACGAATCGGTCCCGGAAGCGGCGGTGCCCTCCATGAACATCGTCTCCATCTTGGCCATCATGTCGCGCTTCTTCTTGCCGATCGCCTTGCGCAGGTCGTCCGATTCGGCCGGCGAGAACCCGGCCAGTTTCTTCGAGATCTCCATCAGCTGTTCCTGGTAGACCAGACAGCCGTAGGTCGATTCGGTGATTTCCTTGAGGCGCGGGTCGGCGTACTCGACGGTCGAAGGATCAGCTTTGCCGCGGGCGTAGGCCGGGATCTCGGCCATGGCGCCCGGCCGGTAGAGCGACACCAGGGCGATGATGTCGTCGAACTCGGTCGGGTTCACGCGTTTCATGGCTTCGCGCATGCCTTCGGACTCGAGCTGGAAGACGCCGGTCGAATCGCCGCCCGCAAGCATCCGGTAGGTCGTTTCGTCATCGAGCGGCATCTCACCGATGTCGATCT
>JBBSKC010000068.1:0-12708 GCA_038256675.1 Solirubrobacterales bacterium | reverse complement strand
TCGAGACCTCGACCGTCACCCCCGACTCACCGATCGCCTCGATCGCCGGCTCGTAGTAGAAGCGCAGGTCACGGGACGGCAGCCGCTGGGCCCGGCCCCAGACCTTGACCAGGTCCGGGTGGGCGAGAATGTCGAAGAGTCCCGTGCGTGCGGCGTCCGCCACGGTCTCGAAGTACCGGCGCCAGATCTCGTCCGCGTCACCCCGGTCGTCCCACACCGTGTACATCTCGGTGTCGATCGACTTCTCGCCGATGAAGTGGACCGAGCCGATCACGTAGTCGAAGGGGCGGCGTGAAAGCATTTCGTCGAGCTCGGATTCGCTGCCGGGGATGTAATCGGCTTCGATTCCCAGCTTGATCGGACTCGCGGCGACCACATCGCAGTACTGGTCGAGATCGTCGAGCGCCCATTCCTCCCAGAACGGATGGTTCCAGACGGTCAGCGCCTCGGTGAAGCGGTACATGTGCTCGGCGCATCCGAGGTCCGAGACCCCGGCGCGGTCTGCGGCTTCGACGTAGCCTTCGATGTTTGCCGCGGAGTAGTGGTCGCTCGCGGCGGCTTCCAGCTCGTCGGGTCTCAGGTGGACGTGGTAATCGGTCAGCAAAGGTTCATTCCTGTGTGAGGGGATTTGAGGGGTGGATGGCGGCTCCGAGGAGCAAAGTCGCCAATTCGATGTCGGACGGCACGGTGACCTTGATGTTGGTTGTTGGCGCGGCCAGCACCGTCACCCTGCCGCCCGCGGATTCGATCAGAAAAGCGTCATCGGTGGCGTTCTCGACATCCCCCGCAGCAATCGCCCGGCGGAGCGCGCCGGTGCGGAACACCTGGGGCGTCTGGACTGACCGGAGCTCCGAGCGGTCAAGCGTTTCGGTGACCTCATCGGAGGAGCCGACCCGCTTGATTGTGTCGGTCACCGGTGCTGCGGCGATCACCGCGTCGCTCGCCGGGTCCCGCTCGAGTGCGTCCACCGCGGCATCGATCAGCCTGGGCGTGACCAGGGGCCGGGCGGCGTCATGGACGAGCACGAGGTCGCTGGTGACCATTTCGAGGCCGGCGGCCACCGACTGCGAGCGTGAATCCCCGCCATCGACCAGATCGGCTCCCGGCATCGGGAAATCGGCGGCGGTGCCCGGCGGGACGGCAATCACCACCCGGTCGATCCTCGCGGCCGCAAGACAGGCCGCGAGCGACCACTCATACATCGGGCGGCCGCCCACCGGCACCAGCGCCTTCGGGACGCCGACTCCGAGCCTTTGCCCGGAGCCGGCCGCCACGATCAGCGCTATTACTTGATCTGCGGCGTCAGTCCCCTGCCCGGAACCGCCGGTCATTCTCGGGTCAGGCGGCTGCGGCTGCAGCTACCGATGCTTCGAATCGCTCTTCGAGCAGGCCGTCGAGGTACTCCTCGGCGCCTTCTTCGTCCTTGTCCAGGGCGTACATGAACTCGGAGGCGAGGATCTTCTTGGCACGGGTGTACATCTGCTTCTCGCCGGTGGAGAGGCCTTTCTCCATCTCGCGCAGGGCGAGGTTGCGAACGACCTCGGCCAGCTCGAAGACGTTGCCCGTCTTGATCTTTTCCTTGTTGTATTTAAAGCGGCGATTCCAGTTCTTCGGCATTTCGGAGACCTCGTCGGAGAGGACCGAAATGACCTTCTTGATCTCGTCTTCGTCGATGACCGGCCGCAGTCCGGCGATGCCGGCGTTCTCGGTCGGGACCTTGACGGTGAGGTCGTTGTGGAGAATCTTGATCGTCAGATACTCACGGGTCTCGCCCAGCAGATCGGTGCTCTCCTTCTTGAGCACGACCCCGGCTCCGTGGTGCGGGTAGACGACTTTGTCGCCTTCATCGAACGAGTACAGGATCGGTGCAACCTCAATGTCTTCGAGTTCTTCGTCTTTCACTGCCTTTGAGTCAGAAATCAGATGCTCCTTTGCTTCGTAGCGACGGCAGGAGCCGTCATGTATTCAAAAACCGGTCAGAGAGGACGGACTCCTGGAGCCGTCTCACACCCTCTCGGATGTCCTTTGCCCGCGAGGGTCCGACACCGTCCACCGAAGCCAGTTCCTCGTCGGGGGCCCGCAGGGCCTCCTCGAGACTGCCGAACTGCTGGACGATCTTCTGGACCACAAGTTTGGGAAGGCGCGGCACCCGGCCGAGGAGGCGGTACCCGCGCGGTTCGATCGGGAAGTCGAGCGTGTTGACCTTGCGGTCGTAACCGAGGATCTCGGCGAGGCGGCCGAAGTCGAGCACGTCCTGGTGCGAGAGCGAAGAGAGCTGCTCGGTGACGAACTGGAGGCTCTCCTCTGTGTCTTCGACCGAGTAGTCGCGGATCAGCGCCGAACGGTCCGAATTGACGCCGACCATGGTCTCTTCGAGCTGCATCTCGATCAGGCGGCCCTCGGTGCCGAGCTCGACGATGTAGCGCTCGACCTCGATCGCCATGCGGGAGACGAGTTCGGAGCGCTGGAGGACGGCCAGGGCGTCGTAGAGCACGACGTTGCCGTTGAACTCGGAACGGGTGAGCCGCTGTGAGAGTTCGTCCAGGCGCGACCGGTACTTGTTCAGCGTGGCCAGAGCCTGGTTCGACTTGGCGAGTACGGACGGGATGTCCTGAAGGATGTACTTGGCGCCCTCGAGGTAGAGCGAGACGACCTCGCGGCGCTGGGAGATCGCGATGACCAGGGCGTCAACCTGCTTCGAGATGCGTTCCGCGGTGCGGTGGCGGGTGCCGGTCTCGGACGAGTGGATGGTCGGGTCCGGCATCATCTGGACGTTGGCCCAGCTGATCTTGGTGGCTTCCGCGTTGATCAGGATCGCGCCGTCCATTTTTGCCACCTGGTAGAGCATCGCCGGCGTGTAGTCGATGTCGAGCCGGATACCGCCGGAAAGCATGAAAGCGAAGTCTTCGGTCTCGCCGACGACGATCAATCCACCGGTGCGCGCGTGGACGATGTTGTCAATGCCTTCACGCAGATTCGTACCCGGTGCAACTGCGTCTATGGCACGCAAAAGCCGGGGATCCTGACGCTCAGACAGGTGCACTAGATCGCTATCGACGGCCGGTGACATCCCCTCTATTATGCCAGATTCCGCATTCTACTGCGGTCTGCTGCGTTTTCGGGCAAGGGATTGCGATGCCGGGCCAAAACCGGGCTTGAATTGTCCTCCGGAAGGAGAGTTAATTCTAAGTACTACCGCCGTTCAGGCGGCCATTTGCCGGTTTGACCCACCCAGGGCGCTGCGAACGGCCTCCCGGACCGAGCCACAGCCGTTCAGGCCGACGAGCCGCTCACCGGAGCGTGGACCGACGACCGGGCCGAGTCCGAATTTGACCGCTTCGGCCACCCGTCTGTCGGCGTGTCCGACGAAGCGCAGGTCGCCGGTCAGTCCGAGTTCACCGAAGCACGCCAGCGGCCGTCCGCCGTCCCCTTCGAGCGGTTGTCCTTTCTGGGCCGAAACGACGGCGAGGGCCACCGCGAGGTCGGCCCCGGGTTCGTCCACCCGGACTCCGCCGACCACGTTCACGAAGACGTCGGAGGTGCCGAGACCGACACCCGCGTGCCGGGCAAGCACGGCGAGGATCATGCTGAGGCGGTTGCGGTCGATCCCGTTGACTACGCGGCGGGGGATCTCGAGTTCCGAAGGCGAAACCAGCGCCTGGACTTCGACCAGTACCGGACGGGTTCCTTCCATCGAGGTCAGGATCACCGAGCCGAGCGCTCCGGTCGCTTCCTCGACGAACCGGGCCGACGGGTCGGAGACTTCGGTCAGCCCGCCGGAACGCATCTCGAAGACGCCGACCTCGCTGGTCGCGCCGAAACGGTTCTTGATGGCGCGCAGGGTGCGATAGGTGCGCTCGCGCTCGCCTTCGAACTGGAGCACGCAGTCGACTAGGTGCTCGAGCACCCGCGGCCCGGCGAGACTGCCTTCCTTGGTCACGTGCCCGACCAGGATCACCGCGATCTCGAGTCTTTTGGCGACCTCGGCCAACCGGCCCGCCGACTCCCGCACCTGGCCCACCGAGCCGGGTGCACCAGTCAGTTCCGCCGAGTGCATCGTCTGGATCGAGTCGATCACGCAGACCTTCGGCCGCTCGGTTTCGATCGTTGCGAGGATCGTCTCCAGCGAGTTTTCGGCCAGTGCCTTCACTTCGAGGGCCGCCGGCCCGAGGCGTTCGGCGCGGAGCCGCACCTGGGCGGCCGATTCCTCACCCGACACGTAAAGGGTTTCGATCCCCTTGGCCTGGAGATTCGCCATCGCCATGCCGGTAAGGGTGCTCTTGCCGATTCCCGGCGAGCCGCCGAGGAGGACGAGCGATCCCGGAACGAGTCCACCGCCGAGCACCCGGTCGAACTCACCGATGCCGGTGGCGTAGCGGGCGGTCTCGAGAGCGACTACGTCGCGCAGCACGACCGGCTTGCCCGAAGGCGCCGCGCTAGCCCCCCGCAAAGCCTTGCCGCCGGTACTGGTCTTGGCCGGCTTGGCGGTCTCGACCAGAGTGTTCCATTCACCACAGTCCGGGCAACGACCAGTCCAGGCCATGGCCACATGACCGCAGGATTGACAGACGTGTTGGGAACGAATCTTCGCCACTCTGGGAGGTTAAGGATCAGACAGGACGGGACTCGCCCCTCACCCAACGCAAGCGGCGCCGAGATACGAAAAGTGGTCATTTTTCAGCTGTCTCCGAAATATCCGTTCAAGAACCAGGTCAATCGCGGTCGCCGGGCCCTCCGCGTCCGTAAGATGCTGCCCATGCAGGTGCTGCTCTTCCTTCATGTCGTCGCGATGGCTTTCTTCCTCGGTGGACAGTTGATGCTCGCCGGCACCGTGGTGCCGGTCGAGCGGTCCAATCCCGACCCCGACCGGATGAAAGCGATCGCCCGCCGATTTGGTGCCGGTTCGCTGATCGCGCTCGCCGTGCTGCTGTTCACCGGCATCACGATGGCCTCGCACTACGACCTCTGGAGCAACGGCCCGTTCCAGACCAAGATGGCGCTGGTCGTCGCCCTGATCGTCTCCGTCGGACTCCACCTGCGATTCCCGAAAGCGCACGCCCTGATGGGCCTGACCTTCGTGCTCACTCTGGGAATCGTCTGGATCGGCCTGGACCTCCCAGTCTGACCCGATCGCCCAAGCTTCGTATCGGGTTCTGTCACGGATTTTTCAGCGATCTCCGAAATATCCGTTCCAGAATCGGCTGGGTCAGGTCTTGACCAGATTCCTGGCTGGATCGATTCCCCACCGCTCGGCGACGGCGTCGAGCTCCGGGGTCATTTCCCAGCCGTCTGGCTTCTCTTCGCCTTCGAAGACCGGTGATCCGCCCTTCAGCTTCATTGACCCGTGGTTGTCGCCGATTTCGGCGATCTCGGCGACCTCCCCGGGGGTCAGCCGGATCTCGGTCGGCAGGTCGGCCAGCTCTTGCCTCAGGTCTTCGATCGGCCGGGCGCCCTCGCCGATCTCCTGAATCAGGGTCGGGGCCACAGACTCGACCGCCGGGTGGGCCAGGTTCCACTGGCAGGCGAGCTGCATCAGGGTCAGGTCGTGTTGGTCGGCGATCGGGCGGATCCGGTCGAGCTTCTCCACCCCGGCCTCGATCCAGCCGTCCGGCCGGTAACCACGGTGGTCGGTCTTGCCGAGCTCGGCGCCCGGTCGCAGGATGTCCCAGAAGAGGCCGCCGTAGTCGACCACCCGGGTCAGGACCTTGACGTCCTTGTCGGCCGCCGCGTCGAGTACGTAACTGCCGGGCCACGGCTCGAAGGGGTTGAGGATGATCATCGCCCAGTCGATCAGGTCGCCGAAGCGTTCGAAGCAGTCGAGCAGGTCCAGGGTGAAGCCGTTTGCCGGTCCCGGCGCAACGCCGATCAGGTCGGTCAGGCCCTTGTCCTTCAAGCCCGCCATCGCTTCCCAGACGACTTCTGACGTGTACCCGATGCGGTCGGGGTTGTGGAGCAGCAGCAGGTCGAGACGGTCCTGGCCGAGGCGCTCCAGCTGCTTCGTCGTCGCCATCTCCAGGTAGTCCGCGTAAGCGTCGGGTCCCCGGAGGTCGGGCGAAGTGAAGCGCGGGAATCCACGAGGGCCATCGCGCTCGGCGTTGTAGAAGTCGTGGCCGATCGCGCCGATCAGCTTGAACTCGTCGCGCGGGGTGCCGCTGATCGCCTTTCCAAGAACCTCGTCGGCCTCGCCGACGCCGTAAGCGTCCGCGGTCATCACCGTGTCGATCCCGGCGCCCGGGGTCAGCAGGTCGATCAGCCGTTCCTCGGTGATCGCCTCACCGAAGTGCAGGTAGCGCCCTCCGCTCCAGGTTCCGATGGCGGCCGTTCCGAGTTCTGAGGGATGTTCGTTCACGCTCCGGACGGTAGCGCAACGAATGCTGAGTGATAGCTTCCGAAGCCACATGAACCCCTCAGAGACAACCCCCTCACCCGCTGCAGACAACGCGCAGGAAATCAAGTTCCTCAACTACATCGCGATCGTCGCGATCATCGATGTGGTGTTGCTGATCCCGCTGGTCTGGGCTTCGCGCTTTTTTGCCGACAAGCACGAGATCGTCTCGATCCTCGGTCCGATCCACGGCATCTTCTTCGTGATCCTGGTCGGCCTCTGCCTGTTCGGATCGATCAACAAATGGTGGGGCTGGTGGTTCCCCGTTGTTGTCGTGATCACCGGTGGCCCGATCGGATCCCTGATCGGCGACTGGATCATCCGTCGCGACCTGAAAGACAAGGCGGCCTGAACATGGGCGCGCTCGAAGAAGTCACGTGGAACCTCGACGACCTGCTCGAAGGAGTCGACGCTTCCGACCCGGAGGCCGCGGTCTCGACGTTGCTTGACCAGGCCGACGCCGCCTCTGACCTCTTCGCGGCCGAGTTCGACGGCAAGGTCTCCGAGCTCGACGGCGAGGGACTCATCAAGGCGATGAACGCTCTCGCCGAAATCTCCGATCTGGCCGGGCGCGCCCTCAACTACGCCCACCTCCGCTTCGCCGCCGACACGGCCGACCCGACCAATGGCGCCCTGCTTCAGATGGGCTCCGAACGGGCGACCGTGATCCAGACCAAGCTGCTGTTCTTCGACCTCGAATGGGCGGCGCTTGACGACGAGCAGGCCGAGCAGCTGCTCGCCACCCCCGGTCTCGAGTTCTGCGAGCACCACCTGCGCAACGAACGCCGTTACCGCGACCACCTGCTGAGCGCGCCCGAAGAGAAGATCATCACCGAGATGTCGGTCGTCGGCGGCGGTGCCTGGAGCCGGCTCTTCGACGAGCTGACCTCGGCAATCCGGGTCGAGCTCCCCGGCCACGACGAGCCGGTCTCGCTCGACATCGCCCTCTCCGGACTCCACGATCCCGACCGCGAAGTGCGTAAGGCCACGGCCGAGGCCGTCACCGAGTCGCTCCAGCCCGGCATCCGCACGCGCGCCTATGTCTTCAACACCCTGCTCCAGGAAAAGGCGATCGGCGACCGGCTGCGCGGTTACCCGCACTGGCTCGCCACGCGCAACCTCTCGAACGAAGCCTCGGACGAGTCGGTCCAGGCACTGATCGAAGCGGTCAAGGGCCGTTACGAGATGGCCCGCTCCTGGTACCGCACCAAGGCCCGGCTGCTTGAAGTCGATCGCCTCGCCGACTACGACCGCATGGCCGCAATCGCGGTCGATGACGAGAAGATCGAGTGGGACGAAGGCCGTGAAATCGTCCAGTCAGCCTTCACCTCCCTCGCACCGGAAGCCGGCGACGTCGTCGAACGCTTCTTCGAAGGACGCTGGATCGACGCGCCCCCCGGACCGAACAAGCGTGGCGGTGCCTTCAGTGCCTCGACCGTGCCGTCGGTCCACCCCTACGTGATGCTGAATTACACCGACAAGCGCCGGGACGTCCTGACCCTGGCCCACGAACTCGGGCACGGTCTCCACCAGACCCTCGCCGCCCGTCAGGGAGTCTTCCACCAGGACACGCCGCTGACGGTCGCCGAGACCGCTTCGGTGTTCGCCGAGGAACTCGTTTTCGGCCGCCTGCTCGAAGCCGAGAAGGACCCGGCCTCAAGGCTCGGGCTGCTCTCCGAATCGGTCGAAGGACAGATCGCCACGATCTTTCGCCAGATCGCGATGAACCAGTTCGAGGATCAGGTCCACACGGCACGCCGCACCGAAGGTGAGCTCTCGGTCGAGCGGTTCGGCGAACTCTGGACCGAGACCCAGGTCGACCTGCTCGGCGACTCGGTCGAAGTGACCGACGGTTACGCCTCGTGGTGGTCTTACGTCCCCCACTTCATCGGCTCCCCGGGGTACGTCTACGCGTACTCCTACGGCCAGCTGCTGGCGCTTTCCGTCTACCGGATCTACGAGGAGCGCGGTGAGGACATCGTGCCGGGTTACCTCGAGATGCTCGCCTCGGGCGGGTCGAAGTCACCCGAAGAGCTGGGCAAGCTGGTCGGGGTCGACCTGACCGATCCCGCCTTCTGGGAGAACGGACTCGATCTTGTCGCCGGCCAGATCGAAGCTGCCCAGGAAGCCGCTGAAGAGGTAATCGCCGCCCGGTAGCTTCGACCCATACACTCCTTCGTACAGGGTAATAAGTGGAGCGGCGATACCGTCGCGTTCACGAGTACCAATCAACCGAAGGCAAGATGGCCCGAAGTTCCGTCATCACGAAGAAGAAGTCCCGGGTGCCTCAGGCAGAGCGGCGCGCTGACGTCATCGACGCCGCCTTGATCGAGTTCGGCAAGCGCGGTTTCGACGGAACGACGACTTCGTTGATCGCCGACCGGGCCGGAATCCAGCAGCCGTACATCTACGCGCTCTTCGAAAACAAACGCGCCCTGTTCCTGGCCTGCCAGGAAGCTCTCTACGAGAGGTTGATGGTGATCTTCGAACGCGCGATCGAAGTAGAAGACTCGGGTTACGAGCGTTTGCGAAAGATGGGCATCGCTTACCTCGCTCTGCTCCGCGACGAGTCGTGGATGCAGTGCCACCTCCAGATCCTCGCGGCCAGCGGACACCCGGACCTTCAGCCCCAGATCCGCGAGGCGTTCGTCGGAACGTTCGCCCAGATCGAGGAGATGACCGGTGCCACCCCGGAACAGGTGGCACATTTCTTCGCGTCGGGAATGCTGATCAACGCGATGGGTACGATGGACGTGCCCTTCGAAATGATCCTTCACCTCCGGATGCCGACCGAAGACGAGCTTTAGAAGCCCGAAGGTACGGTTTGCCACACTGTCGTGACGTGAAAGTGCTCGTCCCGACATGCCTGCTGCTCCTCCTTGCGCTGCAGCTGACGCCCACTTTCGCCTCCGCCGGCCAGCAGCAGACCAAACCGGTCGGCTGGGGTCCGCGCACGAGCAAGGCCGCGGCAAAGTTGGTCGACCGCTCGCGCTTCGAGCCGCGTCCACAGAACAGCAAGTCGAACCGCCGAATCCCCGGGAAGAAGCTGCTGCGGACCTGGCGGAAGCGCAGCGACATGCCCTACAAGCGGTACGTGAACGGTCGCTTCCGTGGCACCACCGACGAAATCATCCAGTGGGCCGCCCGCAAGTGGGGCATCAACACCGAGACGATGCGGGCCGTGGCCATCGTCGAATCCTGGTGGGAGATGGACACCCGCGGGGACGAAGGCGACTCCTTCGGCCTCTACCAGGTGCGCCGCCCCTATCACTGCTGGAACAGCTGCAAGATCGCCCGCTACTTCACCGCCTTCAACGCCGATTACTACGGCGGAATCATCCGCTCGTACTACGACGGTACCCAGACCTGGCTGAACACCGTCTCGGGCAACGGCAAGCGGTACCGGAAGGGTGACCTGCAGGGCAGCATGGGCGCCTGGTTCTCCGGCCGCTGGTGGCCCGAGTCGCCAACCTACGACCGTTCGGTCAAGTGGTACCTCGACATGATCAAGCAGCGTCGGGCCGAACAGACCTGGTTCGAGCCGTACTTCGTCGGCCGTTAGACGGCCGGCTCCGTCAGGTCCCGCCTAGCCCTTGAGGCGGAGTCTGACCGTCTCCCGCCGTTTGTTGGCGTTGCCGGACTTGAGCCGGAAATTGACGGCGTACTTCTTGCCTTTCTTCGCCCGGCCGGTGAGTCTCAGTCCGAACGAACGTTTGACCGTCTTGCCGGCCGCGACGGAACCCACCTTGATGCAGCGTTTCTTCGGCCGTACGAACCCCTTGTCGCCGTAGGCGCAGATCTTCACGCCTTTGGCCGCGATCCCACCGAAGTTATTCAGTTTCGCGGTCACCTTCTTGACCTTGCCCCGGCGCTGAGCGCGATTCTTCGGCTTCACCTTGAATGAAACCCTCGTGCGGGCCAATCCGAAGCCCTTGATGCCGGCCGATATCGGGCCGCTATCGGTCTGCAGGGTGACGGTGGCGTTCTTCGAGCCGGCGGAGGTCGGCCGGAAGTTCAGCCCGACCGAACAGGTCGTCCCCGGTTGGATCACCGGAACGCAATCCGAACCGCCCTTGAGCGGGAACTGGGAGGCACTTGGGCCGGTGACACTGACGCCCTGGACGCGGTTCGCGGTGGAACCGTTGCTGGTCAGAAAGACCGCCCGTGACTTCGTCTTCACGTTGAGGATCTGACTGTTGAAGACGAGGACCGATGGTGAAACCGCGGCTCCGCCCGGATCACTGAAACGGGCGAAATTCGAGTTCAGGGTGGCGCCGTCGACCGCGTCGAACGCCACGGTTGGAACGTCGTCAGCCCCCATTACGACCTGGGGGTTGTCGGTCGAGGTGAGCGAACCGGTGGTCAGGTCCTGGACCGGCGTCGGCTGAAGCCCGCCCGGTGAGACCCGACCGACCTTGGCGGTGGTGATGCCGGGGTTGCCCGTGCTCTCGAACCAGGCGACCGTGCCCCAGTTCTGGAGGCTTAAAGCGGGTTCAGGGAAGCCCTCGGTGCCGACATCGCCGGAAAGCGTCGCCGGGCTGCCGGCCAGGCCGCCCGGCTTCAACCGGGACGCCTGGATCTGACGGTTGCCCGGGACTTCGGTGGTCCAGGCACCGATCGCCGAGTTGCCGCCGTTCGCCGTACCGGCTTGGGTCGCGCTCTGCGCGAGGCTGAACTGGGAAACGTCGAACGCCGTCGATGAAACCCTCGAGGTTCCGGTGACCGCCCCGAGGGAACTGACCCCGCCGCCTTCCACCGAGCGGACCGCCGAACCCGGGACTTCCGGGTCGACCGGAATGTCACGCAGCCAGCCGAAGACGGTGGCGCCGTTGGTGAAGGGGACGAGCCTGGCACCGGCGGGAGCCCCGGGCGCGCCGGTGAACACCGTTTCCCCTTCCTCACTGAGTTCGGTCGTCGGGAACACATATGTGGGCTCCGCCGGAGCCGTCCCGTCCGCGCTCAACGTGTTCGTCGCCACGTTGCCCAAGGGCCCGGTGCCGACTCCCCAGAGCAGGCGGAAAGTGCCGTCCGGCAAGGCGGCGACGTCCGGGAAATCCGTGTTCTGGAAGAAAATTCCGGGGAAGGTCCGGATATCCGTTGCCGTTCCGGCAGCCGTAACCACCCGCGCCTGAACGTCGAAGGTGGTCCCGTTGAACTTGCGCCAGGTGACGGCCATCGTGCCGTCGTCCTTGATCGCCACGCGCGGGCCGGTCGCGTCCTGGCCGAGTGGTCCGGCTTCCGAACGGTTGCCGACGGCGCTCA
The DNA here is from genome assembly GCA_038256675.1 of Solirubrobacterales bacterium. Lineage (GTDB taxonomy): Bacteria > Actinomycetota > Thermoleophilia > Solirubrobacterales > 70-9 > 67-14. The sequence goes on along the minus strand of JBBSKC010000068.1, from coordinate 1,061 downwards.
CCACGTTGGACGTACTGACGGTGACCGACTGCACGACCTTGTTGACGCCGCTGGTCACGACCCAGGCGACCGCCGCGGTGCCATTGGGAGAGACGGAAACCACGGGTGATTCGGCGTTCTGAAGCGGGGAAGAAAGGGTGAGCACCGGACCGGAGGTGCCATCGTCGTTCAAACGGGCAGCCTGAACGGTGCTGAGCCCGAGGACAGGCCTCGTCCACACGACCAGAGGCTGGCTCCCGGTGTTGCCGGCGATCCGCGTGTTCGTCGTGTCGGGGCCGGTCCCGATGACGGGTTGACTCGGCGTCCAGCCGGCCTGGGCGGCGGCCGGGGCCAGACAGACGGCAAGCATGGATCCGGCGACCAACACGGTCAGCCGCAATTTCGAAACGCTCCTCACAACTCCTCCACTCCTAATAAGATCTGGGTTAAGTCTATAACCGGGGCCAGACCACGTAGTTGCGGACTACCTCACCTCGAGCCATCCCGGCCTCGCGGACCAGAGCCCCGAAGAACTAGTCCGCGGCGGACTCGGCCGCGTCGCCGCCATCGGCGGGACCGCTCGGCTTGGTGCTGCCTGTCGTTTCGGGCGCGGACGCGACGCCGACCTTTTCCGGCTCGTCGTCCTTCTTCGCCTTCTTCGGTTTCTTCCGCGGCTTGGTGATCTTCAGCTTGAGCGGGGCTTCGTCTTCACCGGCGGACTCGTCGAACTTGACCGTGACCAGTGAACCGGCCACGGAGTCGCCGCCACCGGCCTTCAGCACCTCGTCGGCGAGCGGATCCTCGATGTAGCGCTGGATCGCTCGCCTCAGGGGCCTCGCGCCCATGGACGGATCCCAGCCCTTGTCGACCAGGAAGTCCTTGGCGCCGTTGTCGAGCTCGAGCATGAGCTCGTGCTCGGCGACCTGGTTGCGGACGCGGCCGATCATCAGCTCGATGATCTCGCGCACTTCCTCGCGGGTCAGCTTGTGGAAGACGATGACTTCGTCGATGCGGTTCAGGAACTCCGGCTTGAACGCCTTCTTCAGCTCACCGGTGACCCGCTGCTTCATGTCCTCGTACGT
>JBBSKC010000067.1:0-12806 GCA_038256675.1 Solirubrobacterales bacterium | reverse complement strand
GGAAAGCCGCTCCCCCATCTTCTGGGACGCGGACGACCCGGGACCGGTGGCCGACACCGCCTGTTTCCTCTTCTCTGACCTGTCGAGGGCGATCACCGGCGAGATCCTCCATGTCGACGGCGGCTACCACGCCATGGCGGGTAATCTCAGAAACGTCCAAGCCGACACCGCGGCAAGCGTGGCCGCCTGACCATGAAAGTAGCGAGCCGCGGTCATACTCCAGTTTCCTTCGACCGGCTTCTGCTCGCTTTCGCCAACCTCGAGTCCTACGGGATCGACACTCGAATCCTTCCAGGCACCAATCCCGACAGGGAGCTGACTCTATTGCGCGCTTCGATCTTCGAGGCATTTCCTGATGGAACCGCTTCGTGCGTGTTCCTTCTGAAACGCGACATCAGCTGCTTTGGCTGCACCGGAACCCTGCGGCGCCCGGTCCACCTGCACCACAGCGGCGCCGATGTGACCAAGGCCATTGGTGCGGCACTTGCAGAGGTCGGACTGGGGATCGCCGAACGTCCCGGGCCCCACACGGTCACCGTCGTTGATGTGAACGAAGCGAATACCGTAAATCTCCCGCGGAAGTCAATGGTGCCGCGTCTTCACCAGTGAAAGGCTCAAGAAACCTCAACCGGCCGGGCAACACATTGATCCAGTCCATTCTGGATGCTGTCCAGTTCGATGTTCGTACCGATCACGACCAGTCGATCCTTACGCGATTTCCCACTTCGGTCAGGGTAGGTGTCGAGCATCTGCGGCGTTCCCTGGAGCACCAGGCGCTGTGTCTTTCCGGCTACTCCGACGGTGCCTTTGAGCCTCATCACACCGGGGACTCGAAGTAGATCGGTCGCCCACACATCCAATGCCTTGGCGTCAAGATCCCGAGGGACGCGCAGGGAATGTGCCGTAAAGCCATGACCGGGATCCGATTCATTGGGCGCGATGAATTCGGGTACGGTCGCGCCTGGACCATCGAGAATCCTCGCAAGCAGGTCGGGCTCGTGTATCCCGGTCACCGGAATTGCTTCGGGTGCGATGCTGTGAATCCGTTTCTTGACGTTTTCCAGTCGTTCCGTATCGACGAGGTCGAATTTCGTGACCACCACGTGTTCGGCCAGCCGGAGCTGCAGATCATGGACGACCGGTTGACGCCTCGTGGCGGCGACCGCGGCGGCGTCGACGACACAGATGATTTCGGTGAATCGAAGTCTGCCCCGGATTCCATGCGCCTGAAAGGCCTGCACAATCGGTATCGGGTCGGCAACGCCGGATGCCTCGACGACCACGAGGTCGAGTTCACTTGTACGTTGCCCCATCAGTTCGAGTGCCCCGACGAGGGCACCGCGGACCGTGCAGCAGGCACACCCGCCCACGATCTCGACGACTCTAGCCGCACCTTCGAGAAGGTCACCGTCGACCCCTTCTTCACCAGCCTCGTTCTCAACCACCCCGATGCGTAGATCCGGTCGTGAGCGCAACAGCGAATTGAGCACCGTGGTCTTGCCTGCCCCCAGGAACCCGGTCAGAACTACGGCAGGGATCACGCTTCGAGCACCTCGCAGATGCCCACGGTTCCCCTGGTGCCGCCGACGGCTATCCGTTTTCCATCGGGCGACCACGAAGCCACAGAGAGTGGTTCGTCGAAGGCGACTGCGGAGACGACCGGTCCGCTCGCGCGGGTTTCCCAGAGCACCAGCATTCCATCTGCTGCGACGGATGCGAGCATCCGGTTTGCGGGGCGGAAGCCCAGCCAGCTGACGGGTGCGGCGTGCTGGTCGAGTTCCAGCGGCCTTGAGCCCTCGGGTCCCTTGCCGGAAAAGTCCCAGATTGTTATTGACGAGCCGCCGCCCGTCGCCAGGAAGCGGCCGTCATGGCGCCAGGCGAGTTCCCGAACCTTGGTTTCGTAGCCCCACATATGAAGCTCGCGTTTCTTGGCGATGTCCCAAAAATGCACGGTGGAGTCCTGGTTTCCGTGAGCGAGCCGACGCCCGTCAGGACTTACGGTCAGTTCGAGCACCGATCCTTTCCAGGGAAGCTTGGTGGCAAGCGTCCCGTCACGGCCCCGCAGGACCTTCACGCCGCCGTAGGAGCCGGCGGCCACGTTGACGCCCTTTGGATGCCACGCGAGACAGGTCACCGTCGCTCCCAACGGACTGGATTCGGCCTCCAGGGTTCCGTCGACTCCGAGGAGGTGCACAGAGCGGCCGCAAGCGGCGGCGATACGCCCCCCGTCGGGGCGCCAGGTGACCCGTTCGATCCAGTCGCCTTCTCCGAGCCGGGTGGTGCGGCCATCGACCCGAACCGTGCCGTCGTGGCCCCCCGAAGCAACGGCCCCGTCCGGGGCGATCGACAAGCAGGTCGCCGCGCCCTCGTGCCTGTGCACTTCACGAATACCGCCGACTCCACCAGCGGGAACCGCCAGGACGGCACCATCCGCACAGGCCGCATAGACCTCACTTCCATCCGGCGCCCAGCTGATCTGGTTCACCCAGTCTTCAGTCTCGTGGGTCGTCGTAATCTCGATTCTCGTCTGCAGGCCGGCTACGTCAGGCACGAGTTGAAACTACCTTCGAGTTCGTCACGGTCCAGGTTGCGTCCGATGAAAATCAGTCGATTGGTCCGCTCGTCTGATCCCCAGGGACGGTCTGATTGCCCGTCCATCAGCATGTGGACGCCCTGGAATACGTAGCGTTCGTCCATTCCGGCGATGGCCAGAACTCCTTTCGACCGAAAGATGTCCTGACCCTTCTCCCGAAGGAGGGTGCCCAGCCACTCATTGAGACGTTCGGGATCCAGCTCACCATCGGCCTCGATGCCGACCGAACTCACCGTGTCGTCATGCTCGTGGTCGGGCGCGATCTGCCGGTCGACTGCGGGCCTGACCAGCTGTCCGTCCGCGCTCAGGAGCTGAAGCCCGAGTTCCCCGGCACCGTGCTCGGTGAACACTGCATAAGCGCCTTCCCGTTCGATACCGAGGACAGCGCTGGTCCCGCCGGACACCAGCTCCACGCTCGCAAGGTGGCCATCCGGCCGGATCGAATCGTCGGCGCCCAACGGTTCGGTCCGGTCGGAGAAAGCGATAGTTGCTTCCCGCAAGCGTCGGTCGACCGCTTCGTCGGTTGCTGAATCGACTGGCAGGACCAGAACATCCACGCTGGGATCGGGGTCCTGGTCGAATACGAGACTGTGACGACCCGGCTCGAGTTCGTAGACCCCGAGCCACTCGAATGGATACCCCGGAACGAGCAGGTCCGGGTCGATCTCCAGTCCGCGCGTCATGTCGAACCCGCCAACGCCTACTACCTCCGGGACCGGGACGGAAGCATTCTCAACACGGTGAATCCGGGCTGCGGCGTTTAGCCGGCGAATGCGCTTTTCGAGCCCGTCCAGCTGGGCGCTATCGACCAGGTCGATTTTGTTGAGGATGATCACGTCAGCGAATGCGATCTGCTCCTGGGCTTCGCTCGACTCATCGAGGTGAAGGAGGATGTGCCCCGCGTCAACCATGGTGACGACGCCATCGAGGTCGAGGTGATCCTGCATCTCTTCGTCAACGAAGAAGGTCTGGATCACCGGCCCGGGATCCGCCAGTCCGGTCGTCTCGATGAGAATGTGATCGAAGCGGTCCTTGCGCCTCATCAGTTGACCGAGTATGCGGATCAGATCCCCGCGCACGGTGCAGCAAATGCACCCGTTGTTCATCTCGAAAATCTCTTCTTCGGCATCGATAACCAGGTCGTTGTCGATACCGACCTCTCCGAACTCGTTCTCGATTACCGCGATCTTCTGGCCATGCTGTTCGGTCAGGATCCGGTTCAGGAGAGTGGTCTTGCCGGAACCGAGGAATCCGGTCAATACGGTGACAGGGATCTTGGGTGTCGCGATCGAGTTCATTGAGGGATGAGGCCTTTCTTTTCGAGGGCGCGTTGCAGGTCAGAGCGGTCGATTTCGACAGCCGGTTTCGGAACCTTGGCCTGGACCGTCGCTTCACCGCTTCGAGCGATCAGGATCACGGTCTCATGCGGGGGGCAATCGGGTTTGTCACAAGCAAGTTCGTTCGCCGTCAGAGAGTCGTCGGGACCGAGATCGAGCAACTCTGTTGCCCAGGACTTCACCCGGGCAAGTTCTTTGCGATTGGGACGTCGTTGGCCGAAGAGGTTCATTCGGGGATGTTACCCCATAATGAGACTCGATCTCATTTACGCTATCGTGCCGCCGCATGAACATGATCAAATTCCCCCTCACCGTCCTGACCATCCTCGCTTCCTGCGCATTTCTAATCGTTGCCTGTGGCAGCGATGAGGACGGCGGGTCAAACGATCCCGGCCTTTCGGTAACCGCTGGCTTCTACCCGATATATGAAGCGGCCAGTGCAATCGGTGGAGACGAAGCCGACGTCGTGAACCTCACTCCGACCGGCGGCGGGCCCCACGATCTCGAACTCACACCGAAGACGACCGCCGAAGTCGAGGACGCCGATTTGAACCTGTACCTCGGCGAGAACTTCCAGCCCGCCGTCGAAAAAGCCGTTTCGCAAAGCGGCGGTACATCGGTCGATCTGCTCGAGGGATTGGAACTGCGTCCGGCCGACGATGGCATCCCCGGGGTACGAGGTGAAGTCGATGGCGAAAAGCTCGATGGTGGTTTCGACCCGCATGTCTGGGTCGACCCCGCCGGTTTCCTGGAGATCATTGACGGCATCACAGAGGCTTTTGTCGCGGCGGACCCGGAGAACGCCGATACCTGGCAGGCGAACGCACGCAACTACCGTGATCAGATTGCCGATCTCGACGGCGATTTTCGCAAGACTCTCGCGGACTGCGACACCCGGACCCTGGTCACCAGTCACGCCGCATTCGGCTACCTGGCCGACCGATACGGTCTCGTTCAGGCTCCGATCGCAGGAATCAGTCCTGAAGAAGAGCCGGACCCTCAGAGCCTGGCGGCCGTTGCCGAACGCGCCAAGGAAGACGGTGTCGAGACAATCTACTTCGAGACCCTGGCTCCCCGCAAACTTGCCGATACGGTCGCACGGGAGATCGGGGCGAGTTCCGACCTCCTCGATCCGGTCGAGGGCCTCGATGCCGAAGGCGAGTCGGCGGGCAAGACGTACGAATCCATTCAGCGCGACAACCTGAACCGGCTGAAGAAGGGTCTCGGGTGCACAACAAACTGAGTTATCCGGCAATCGCGGCGCGCGGACTCGGAGTCGATCTCAGTGGGCGTGAAGTACTCCGCGACGTCAGCTTCACGCTCGCCGCCGGAGAAAAGCTGGCAGTAGTCGGGCCGAATGGAGCCGGCAAGACCACTCTCCTCAAGGCCCTGATGGGTCTGGTGCCGCGTCGGGGCGACGTCATGCTTCACGGCCGCGGACCGCGGCCGGCGGCCTTCGTCGCCCAGAGTTCAGATCTCGACCTCGACTTTCCGGCCACGGTGGCCCAGCTGGTCACCTGCGGCCGCCGGTTGCAGAAGAAGACCTTCGGCTGGTTCCGGCTCACAGACCGCCAGGCGGCCTCCCGTGCGCTAACGCGGGTCGGCCTGGACGGCCTCGAATCGAGGGGAATCCGCGAGCTCTCAGGTGGTCAGCTTCAGCGTGCACTTCTGGCGCGAGCTTTGGTCCAGGATGCCGACATCCTGTTGCTGGACGAACCTTTCACGGGAGTCGACGCCGCAACCGTCGAATCAATCTGCGAAATCCTCGACACGCTCACCAGCGAAGGGCGCACCGTGATGACCGTAAGCCACGACCTTTCCCTCGTGAGAGACCGTTTCGATCGGTGCCTGACCGTAAACGAAACCGTCATTGCCGACGGGCATCCGGATGAAGTCCTGGGACCCGACGGGATCGAGCGACTGCTGTTCTCGCATTGATCGACTGGATTACAGAGCCTTTTGCTTACGATTTCATGGGCCGTGCACTGCTGGCGGCCCTCATCGTCGGAGCGCTCGCCCCCGCGGTCGGGGTGTGGATGGTGCTGAGGCGGATGGCATACCTCGGCGACGCAATGAGCCACGCCACTCTGGGAGGAGTCGCGGTCGCCTATCTACTGGGTGTATCGCTCGTGCTGGGGGCGCTGGGGGCCGGTCTGATCATGGCCGCGATCATGACCGTCCTGACCTTCCACCCCAGGCTTCGTGAGGATGCCGTGATCGGCATCACCCAGGTGACGCTCTTCGCAGTGGGGCTGTTGATAATTTCAAAAGCCGACACCGGTGCGGTCGACCTCTCTCACCTGCTCCTGGGGTCGATCACCACCGTCAGCCCGACCGATCTTCGCACGGACTTCGCGCTGGGCGGAGTCTGCGCGCTGGTTCTTGCGCTGATCTTCGATGACCTTCGCACCGCGACCATGGATCCCCAGCATGCGGCTTCGGTCGGCGTTCGAGTCAACCTGCTTCGAGCCATTCTGCTCATGATCCTCGCCGTCGTCGTCGTGCTCTCGCTCCAGACCGTCGGGCTGCTGCTTTCAGTAGCGCTCCTGGTGGTCCCGGCAGCCACTGCGAGGCTCTGGACCCGAACCGCCTTCCGGATGACGGTCGTCGCCTCGTTGATCGGAATGGTCTCGACCTTCCTTGGCCTGACCCTGAGCTGGCACGCCAACACACCACCCGGTGCTTCGATCGCACTTGTCTGTGTCAGTGCCCTGGTTGCCTCATTCGTCGTCACCATTCCCCGCCGGGTAGCTCAAGCTGACCAGCACCTGCCCCCAGGCAGGTTGAGCGGCGAAACGTCGATGTAGTCACACCTCTTCCCCCGCAGAGCACCGATGATGTCGAAGAGACCGCGCTCCAGTCGCGATTGGATGGTTGGGCACAAATCACCACGGGGAGGTGACCAGCACACAAAGGAAGTGGTCGAAACGGAAGACCCCATACCCCTGACCCTGACCTTCTCAAAAGTCAGGATCAGGAACGGTTGGGACATACGACGACCCACCCGGATCCAGCGAATTTTATCGGGGCGATTGTCCCAATATTCGGCTCATCTGGCTCCTGACCTCAATCTCGGGGTTTCGTTCTCACTACTTTTCTCACGATCCGGCAGTCGGATGATTCGACTCGAAGTCCCGACGGCCAGATCCTGATGCCTTCGATCGATCATGAACCACCCCTTTCAGAAGATCAAGTCGCGTATCGACATCGACGCCGTCGATCCGGAGAGCCGGCGAGCCGGAGAGCCGTCAAAGAAGAGCTGCTCCATCTTCGTCACTAGTTTCCTCTACCGTCTCGGCGGATATCCACAACCGTCAGGAACGCGGCGACCGCAAAGCAGAACCGGTCGTCGGCGGCCACGCGGCTAAGCTGCTTGCCGGCGAGCGGACCATCGATGCCACGCCCACTGATCCCATCTCGCGGTAGTCACTCGACGTCGGATCGGACGAAGCGGGCCGTGCCGGCGGCGAGGAACACGGCCGCCCACATCAGGGTCAGACCAGCCGCAAGTGCCAGGCCGACCCCTTCGATCCCGTCGGTGTAGCGGTCGCTGAAGCGGTCGCCGGAGAGCTGACCGAACACTTCGGCGGAGACGGCCGAGAACATGTATTTGCCGACCACGGGGATCTCGGCGAGAATGGTGTCGATCACGAAGAAGAAGCCCAGCGCGACGGCCATTCCGCCCGCCATGCTACGGGTGACGAGCGCGAGGGACAGCGCGATGACGACAACCACCACGTTGCTGACGAGGGACCCGAGCCCGACCCGCAAGACCTCCGACGCCGTGATCTTCAGCTCGTGCCCAGCCGAGGCGAGCGTGAGCAGCGGTACGGCCACAGCGGTCGCGAGCACAGTCAGGAGGGCAGCTGCAAATACTCCCAGGGCAGCCTTGGTCACCACTAGCCTCAATCGGTCCGGATTGCGGCTGAGGGTTCGCCGCATGGTCTTCTGCCCGTACTCGAGTCCGACCAGCCAGACCCCGATCACAATGGAGGCGATCCAGGTCGGCGTTGCCAGACCGAACACGGGCGCGAGATCGTCCTCGCCGACGCCGATGAGCGCCACCGCCGCGGCCGCCACCAGCACCGCGGCCAGCACCGTGGCAGCGGTCCAACGCAGCGTCGGAAGATAGGTCATTTTTCTCAGTTCAGACCGCATCGAGCACCTCCTCCGGAACGTCTCCTTCGGTAGAACGGTCGCCCGGGTCGTTCCCGTTCAAGCCGTTGGTGAGTCGGAGGAATACCTGTTCCAGGTCGGCGTCCAGGCGCTTCAGCTCCCGGACGTGGATTCCCTCCTCCGCCAGAGCCTGACTGACCGCCATCCCGGTCTCTATCCCGCCGCTCACCTCGATGACGCCATCACCCTTTCCGTGGGCGGAAAAGCCGGCCCTGCGAAGGATGTCGCGCGCCGGATCGGCCTGGGAGGGATCAACGCTCGCCGCATAGGTGGCAGTGCCGTCCCCTCCGAGCAGCTCACCGATCGTCCCCTCGGCGATGAGCCGGCCCCGTTGGAGAATCACCGCACGGTGGCACAGGAGCTGGATTTCCGACAGGAGATGCGAGGAGACGAGAACGGTCGTGCCCCGCTCAGGTAAACGTCCGATCAGCTGGCGCATCTCGACGATGCCGGCCGGATCCAGACCGTTGGTGGGCTCGTCGAGTACTACCAGGCGGGGCCTCCCCACCAAAGCCATCGCCAGACCGAGGCGCTGCTTCATGCCGAGGGAAAACGATCCGCACCTGGTGTCGGCCCGGTCGCTTAACCCGACCAGACCGAGCAGGTCCGCGATCTCTGCCCTTGCGTTCGAAATGCCAAGCGCGGCCGCCTCGATCAGCAGGTTCTGCTGCGCGGTCGCGCGGCCATAAAGTGCCGGCCCCTCGATCAGAGTGCCAACCCGGCGGAGTGAGGCATCGAAGCCGGCTTCACCCGGGGCCCGGCCGAGCAGGGTGGTGCTTCCCCCGCTGGGCCGGACCAGACCGAGCAGCGCCCGGATCGCCGTGGTCTTTCCGGCGCCGTTGGGGCCGAGCAGACCACAGACCTGTCCTTCAGGCACGGCGAAGCTGAGCCGGTCGACCACGAGGCCGCTCTCGTACTGCTTGGTCAGATTGTCGAATGTGGCCAGGGCCGTCATCGCGGACGCTCCTGGCTGGACGCGAATTGTTTTGTCTTGAACATGGCGCCATGATCGGGCCCGGCGGCCCTGGGTACAACGGCCGAAGGTTCCTTTTGCCCCCCGGCCAAAGTCTCGAACCGAATAGACGAAAGTCGGTGGACGGGCCCTGCCGGTTGCCGTAGCCTCAGGGCGATGTCCGAGGCAACGACCAGCACCCCTGAACGCAGCCGGCGGGACTGGATCGTCGACTGGGCCTGTTTCGCCATCGCGATCGGGTTGGGCCTGACCGCTTACATCGATGCGATGCCGGCGGCGCCCTCCGCCGGCCACGTGACCGGCGTGGTCGCCCTCGGACTCGCCGCCTGCCTTGGCCTATGGGTCCGCCGCCGCTGGCCGCTGGGGGTCGCCCTGCTTACTGCCGCTGCCATGGTGGTAAGTCCGGTCGCGGGCGGGGCGGCGCTCATCGCCCTGTTCAGTGTGGCCGTGCACCAACCCTGGAGGAAGGCGTCCGTCGCGGGCTTCGCGTTGATCGTTTCCTGTGTCGCCTCCTACCTGATCTACCCGAACGACGAATCGATCTGGGTCAACTCCCTGCTTGTCCTGATCGCGGCGGCCGCACTCGTCGGCTGGGGGATGTACGTAAAAGCCCGCCGCGAACTGGTGGACTCGCTCCGGGAAAGGGCCCAAGCTGCCGAATCGGATCGCGATGCCCGCCTCGCGCAGGCCCGGGAGCAGGAAAGAACCCGGATCGCGCGTGAGATGCATGACGTGCTTGCGCACCGGATCTCCCTGGTCGCTATGAACTCCGGCGCCCTCGAGTACCGACCTGACGCCTCGCCGGCAGAGGTGAGCAGGGCCGCTGCGGTGGTCAGGGAAAACGCCCACCTGGCCCTCGAGGAGCTGCGGCAAGTGCTTGCGGTGCTCCGGGGCCCGGGCGAAGGCGAAAACGCAGCCGGCGAGCCGCCGCAGCCGACCTTGCGGGACATGGACGGCCTGGTCGCCGATTCCCGGAGCTCGGGAACGGTGATCGAGCTCGTGGTCGACGCTGACCGGCTTCGCGAACTACCCGACGCGACCGGCAGGACGGCCTACAGGGTGATTCAGGAAAGCCTGACCAACGTGCGAAAACACGCTCCCGGGAGCGCCGCCGAAGTGGCCGTGTCAGGCAGCGCCGATGACGGATTGACCGTGGCAGTAAGCAACCAGCGACCGGTTCCAGAGGTTGCCACCGGGGCGCCGATCCCCGGTTCGGGGACCGGACTCACCGGGCTGACGGAGCGGGTCGGACTGGCCGGGGGGTCACTTGAGTACGGCCCCGGGCCGGACGGAGAGTTTCGAGTCAAGGTCTGGCTACCCTGGGAGGGCGTCAGCCCGCCAGCCGGCGAGAGGCACGCGGTGCGGGGCCGTGTCGATGGTTGACACGGTCAAGGTTCTGATTGTCGACGACGACCCCCTCGTGCGGTCGAGCCTGGCAATGATGCTCGGCGGCGACGAGTCGATCCGGATCGTCGGCGAGGCGGCGGATGGCTCCGAGGTGCCTGCCGCGGTTGACGGCTTCCGGCCGGACGTGGTCCTGATGGACATCCGCATGCCGAAAACTGACGGCCTGACCGCGACCAGGCTGCTTCAGGACCGCGAGTCCGCTCCAGCGGTAATCGTGCTCACGACCTTCGACACCGACGACATGGTCTTCACGGCGCTCCGCCATGGCGCTGCCGGCTTTCTGCTGAAGGACAGCCGGCCGGACGAGATCATCAGGGCGATCGGCCTGGTCGCCGCCGGCGAGGCAATGCTCTCCCCGACCGTGACCCGCCGGGTGCTCGATCGCCTCTCAGGCGGCAGCCATGGCAAGGCCCGCGCGGAGGCGATCGACGCGGTCGGCCAACTGACCGACCGGGAGCGCGAAGTCGCCGTCGCTCTAGGTGAGGGCTGCTCGAACCAGCAGATCGCCGAACGCCTCCACATGAGCGTGGCCACCGTCAAGGCCCACGTCTCCCGGCTCCTGGACAAGCTTGACGCGGACAACAGGGTTCAGGTCGCCCTGATCGCGCGCGACGCCGGCCTCACCTGAGCCGGAACCGACGCCGCCACGCTCCTCCCGATATGCGGTTGACCCGCAGTCCCGACGGTCGTGCTCAAGTGGTTCGAGCTTCGGCCTCGTCCATGCCGAGCTGTGATCGGGGCGATTGGTTCAAATTGGGGCTCATGTGGCTCTGCTCCTGACTTTGAACTATTTCGTTTGCACTATCGTTTACACGTCCCGCAGGGGTCTCGTCCTAGCTGCTCCTTGTGCCGACAGAAACCGCGGTGCTCATGCAGATAGATTGATTCTACTTTCACGGGATCCAAGTATCCAGGCCACGCGTCGCTCCCATCCGGGGGAAGATCACTGTGTCTTCGAAAACGAACTAGGACCATTTTGATCGAATAGACGGGCTAGTTCAAGTTCCAAGCCGCGCCCGACCTGGTCGACTGAGCGGCTCGTTTTACGGCCCAGTCGTCAGGGGCGAGGTCGGCGAAGACGTCCGTGGCGCCTTGCTTGAGGATCGCAAAGTCTCCAACTGGAAGCGCTCACGATTCTCGTCCGGCGAACGCACGTAGATCGGCGAGGGCTGCGCGCAGCACCTGCTGGGCGATGCGGGCAGTTTCAGCTCGCGGCTCGAAACCTTCCTTGAGTTGCTGGCGCGGGTGAATGTAATTACGAAAATTTCGGACCTGGTCGGCGTGCTTCGCGACGTCCTCATTAAGTACGCCAAGCGCGCGGGATACCGAGATCAGCTCGGACAGCGTCCATCGATTGACGGGTTTGATTGCCCCCTTTACCTTTGGCGCCTTCCCCGACGAGGCGAAAGACTTCGAATGGGCGAGCGCTAATTCGACGAGCAGACCTTCCAGGGTGCTTCCAACAAGAAATACGACCGCAAGGGGCGCACCAGCATCGAGTGCCCGGTCGATCTCATCAAGCCTCGATTGAATGACCTCTTGCGAGGTCAACTCCTTGGGCAACGTGGATAAATCGACCTCAGCAAGGTCCTGGTCAAGAAAAGCCAGGGTCTGCCCCGAGTTAGGTTGTCACTTGGGGTTTAGTGTTTTTCAGCCCGCAGCTGCGGGCTGAACGATCATCTCAAACTCGACCGGCGTGAGCTTCCCAAGGGCCCGCTGGCGACGCCTCCGGTTGTATTTCGCCTCGATCCAGTAGACGATCTCGTGCCGGAGCTCTTCCCGGGTATCCCAGCGGCGGGTGTTCAGCACGTTCTTCTGGAGCAAACTGAAGAACGACTCCATGGCGGCGTTGTCTCCGGCGGATCCGACCCGGCCCATCGATCCTTGAAGACCATTTGCTTTGAGTAGCCGACTGACTTTCCGGGAGCGAAACTGGCTGCCGCGATCGGAGTGGCAGATGGTGTGCTGCGGCCCGCGGAGCATGATCGCGTTCCGGATCGCAGAGGCCGCCAGCGACGATTTCATGCGGGTGTCGATTGAGTGTCCGACGATCTTGTTCGAGAAGACGTCCTTGACCGCGCAGAGATAAAGCTTGCCTTCCCGGGTCGGGTGTTCGGTGATATCGGTGAGCCAAACCTGGTTCGGGCCGGTTGCGGTGAAGTGGTGCCGGGTCCGGCCGTGGTGGTCAACTGTGGCGATGAGATCGTCGTGAACTGGCGGGCCCGGCTTGCCGGCCCTGCCTCTCCTTTTGGCGTGAGAAGCCTGGATCCCACCGATCTGGCAAAGCCGGTGAACCCGGTTCTCGCCAGCGGTGATTCCG
>JBBSKC010000066.1:0-13009 GCA_038256675.1 Solirubrobacterales bacterium | reverse complement strand
CTTCCGCGCGCAGCGTGGAAAAAGACGTCAGGACCCGATCCTTATATTTCTCGCCGCCTTTCTTCCGCGCGCAGCGTGGAAAAAGACGTCAGGACCCGACCCTTGTTCCCGAGCGCGTCCAGCTCGCGTCGGACTTTTTGGCGAATCGTCCAGAACCTCGGCCTGCTCGACTCTTTATGCTGGTGAGCGATGGCTGAAGAAGCTACATTCCGAGTAAAGACCGGCTTGGCAGAGATGCTCAAGGGCGGTGTGATCATGGATGTGGTCGACGCCGAACAGGCGAAGGTCGCTGAAGATGCCGGTGCTTGCGCGGTAATGGCGCTGGAGCGCGTGCCGTCCGACATCCGCCGTGACGGCGGGGTCGCCCGCATGTCCAACCCGCGCATGATCAAGGAGATCCAGGAGGCCGTCTCGATCCCGGTCATGGCAAAGGTCCGGATCGGCCATTTCGCCGAGGCCCAGGTGCTCGAGTCGCTCAACATCGATTTCATCGACGAGTCCGAGGTCCTGACCCCGGCCGACGAGTACAACCACGTCGACAAGTTCGAGTTCAAGGCGCCGTTCGTCTGTGGTGCCACCAACCTTGGTGAAGCACTCCGCCGGATCGGCGAAGGCGCGGCGATGATCCGCTCGAAGGGCGAGGCCGGTACCGGCAACATCGTCGAAGCCGTGCGCCACATGCGCGAGATCACATCGGGCATCCGTCAGCTCGGCACGCTCAGCTCGGTTGAGCTGCCGACTGCCGCAAAGAACCTACAGGCGCCGCTCGAACTGGTCCGCGACGTCGCGACCAGGGGCTGGCTGCCGGTTCCTGTCTTCTGTGCGGGTGGCATTGCCACTCCGGCCGACGCCGCCCTGATGATGCAGCTGGGAGCCGAAGGAAACTTCGTCGGATCCGGCATCTTCAAGAGCGATGACCCGGAACGCCGAGCGAAGGCGATCGTCGAAGCGACGACGCACTTCAATGATCCCGAGCGAGTTGCCGCTGCATCCGAATTGCTCGGCGACGCGATGCCCGGCATCGAGATGTCGACGCTCGGCGACGACGGACGCCTTGCCGGCCGCGGCTGGTAGTCCTCCCGGCGATCCCGGCGACACGCCGGTGAAGATCGGTGTCCTGGCGGTCCAGGGCGGATTTGCTGCGCACGAGAGACACCTTGCTTCGGTCGATGCGGAGGCAGTCGAAGTACGCACACCGGACGATCTCCAGGGGCTCGAGGGCCTGATCCTGCCGGGCGGCGAAAGCACGACGATCACGATGGGGATCGACGCCGCCGGACTGGCCGAACCCATCCGGGAGCATCACGCGGCCGGACGGCCGGTCCTCGGAACCTGCGCCGGCATGATCGTCGCCGACCGCGACCACCTCAACCTGATCGACATCACGACGAAGCGCAATGCCTTCGGGCGTCAGCTTTCGAGTTTCGAAGACGACATCGAAATCGATCAGATCGCCAGCGGTCCGGTCAGGGCTGTCTTCATCCGTGCGCCCTGGGTTGAATCAACCGGTGTGCGGGTGGAGGTGCTAGCCACCGTTCGGGATCATCCGGTGGCGGTCACGGAAGGATCGGTTACAGCGGTGTCCTTTCATCCGGAACTCACGGACGACGACCGCATCCACCGGTGGTTCAGGGACGTCTGTTCAGCCGCCAGGTAGTGGGGACCCGGCGATGGTTAGGAACCAGGCCATCATGCAGATGAAGGCGATCACGACCGAACCGACGATCGTCATCTCGAGCACCGTCGGCGGCAGGTGGGCCTTTTCCGAATCGCGCAGGCTCTTCATCCAGCCCATGCGGATCGGAGCGACGCTCCGGGTGCCGGTCAGGTTCATGTAGACCTCGTTCAGCAGTCCGAGCAGCCAGGCCACGAAGAGGATCGAGACGATTACGCCGAAGAGCACGATCGCGTAAGGACCCATGCTCGGGAACTGCGTGGCGGCAACCTGTGAGCCGATCCAGAGCCAGGCCAGGGGGATGATCGTCCAGAGCGAAAGCGCCATGAGCAACATGAGCACGGCAACTGCTCCGGCGGCTATCCGGTGCTGTTTCTTCGGCTCGATTTGCGTCGTCATCGTTCCACCATAGGATCTAAGTATGTCTGGTCACTCGAAGTGGTCTTCGATCAAGCACAAAAAAGGGGCTGCGGACGCCAAGCGCGGACAGCGGTTCACCAAGCTCGCCAAGGCGATAACCGTCGCCGCGGGCGAGGGTGGTGGCGAGCCCGATGCGAACCCTTCGCTGGCCACCGCGATCCAGAAGGCGCGGGACGAATCGATGCCCAAGGCGAACATCGAACGGGCAATCGACCGTGGTACCGGCGAAGGAGCTGACGCGGTCGTCGTCGAACGCATCCAGTTCGAGGGCTACGGTCCCGGCGGCGCCGCGATCCTGGTCGAAGCGCTTACCGACAACCGCAATCGCACCTCGGCCGAGGTGCGGCACGCCTTCAGCCGTCACGGCGGGAACCTCGGTGAACCCGGTTCGGTCGCCTGGATGTTCGAGACGCACGGCGTGGTCGTGGTCGACGGCGAGAAGTACAGCGAAGACGACCTGATCATCGCGATCGACGCCGGCGCGAGCGATGTCGTCGAAGAAGAGGGCAAGCTCCGGGTGCTGGCCGAGCCGACCGACCTGACCGCGGTCAAGGAGGCGCTGAAGGCCGAAGGCATCGAAATCGAATCGGTCGGACTGGCGGTCGAACCGACCAGCACGGTCGAGGTCGAAGAATCCGAGGCGGGAACCCTTATCAAGCTCCTCGAAGCAATCGAGGACCAGGACGACGTCAGCGACGTCCACGCAAACTTCGATATCCCCGACGAAGTATTGGAGCGGATAGCCGGATAGGTCGGGAAGGCATCCGACGCCATGTCCAGAATGAAGTCACTTATGAGAGTCGTAATGGGCATAGATCCCGGGACGGCCAACCTGGGCTTCGGCGTTGTGAGAATCGAGGGCGGACACATGGTTGCGCTCGACGGGGGCGTGATCGAGACCAATGCCGGTCAGGCGCTCGAGCACCGGCTCGCGCACATTCACGGCAGCCTGATCGAAGTGCTCGACTGGCACCAGCCGTCGGCCCTCGCGATCGAGGATCTCTACTTCGGCAAGAACGTCTCTTCGGCGATGAAAGTCGGCCAGGCTTCGGGAGTGGTCATGCTGGCCGCGGCCCAACGTGGCGTCGATTGCTTCGCGTACACGCCCCAGGCCATCAAGGTCTCCGTCTGCGGTTCGGGCGATGCCAACAAGCGGCAGGTCCAGAAGATGGTCGCCACACTTCTCGGACTCAACGAAATGCCCAGGCCGGATCACGCCGCCGATGCGCTGGCGGTGGCGATCTGCCACGGCGGTACCGCCGGACGCCGCGACGCCGAGGAGGCTGCCAGAAGCAAGGCCGCTGCAGCTACGCCGCAGCCGCCCGCGCGGGTGCCGGGTTGATCGCCTCGGTCCGTGGCGAGGTCCTGGTCCGGCGTGCCGATCACGTCGTGATCGAGGCTTCGGGCGTCGGATACCGCCTCACGGTGAGCTCGGAGACCCTTCGGAGCGTTCCGGCCTCGGGCCAGGAGACATTCCTCCACGCGGAGACGATCAGCCGCGACGACTCGCTCTCGCTCTACGGCTTCGCTTCTGAAGAAGAGCGTGACCTTTTCGTGCAGCTGATCGGCGTCAGCGGGATCGGCCCGAAAGTCGCGGTCGCCGCCCTCTCCGGCGGGCCGCACCGAGAGCTGATCGCCGCGATCGTCTCCGGTGACGCCAAGCGCTTCCAGGCCGTTCCGGGTATCGGCAAACGCACGGCGGAACGGATAATCCTCGAGCTCAAGGATCGAGTCACGGAAGAAGTCGCGCAGGCCGGCGGCACGGTTGCGGCGCCTGAAGCGTCGAATGCCCGCTCGATGGCCCGGGACGGATTGATCAACCTCGGTTACGCGCCGCTCGAAGCCGAGCAGATGCTGGACGGGATCGAAGGCGCCGATGACGCCGAGACCCTGATCGGTGCGGCGCTGAAGCGTGCCGCTCCCGGCAACGGCGGTAAATGATGGCCGATCTGCCCGAGTTCGGCGGCAGCCGGATCAACCTGAGCATGGATGCTGACCTGCCGGAGGGTGCAGAGCCGCGGGTCCACGACGCCCGGGCCGACGTGCCCGACCAGGAACTCGACATCTCGCTGCGCCCGCCGAGCCTCGCCGACTTCGTCAACCAGACCCAGGTCACCGACCAGCTGGCGGTCTTCATCGAAGCTGCGCGACGCCGGAACGAACCGCTTGACCACGTTCTGCTGGCCGGACCGCCGGGGCTCGGCAAGACCTCGCTGGCCAACATCGTCGCCGCCGAAATGGGGGTCAATCTCGTTCAGACTGCCGGGCCCGCACTCGAGCGGAAGGGAGACGTCGCCGCTTTCCTCACCTCACTCGAACCGGGCAGCGTCTTCTTTATCGACGAGATCCACCGCCTGGGAAGGGCGATCGAAGAGACCCTCTATCCGGCGATGGAGGATGGCGTGCTGCCGGTCGTGCTCGGCCAGGGAGCCGGGGCACAGACCGTGACCCTTCCGCTGCCGCCGTTCACGCTGATCGGTGCCACCACCCGCAGCGGCCTCCTGACCACGCCGCTCAGGGACCGCTTCGGCGTCTCCCACCGCCTCGAGTACTACACGCCGGCCGATCTGGCGAAGATCGTGCTGCGCTCGGCCGAGATCCTGAAAGTGAAGATCGACGACGCCGGCGCCCACGCCATCGCCGAGCGTTCACGCGGCACACCCCGAGTGGCCAACCGCCTGCTCAAACGCGTTCGTGACTTCGCCGAGGTCAAGCATTCCGGAACGGTCGACGCCGAAATCGCCGCGTCGGCCCTGGAGATGCTCGAGGTGGACCAGGCCGGCCTCGACCGTTCCGACCGAGCCCTGCTCGAACTGATCGCGGTCAAGTTCTCCGGTGGTCCGGTCGGACTTTCGACCATCGCCGTGGCGATCGGCGAGGAGCAGGACACGATCGAGGACGTACTCGAGCCGTACCTGCTCCAGCAGGGAATGCTCAAGCGCACTCCCCGAGGCCGGGTCCTGACCCCGGCCGCATTCGAACATCTGGGTCTCCCGGTCCCACGCAGCAACCAGCAGCTCTTCTAGTCGAAGAATCCCTGACGCCAGGTGGCTAACTTCGGTGACCATCCGAGTTCGGCCTTTGCCCTGGAGTTGCTCGCGCCGCGCATCTCGATGGCACTGGTCGCGACCGGCTTGCCGGCAATCAGCCTGGCCAGCCAGAACGGTACGCGCCGGGGCGGCCTGGCATCCAGGGACTGGGCGTAGACGGGCAGCCAGTCCTTGAGCGGGGCGGGTTCGTCGTCGGTCACGTTGTAGGCACCCGAGGCGCCTCGTTCGACGGCGCAGACGGTCGCCGATGCGGCGTCATCGGTGTGGAGAAAGGAAAACGTTCCCGAACCGGATCCGACCACTGGAAAGCGCCGCTTCTTGACCTCGAGCGCGATGTCGCCGCCCGGCGCGTACCAGGTGCCCGGCCCGTACAGGAAGCCGTACCGCAGGCACAGACCTTCGAACTCCGTGGTGCCGAGCACCTCCCGCTCATGCTCGATCATCACCCGGAACGTCTCGCCGAAGCTGCCGGGGGAGTCATCGTTCAGGGGATCGTCCTCGGTCTTTACCCAGGTCCCTTCCTCGACATAGAGGAAGGAGATGCTCTGCGTGATGAAGCGCCCGACACCGGCGGCCCTGGCCGCTTCGACCAGGTTGTGGCCGCCCTGGCTCCGCAGGAGGTTGGTCTGGTCGTAGAAATTCGGATCCTTCGGGTCGTATTCCTGCGGCAGGCTGGTCAGCTGGTTGATCACGACATCGGGCCCGGCCCCGGCGATGGCCTGCTTGACCCCATTGGCATCCAGGGCATCGCAGATCGCCACGGTCGCACCGAGCGCTTCGATCCCGGCAGCCTTTGACGGATCACGGGTCGTTCCGGTGACCTCGTGCCCCGCTTCGAGCAACTGGCGGACCAGTGGTTTGCCGATCACCCCGCTGGCTCCTGCGACGAAAACCTTCATCGTCCGGGATTCAAGCAGGTACGGTCGCGGTGCTATTGCGACGGCTCATGTATCGGGCGAAGAAGGCGCCATTGATGAACATGAAGAGGCTGTAGACGCCGGCCGGGACCATGAAGGCGTCATTGCCCAGAAGGCCACCGACGGTGATCGCCACGGTCGCGTTGTGGATGCCGAGCTCGAGAGCGATAGCGGTGGCGGCCTTCTCCGAAAGCCGGAGTGCCTTGGCGGCTCCGAAGCTCAAGCCCATCGCGAGCAGGTTCAGGGTCAAGGCTGCCAGGGCGACTTTGGCGAAGTTGTCGGCGATGATGTCCCACTCGGAAACGACCGCTGCGATCACGACCAGTACGAAGACGACCAGGGCGGCACGGTCGAGTCCGGGCTTCTTCCGGTCGGTCCAGTCGGCCTTTTTCTGCCGGACGACCATGCCGGCGATGAGCGGCAGCAGCGTGATCACGACGACCCGGGCGGCGACTCCGATCATGTTCACATCGTCGATCAGGTTTCCGTCGCCGAAATAATTGTCGGCGAGCGTGAGGTAGAGCGGCACCGTGATCACGCAGAGCACGCTCGAGAGAGCGGTCAGGGTTACTGACAACGCGGTCTCGCCCTTGGCCAGGTGTGTGTACATGTTGGCCATGGTTCCGCCCGGCGCGGCACCGAGCAGGACCAGTCCGACCGCGAGCACGGGGTCGAGGTTGAAGACGATGGCCACGATCGCGGCCAGGAAGGGGGAGACCAGGAGCAGGTTGAACATGCCGACTGCGACGCCCTTGGGAATCCGGATGACGCGGCGGAAATCGTCCGGAGTCAGGCTCAGACCGATGTTGAACATGATGAAGACCAGCGAAAGCGGCAGTACGACTTCGACCATGTGTCCTTCCTCCCGGTTGACAAACGGTTCCGACGACCGTTCCCGGCGAATCTACAACGGATCGCGCCTTTGAAGCAGATCGCGCCAAGGCGCGCCGAACGGGCGGCTTCACTAGCCTTGCCTTCGATGCCTTTCTTCATCTGTCCCAACTGCGGCAACCGCGAGACCGGAGACCGCACCGCCGGTTTCAGCACCCGTCCGAAGGGATGCTCGAAGTGCGGGTTCGGTTTCGTTTTCGAGCTGCTCGACGACTACTACCCCGCGCCGAACGCCGCCTTCTTCGTCTGCGACCAGGAGGGTCGCGTGATCGACGCCGGCCGCGGCAGCTACGAACTGACCGGGCTGTCCGACGAAGACGTGATCGGCCGGCCGGTCAAGGACGTGCTCGGACTCCGCTGGGTCGACCCGGGCGACGGCGGCGAGACGGCGGACACCAACGGCGACGGTGAAACCGATCCGATCGAAACTTCTCTGGAGTGGGGCGTACGCTCGCTCGGCAAGCGGGTCGCGGTCAATTCGGAGAACGAATCCACGGCCGAAGCGATCGCCGATGTCTTCCCTGCATACGACGACGACGGGGGCCTCATGATCGTCCTCACGCCGGAAGGATAAACTCCGCGCATGGGAGGCAGGCGCCGCAATATATTCGTGCTGCTGTTCGTGGCGGGGCTGGTCATCGTCTCGGCGATCGTCGTGGTCAAAAAGCCGGCCGAGCTCGGCCTGGACCTCCAGGGCGGCATCGAGCTCACCCTCCAGGGACGCGAGACACCCCAGGCCCCCGAAGTCACTTCGGAAGCGATGGAGCGGTCCGTCGAAATCATTCGTTCCGGCTGCGACCGTCTCGGCATCTCGGAGATCGAAGTCTCACGACTCGGTCCCGACCAGATCTCGGTGGGAATCCCCGGCGCCACCTCGGTCGGCAAGGCCACCGAATGTGCGACCAAGCCGGCCCGACTCTATTTCTACGACTGGCAGAACAACCTGATCGGTCCTGCCAAACAACTTCAGACCGACCTCGGCTCCGCCGACCCGGCGAAGGTGCAGGAGGAGCAGCGTCAGAAGTGGATCGACGCCGGCCGCCCGCCGACCGAAGGCGTCAATCGGCAGCTGATCAGCCAGGGTGCCGAGCCGACCATCTACGACGCCGTCCAGCTCGCATCGAAGCAGCCGCGGGTAGCGGATTGTCCGAACTGTTCCGCGCCGGACCAGTTCTACCTCTTCTCTGACGACGAGGAACGCAACTACATCTCCGGCCCGGTCAATGACAGGGCCGACCTCTACTTCGACGAACAGGGAACGCCGATCCCCAGAGAGAACACGATCGTCGAGGAGGTTCCCCAGGGCACCGTGGTGGTCACCGAGCAGGCGACCGACAGCAATGGTGACAACCTCGAGGGCCCCGAGAACGCCGGCTACTACGTGCTCGACGACAACGCGGCGCTGACCGGCAATGACATCAAGGATCCCCAGCAGGAGACCGATCAGAGCGGCCTGCCGAACGTGACCTTCGGCTTCACGGACAAGGGGCAGAAGGCCTTCCAGCAGATCACGCGGAGGATCGCGCAGGAGGGGCAGGCGCGGGCGATCGGACCAGTCGGAGCCGACGAGGCATCCCAGCTTTCGGGCAACTTCGCGATCGCGCTCGACGGCACGATCATTTCGCGGCCGATCATCAACTTCGTCGAGAATCCGGACGGAATCGACGGCCGGACCGGCGCCCAGATCTCGGGTGGTTTCGACATAGCCGGAGCCCAGGATCTGGCCGAGTTCCTCCAGCGCGGCGCCCTGCCGATCGACCTCACCCTGACCAGCCAGAGCCAGGTCTCGGCGAGCCTCGGCCAGGAAGCGCTCGACCAGGGCGTCAAGGCCCTCCTGCTCGGACTGATCCTGGTCATCATCTTCCTGATCGTCTTTTACCGTTTCCTCGGGGTGGTTTCGGCGCTTGCCCTGATCGCCTATGCCCTGATCTTCCTGGCCCTGATCAAGGCCATCCCGATCACGCTGACCCTGCCGGGCATTGCTGGACTTGCCCTGACGATCGGTGTCGCCGCCGACTCGAACATCGTCATCTTTGAGCGAATAAAGGAAGAACTGCGCGGGGGGAGATCTCTGACCTCTGCCGTCTCGATCGGTTATCGCCGCGGCGTCAGCACGATCATCGACGCCAACGTGGTGATCCTCCTGACTGCGTTCATCCTGTTCGTGCTGGCCACCTCGGGCGTCAAAGGCTTCGCTTTCACCCTCGGGGTCGGCACCCTGGTCTCGCTGCTGACCGCAGTCGTGTTCACCCAGGCCCTGCTCGGCTCGATGATCAACACTTCCGCCCTGCGGCGGGGGATGGGGCTGACCACGGGCCACGAAGAAGCGAAGAAGGCCGAGCGCTGGCACTTCGACTTCATGGGTAAGTCGCGATGGCTATTCCTGGTATCGGCGATCATTCTGCTCATCGGCGGCGCAGCTCTCGCGACCAAGGGCCTGAACTTCGGCATCGATTTCGAATCGGGGACGAAGATCGAAGTCAGCCTCCAGAATGACGTGACTTCCGATGACGTTCGCGGTGCCGTGTCTTCGGAAGGCCTCGGCGACGCGACGATCCAGGCGGTCGACAACCCTGAGCTCGGCGAGAACGGCTTCCAGATCCAGAGCGAGACGCTCGATCCTTCCCAGATCGCAAACGTGGAAGAAGCTCTCGACGGGGAGTTCGGCATCTCCGACGACGGTTTCAATTCCACCAGTATCGGGCCCACGTTCGGTGAATCCGTGGCGCGTAGCGCCGCACTCGCCATGTTCTTCTCGCTGCTCGTGATCACGATCTACGTTGCCGTCCGGTTCGGTGGCAAGTACACGGCCCCGGTCCTGATCGCGCTTCTCCACGACATCCTGATCGGTGTCGGCGTCTATGCATTGCTCGGCTTCGAGGTGTCGAGCGCGACCGTCGCCGCCTTCTTGACGATCCTCGGCTATTCGCTTTACGACACGATCATCGTGTTCGACCGAATACGCGAGAACGAACCCAAGATGCAGCGTGCAACTTCGTCCCAGATCGTCAACCGTTCGATGAACGAAGTCCTGACCCGGTCCCTGGCGACGACCGTTTCCACCATGGCGGCTGTGGTCGCCCTGCTGATCCTGGGCGGTGAGACCCTGACCGCGTTCGGTATCGCGATCCTCGTCGGAATCACCTCCGGTACGTACTCGTCGCTCTTCATCGCATCGCCGGTCCTTGCCCTCTGGAAGGAGCGTGAACCCGGATTCCGCCGCCGCCGCCGCCAGCAGATCGACACCCAGGGATACGTTCCCGCGTTTGCCGAGGATCTCGAAATCGCCAAGCTGGAAGAAGAAGGCAACGATGCGCCGGCCCGTGGCTCCAAACGAACGCAGAGAGGTACATAAACGATGGCAATCCTCGTCTGGGTAATCGTCGGTCTCGCCCTTTGGCACCTCACGGTCTTCGTGCCGGACCACTTCTGGGGTGGAATAGTCGGTGCGCTGGTGGGTTCGGTTTTCGGTGCCGTGATCTCGGGGGCGGTCGTCCAGCTGATCCTCGGCCGCGGATTGGGCGAAGCCGACATGATCACGTTCTTCGCCGCCATTCCGGGGTTCCTGATTGGCGCCTGGCTCACCTATTTCATCGGCGAGCGCAAAGAAGAAGCTGAACCGCTCATCCAGGACTGATCGATCACGTTCGAGGCCCAGCCGTATCGGGTAGTCGAGGCCCTCGAAATCGCCGGCGCGCTCGGTCTGAGCCGGCCGGTCGCCACCGCCCTGGTTCGCCGCGGGCACCGGACCGTCGCCGACGCGAAAGCCTTTCTGGCGGCCGACGAGCGTCATGATGCGTCGGAGTTCGAAGGGATGGACGAAGCGGTCGAGACCATCCTCACTGCGGTCAACGAAGGCGAGAAGATCACGATCTACGGCGACTTCGACGTTGACGGGGTCGCGTCCACTTCAATCATGGTCGGCCTGCTGCGCGGACTTGGCGCCGCCTGCGACTGGTTCATCCCGGACCGGATCGACGGCTACGGACTGAACGACGACGCGATCCGGGCAATCGCTGGACGCGACACGAAACTGGTCATCACGGTGGACTGCGGGGTGACCTCGGTCAGCCCGGTGGCCCTGGCGCGGGAGCTTGGAATGAAAGTAGTGGTCACCGACCATCACCAGCCTGATTCCATGCTGCCCGACTGTCCGATCCTCCACCCCGAGGTCAGCGGGTATCCGTTCAAGGAACTTTGCGGCGCGGCCGTCGCCTGGAAGCTGGCCTGCGCGATCCGGCGGGCCCGCGGCCTCGATCCGGCCCTCGATGAGGCCGACCTGGACCTGGTCGGCCTTGCGACCGTTGCCGATGTGATGCCGCTGGCCGGGGAGAACCGGAGCCTGGTCCGGGAGGGAGTGAAGGTCGCCCGTCGGGCCGAGCGAATCGGGCTGCGGGCCCTGATGAAGGAATCGCGGGTGGATCCGGCCCGTCTCACCTCGGAAGACTTCTCGTTTCGTCTCGGCCCGCGCATCAACGCGGCCGGGCGAATGCATCGGGCCGACGCCGGGGTTGAGCTGTTCCTGGCCGGCTCGGAGGAGCGTGCGGCCGAGATCGGCGTCGAGCTAGGCCGGGCAAACCTCGACCGGCGCCGGGTTGAACGTGAGGTTGGAAGTGCGGCAGAGGCCGCGCGGCGGGACCTGGCAGATCCCGACGCCGCCGCCCTGGTCGTTGCCGGAGTGGACTGGCACCCCGGGGTGATCGGCATCGTGGCCGGACGGCTGGCCCGTGACCACGGCCGTCCGGCCGTGGTGATCGCGATCGGTGAAGGGGTCGCCAGGGGTTCGGCCCGCAGCGTTCCCGGCCTCGACCTCCACCGGGCGATCTCCGAGTGCTCCGACCATCTGGTGGGTTTTGGAGGCCACAGGGCAGCCGCGGGCATCCAGGTCCTGCCGGAGCGGATCGGCGAGTTCCGAACCGCCCTGGCGAATGCCGTGGTCGAACAGATCGGCTCCGAACCCCGGATCCCGAAACTGAAGATCGACGCGATCGTCGGCGGTGAGGACCTCGGGCTGCCGCTGGCCGAAGAGCTCGAGCAGCTGGCTCCGTTCGGGCAGGCAAACCCGCCGGTGACGCTGCTCGTGCCCGGCGCGAGAATCTGTGACGTGCGCGAGATGGGCGAAGGCAAGCACGCCCGTTTCTCCCTTAATTCGGGCGGCCACAAGGCGGCCGGCATCTGTTTCGGCCGCACGAGTTTCGGGGTGGGCGAAAACGATCCGGTAGACGTCGCGGCGGAACTCAGCGTCAATCACTGGAATGGCTCGGTTGAACCCCAGGTAAAACTTGATGAGGTATTTCCGGTTGCGAAACCCGAGGGTGACGACGTGCTGCCCGGCTGCGGAGGTCCGGAGTGGTGGGATCGATTCGGGGCGGCGCTTGACCCGGTTGGGCCTGCCGGTGATCCAGCCTCAGACGAGCGATCCCGGACCGACGCCGGAACGGGTGGACTTCCCGGGGTCCGGATCGCCGACCTGGTTTCTTCAGGCGAGAGCGTTGCGATCGGTACCGCCGACGCCGTCCGGAGATGGCGTGACCTTGGCGGTGCCACGGGCCTGGGGCGTTTCCGGGAGGGAGTGGGCGTAGGGGCGGTCTGGCCGGGCAGTCCGGGTTCGGCCCGCGAGGACGTCGGGCGATTCGCCGAAGGGGGCGTCCTCGTGTTCGAACTCGGCCTGCTCGAGTCATTTCCCGGTCTGGTCGCCGGGTTCGGCAACATCGCGATACTCGATCCGCCGAGCACAAAGGCCCAGAAGCAGAATCTCCTGAACGGCGAGGGTCTGGTCCATCCGCTTTCCGGTCCGTCCGAACTCGAGTTCGCCCAGCTTGTGGTGAACCATCGGTTCGGCCTCACGGACCACCTTCGCGAACTCTTCAAGACACTCAGGGACGCCGATCTGATCCGGGGAGAGTTACTCCGGAAAGTGCTTGGTGGCCCCGCCGACGACCCGCGTTCACCCGAACAGGCGGCAACGCTGGTGCGGATCCTCGAGGAGGTCGGTCTCATTCGCAGCGAGGGGCTTGGCGATGCCCGGAGCCTCGGGGTCGTAACCTCCGTGAAGG
>JBBSKC010000065.1:0-13029 GCA_038256675.1 Solirubrobacterales bacterium | reverse complement strand
GAAACCGACGAGAACCTGATGTATCCGATCATCGACGCCGCACGGGTCCGGGCGACCGAGGGCGAAATGATCGAGACGATGCAGGAAGTCTTCGGCACCTACACCGAGATCCCGGTCTTTTAGTGAACGCCGTCGCCGAACCAGAGGTCGAGCACAAAATCCGGGTGGTCGTTGCCAAACCGGGCCTCGACGGGCACGACCGTGGCGCCAAGATCATCGCCCGGGCGCTTCGCGACTCCGGCATGGAAGTCATCTACACCGGCCTTCACCAGACCCCCGAGCAGATCGCCGAAACGGTGATACAGGAGGACGCTGACGCGATCGGAGTCTCGATTCTTTCCGGTGCGCATATGACTCTGGTCCCGAAGATCGTCGAGTTGCTGGCAGCGCAGGGAGTCGACGATGTCCTGATCACCGTCGGCGGCACCATCCCGACAAAGGACATCGAGGCGCTCAAGGAGATGGGTGTCTCCGGAGTTTTCACACCCGGCTCCCCGACCGACGACATCGTCGAGTTCATTCGGAACGGCGTCACCAAGGACCGCAAACTTGATTGATGCTTTTGCCCTGAGTGACTGTGGCAACGAGACGGACCTCTCGCAGGCCGAGATGGTCGCCGGGAGGATTGCCAACTTCATTGGCAAGGCTGAGAAGACCCTGGTTCTAGCGCTGTACGACATCAGGATCCCCGACCCGATCGGAAAGGTAGTCGCCGAAGCTTTCCGTGACGCCGCGGCTCGCGGAGTGAAAGTGCGTCTGGCCTACAACGATGTTGGTGACCACGAAGCCGGCAATTTCCTTCCGGCAGTCCACCCACCGCCCGAGACCAATCCGGCGATCCTTTCCGAGCTGCCGATCGAGACCCGGGGTATCCGCGGGATTCCGGACCTGATGCATCACAAGTACATGGTGCGCGACGAGGCAGCGGTCTGGACCGGGTCGGCCAACTGGTCGATCTACTCCTGGACCCGACAGGAGAACGTGCTCGCAACAATCGAGTCGGAAGAGCTGTCTCGCGAATTCCTGGAGAACTTCGAAGAACTCTGGTCGACCGGCGACGTCGACCGGAGCGGCCGCGGAGACCCCAATCCGATTCAGGTCGGCGACGTGACTGTACGGGCCTGGTTCACTCCGGGCCATGGCGAAGCCCTGGCTCAGCGGATCGCCACCCGTCTCGGCACCGCGAAGACGCGGGTCCGCATCGCCTCGCCGGTCCTGACCTCGGCCCCGATTCTCGGCACGCTTGCCGAGTATGGAGATCGACCCGGTTTTGACATCGCCGGAGTGATCGATGAACCGCAGACCGATCGTGTGTTCGAACAGTGGGCGACCACGAAATCCACGTGGAAGATCCCGTTGCTTGCCAAGGTGCTTGGCTCCCTGCAGTTCTCCGGAAAGAACTCCGTTCCCTGGGGAACGGCCGAGCTTCGTAATTTCATGCACGCCAAGGTCACAGTCGTTGACGACACGGTTTTCATGGGTTCGTTCAACCTCTCCCGTTCGGGGGAAGCTAACGCGGAGAACATGATCGAGATTGAAAGCCACCTGGTCGCCGAGATCATGGCCGGCTTCATCGACGAGACCCGCGCCAAGTACCCGCCGTCCACGGTTCCGGACGTCCACGTCGAGCGCAAAGGCTGAATGGCGATTCTCGGAGGAAAGCTGGCCGAACTGGTTGACCGGGGAATGGACCTCACGGTAGTCCCCGGCTTCAGCGCGATCGGGTACCGGGTCCGCAAGCGGATGTTCTCGTGGCAACCGGTGTGGCTCGAAGGGCGGAGCGTCATGGTTACCGGTGCCAACTCGGGGCTCGGTAAAGCGGCGGCGCTCGATTTGGCGCGCTCCGGCGCCGAAGTCCACATGGTGTGTCGTAACCGTGAGAAGGGCGAGGCGGCCAGGGCCGAGATCCTCGAGTGCTCGGGAGTCGAGCCCACCCTCCACATTTGCGACCTGTCCAAACTCGAATCGGTTCGGAGCTTTGCGAACGAGTTTCTCGAGGCAGATGAGGATCTGGATGTACTGATCAACAACGCCGGTGTGATGCCGCCGGAACGGGAACACACCAGGGAGGGCTTCGAGCTGACCTTTGCGACCAACGTGCTCGGGCCGTTCCTCCTGACCGAGCTTCTGATGGAGCGGCTCAAGGAAAGCGATGACGGCCGGGTGATCACGATGTCGTCCGGGGGCATGTACTCAAGTGGTTTCAACCTCGATGATCCACAGCTCGAGGGACGGGACTACTCGCCGACCGCCTTCTACGCCCAGACCAAACGGGCCGGAGTGATGCTCAGCGAAGAATGGAATCGACTTCATTCTCGGGATGGTCCCGTGTTCTATTCGCTACATCCGGGTTGGGCAGTCACCCCCGGCATCAGCGCGGCCCTGCCCGGATTCAACAAAGTGCTTGGTCCGATTCTCCGGACTCCGGCCGAGGGTGCCGACACGGCCGTCTGGCTCAGCGGTGCCGCGCCCAAGGAAGCACCGGGCGGTGAATTCTTCGAGGATCGCAGCCCCCGGACGAAGTATCGGATGCCCGGCACAAGAGACGATCTCGACGATCGACGCCGGCTATACGAACTGTGTTCCCGGATGACTTCACTCACAGCGCCGAGTCCCTGATCGCTGAGCCCGAACGAATGCCTACCGTCCGGTAGGCATTCGCAGGTCAACTCGCTGGAAACCGACCTTCCCGGTAATCCGCGTTTTCTTCCGCGCAACTCGGAAGGTCAGCTTCGAGGAGACCACGCCGTGGCCTTGGAGCCGGAGTCTGGTCAATGCGAATCCCCTCTTTGTAGCCTGGCTCCCGCTGGCAACAACGCCGGTCACCACCCGGGCCCGGACGAATCGGATCCGCCGGTTCCCAAGGATGTACCTACCGCCCCTGAGGGCATCGACCGGCCCGGCAGCTCCGGTGTACTCAGCAGCACGGCTGGCGTCACGAATCGTCGCCGCGGCAACCCGGACTACCCTTCGCACACGCCGGTTGGATCTGACTTTCGGACCCTTCAGTTGCGCCACATGAATCGCGGGCCGGTCAATCACCACGGGCGGACGTCCGACCTGTCGGCAGCGGTCGGTGTCGGTCTCCAGATGCTTGACGAAATCGATTGCCATCGCCACGCCACAGGGGTGAGTATCCGGCGTGTGACCGACGTTCGCGACAACTGCGAACGTCGGGTGGGCAAACTGAGTCGCTGCCCTTCGACCTTGCTCGATCGGAGTATTGGCATCCAGCTCTCCGGATTGAACGAGGACCGGGACGTCGGGCATGCTCAGTCCTTCAAGCGGCGATCCGGCAGTCGGATCGGTGGGCCAGTCGAGACATTTCGGGCCCGCATCGATCCCGGTGCGGAGCCAGGCATCACCCGAGAACGGACTGAAACTGTTCGGATCAAGCGACTCGAGACTGGTTCGGTACTGGAGCCGCCGGTCGGCTGGCGACCTGCCGAGGTCATAGGGCCTCGGGTAGTCATGGCACGAGGTAGCGAACGAAGAGGCCAGACTGAAGAGCGACGGATCGATCGACAGCTGACCTAGATCACTGACCACCGAAGTCGTCGCCAGGCGCTTGATAAGGGCAAAGTCGCCGGCGAGGGCGGCATCGATCGCCGACGGAAGCAGGCCGTAGACGGCGGGATCACCTCCACCGAAAGTGAGGTTCGCCAGTACGCGTTCATCGAGGGTGATCGCCAACTGTCCGGAAGGGCCGGTTGCCGTGAACTTGACCGGATGCCGCCTGAGGCGGTCAGCGAACCGGCCAATTCGGGAGAGCACTTGATTTCCCGAGCAGCGCTGCGAGCGCTTGCAGACGAGACCGATCACCCGACGCATGCCGTGGAGCACATCGCGACCCCAGGGATCCGACGCGACCGGGAAGGCGCCATCCAGCACGATTGAACGCACGTGCTCGGGATGCCGAGCAGCGAACACCGTCATCAGAAAGGTGCCGTAAGAGTCACCCCACAGATCAAGCGTCTTGAGGCCGAGCTTGGTTCGAACGGCTTCGAAGTCGTCGGCTACGGCCGCCGAACCGTAGAGCCCGGCCTTGCTGCCGAGATCCTGGCCACAGACTTTCGCGACCTGGCCGACGCCGAACTCGCCCGGAACTACATCGACGAGCCCGGGGCAGCTCAACGGGCCTGAGCTTCCCGTTCCTCGCGGATCGATGAGCAACAGATCCCGGCGCTTTCGAAGGGATGAAAGCGCCCCGAGGTAGATGTGGGCGCTTCCGATCGTGCTTTGGCCAGGCCCACCCGGGTTGGGGACGATCGTGCCGAGGGCGGGACGGGTCGCGTCTTTTCGGGGGACCAGGGCGTAGGCGACACTGATCGTGCCGGCTGAAGGGTTGGTGCGGTCCAGCGGGACGGTCACCGCACCACACCGGGCGTGCGGCAGGCAGGTGCTCTGCGCGTGCGCCGGCGAGGCCAGCGTCAGAACGCCAATCGCGGAGATCGCGATCGCGACCAAAACGCGGGCGAGGGACGTGAGCCTTGGACGGGTTGGTCCCGAGTGGAGGTTGGGCGGGACGTTTGGTTTCACAGTGATCTGAGTCATGACAACCATGCTCAAGATCTCTCCGGTTCGCGACAATCGGGCCAGCAGGTGTTCGTCGGTACGGCTACCCCGAGGATTCGGCGCTCAGGTACTTACGTACCGCGAGGATCCGCCGGTGGTCACCCGGAGCGGCCGGCAGATCCAGCTTCGAGAAGATCGAGGTCACATGCTTCTCGACCGCCCGCTCGGTTACCACCAGGTTCTCGGCGATCGCCCGGTTGGATCGACCTTCGGCCATCAAGCCCAGGACTTCGCGTTCGCGCGGGGTCAACCCGTCGAGCGGCCCGTCACGGAGCCCGCGACCCAGCATGATCGAGACCACCTCGGGATCAAGCACCGAACCACCTTCCGAAACTCTGGTCAGAGCTTCCATGAAGCGGTCGATGTCCGAAACCCGGTCTTTCAGCAGGTAGCCGATGCCCTCGACGTTGTTGGCGAGCAGGTCCATGGCGTAAGTCTCTTCCACGTTCTGGGACAGCACGACGAGACCAACCTCGGGCATCCGTTCACGGATTGTCTGTGCTGCCCTCAGGCCTTCATCGGTTTGGGTCGGTGGCATTCGCACATCGATGATCGCGAGATCGGGACGGTGCGCCCCGACCTTCCGGATCAGGTCGACGGCATCTCCCGATTGACCGACAACCTCGTGGCCGGCCTCGGCCAGCAGGCGGACTATGCCCTCCCGCAGGAGCACCGAGTCTTCGGCGATCACGACCCGCACGGGATCACCGCCTCTACGGTCGTGCCGCCGCCCAGGGGGCTGTCGACGGCAAGCTGCCCGTCGAGCGCGGCTACCCGGTCTGCGAGGCCGCTCAGCCCCGTACCGTCAGCCGGATTGGCTCCGCCTTTCCCGTCATCTGCCACTTCAACTTTGAGCTGCCCGTTGCTGTTGGTGACCGCGACTGTCGCCCGGCCGGCCGCGGCGTAACGGGCGACATTGGTCAGCGCTTCGGCGACCACGAAGTACGCCGCGGCTTCGACCCGGTCCGGAAAGCGCCTGTCCGGCAGTTCGCGGATTTCGACCGGAAGTGGTGCCCGGTCGGCGAGCGCCTGGAGGCCGGCGCCGAGACCTCGATCGCTGAGTACGGCGGGATGGATACCCCTCGCCAGTTCCCGCAGTTCGGTCGTGGCGAGGTCGAGGTCCGCTGCCGCCTGCTCGAGCAGCTGTTCGACAGCCTGGGGGTCGCTCTTCAATTTGTTTCGCGCCAACTTCAGGCTCAGGGCCGAAGCAACGAGTTGCTGCTGGGCTCCGTCGTGGAGGTCACGCTCGAGTCGGCGGCGCACGAGGTCGCTTCCCTCGACGATCCGGATTCGAGAGGCGCTCAGGTCGGCCACCCGGGCACGCAGTTCGGCTTCCAGCCGTTCGTTCTCCAGGGCCAGGGCCGCGGCGGCCCCGACTGCGTCGACCAGTTGGGTTTGGCTCGCGAGGGCTGGGTCGCAGATCAGAACGGCAACATGGCGCTCTCCTCGCTCGACCACGCTGACGAAGCGGTCGGTCGCTTCCCTCTCGAGGTCGAGGGGTCGTCCGTCGTGGTCGACGTAGCCCGATATCGGGGGGAACCAGTACCCGACGCTCAGGGTCGGGTCGCCGAGCGCCTCGGCCAGCAGGACTTTCAGTTCTCCACCCTCGATCGAAAGCTCACGCAGTTTCGCCAGCAGCCGTGAAACGGCCTGATCCCGTGAGAGGTGGGTCCGCAGGAGCCCGGTCAGGAAGGCGAACGGCACGGTCAGGAAGGCGATCAGCATCAGCGGAGCGATCGCGTCGGTGACCGCGCCGTTCAGATCAAAGGCGATGCCGGTGATCTGCAATGCCAGCAGAGCCATGACCACTCCGCCCGCCCAGAGCACGGGCACGAAGGGCCCGCGCTGGGCGTCGCTCGCACCTTGCCAGCGACGGATCAGCAGGACCAGAAGGCCCAGCATCGTGGGCACTGCGATCAGCGCCTGGAGCACGAGCATGAGGTTGGCCGCGTCCGGTGAGTCGACGATCTGGATCGGATTACTCGCACAGTTCTGGCAGAGGTCGGGATCAGGCAAAGACAGGAACAGCATCGCCAGCAGCTGCAGCAGGACGCCCGATATCCAGGCCGCCGCGACGAGGATCCGCTCGCTTCGTGACTTGAAGCGGCCTTCGGGGAAGGTGAGTAGCAACTGGAAGAGCAACACCGTCCAGACGTTGGCGACAACTATGCCGATGAGGTAAACGATCGGCTGGTCGGAAAGACTGATTGCACTCGTTGCCCAGGCGAGCCCGACCCCTACCATCAGCAACCCGATTCGGCTCTCGGGCCGCTGTCGCCAAGCGACCAGGCCGGCGCCGACGAACGACCAGCCGATCAGCAAGGCGATCGTCACGAAAGCCAGACCGCCGTCCACCGATTCGCTGCCCAGCAGTAGCCAAAGGGCTGCGAGCCCTACCGAGAGCCCGACAAGCCCGGTCACCCAGAGGAGCCACCGCGGAGGTGCGTCGAGCAGTGCCACGACCGGCTTCATTCGAGAAACCTTTCCAGGGCAGAACCCGAAAGCCCGGACTTCGGTACAAAGCCCAGCGCATCGCTTTCGGAGACCAGCGAGCTGAGCTCGGAGCCTGATCGGGTTGATGTGAGAATCACGCTCGAAGGATTATCGACCTGGTTCAGCTCCTCGCATACCGCGAACCCGTCCATGTCGGGCAGCTGGACGTCCAACAGGACCAGATCCGGTACCAGCGCCCGGGCCGTTTCGATTCCGCTTTTTCCGTCGACGGCCTCACCGACCACGTCGAATCCCTCGGCTTCAAGCAGGCGCCGGGCGCTGGCTCTGAAGCCGGCGTGGTCGTCAACGATCAGAACGGTCCTGCCCATGACGGGATTATCAGGCAACGGGGGCATTCCGCCAATACGGGTAGCCGCACCATTCACCGGGAGCTGGCACCTGTCGAGACGCCGGGCACCCCCATTGGAAGCGTCGTCCGGGTAGCGCAAGCTGGATCGCAGCATTTTCAACCCCCGATTCAGAGGACCTGATGAAAACGAACAAAAAAGGAATCGCCGAGAGGATCGGCCACTGGAGTGCAGTCCACAAGAAGACTGCCATTATCGGCTGGATCGTCTTCGTGGTCATCGCACTCGCCGGCGGCAGTGCGCTCGGCACCAAGCAAGTGACCGACGCAGAGGCCACGTCCGGCGAGGCCGGCGTGGCCGCCCGGGCTCTGAGCGATTCGGGTCTGGCTCCCGCGGGGGAGTCGGTGCTCGTTCAGAGCGATTCGCTGACGATCGACGATCCGGCTTTTCGCGCTGCCGCTTCCGATGCGAGTCGCACCCTGCAAGGAACCGAATATGCGGAAAAGGTCCGGTCGCCGCTGGCAAATGAGAGTGCCGTTTCGCCAGACGGCCACTCCGCGCTTGTGCAGTTCGAGATCAGCGGAGACCCGGATACGGCGGCCGATCGGATCGGCCCGGCTCGCGACTCCGTCGCTCAGGTGGCCGACCGGCACCCCGACCTTCGGGTCGAGCAGTTCGGCATGGCGAGCGCTGACGACGCGATCAGCGCCGTCGCTGCGGACGACTTCCGAAAGGCCGAGATCCTGTCTCTGCCGGTCACTTTGCTGATCCTGATTCTTGCCTTCGGCTCTCTGGTCGCGGCGGGGGTTCCGTTGATGCTGGGCATTTCCGCCGTGATGGCCACCTTCGGCCTGATCGCCATCCCGAGCCAGCTCATTCCGGTCGATGAAGGGGTCGCTTCGGTCATCCTGCTGGTCGGTCTCGCGGTCGGCGTCGACTATTCTCTGTTCTACATGAGGCGCGTGAAGGAAGAACGGCGAGGCGGGAGCAGTCCGGCGGAGTCGCTGCGTGTGGCCTCCGCGACGTCTGGTCGCGCTGTTCTCGTTTCTGGCCTGACCGTGATCATCGCCATGGCAGGCATGCTGCTCACCGGAGACGGAACCTTCATTGCGATGGGAATGGGAACGATGCTCGTCGTCACCATCGCGATGGCCGCTTCGGTAACCGTGCTGCCGGCGATCCTCGCGGCGCTCGGCGATCGGGTGGACCGGGGAAGAGTTCCGTTCCTCTGGCGCCACACCGAGAGGCGCAGCAGGAGCAATCGGGGAGTCTGGAAGCGAGTCGTCGATCAGGTCATGCGACGGCCGGCTATCTCTTTTACTCTCGCCCTCGGGGTGATGATTGCCCTGGCCGCGCCGGCCATCGGGATGAAGACCGAGCTTGGTGGTACCGAAACCTTGTCCAGGGACATCCCGATCGTTCAGACCTACGACCGGATCAACGCCGCCTTCCCCGGGGAGAACATCCCGGCGGACGTGGTGGTCGAGGCCGACGATGTGCGAAGCGAGACCGTCTCCGCGGGCATCGGGCGCCTGGTTTCGGAATCCGGCTCGACTGAAGGAGTGGTCGGCAAGCCGGAAGTCGTCGTCAACGACGCAGGTACGGTCGCCGCGGTCACAATTCCGATGGCCGGAACCGGGTCCGACGCTGGATCCAAACGGGCGCTCGCCAACATCCGGAACCAACTTATTCCAGGTGCGTTCGAAGGCGTCACGGGCGCGACGGTGAGCGTCGGCGGCCAGACCGCAAGCTCGGTCGACTTCAACGACCAGATGCACGAGCGTTTGCCGCTTGTTTTCATCTTCGTGCTGGGTCTCTCGTTCCTTTTGATGCTGGTGACCTTCCGGTCGATCGTGATTCCGCTCAAAGCGATTCTGCTCAATCTGCTGTCAGTAGGAGCGGCCTACGGCGTCTTGACGCTGGTCTTCCAGCATGGAGTGGGCAGCGGACTCCTGGGATTCGAAACTCCCGGAAGCGTCGCTGCGTGGTTACCGTTGTTCCTTTTCGTCATCCTCTTCGGCCTGTCGATGGACTACCACGTGTTCATCCTGAGTCGGGTCCGCGAATGTGTCGATCGAGGGATGACCACCGAGGACGCGGTGCGGGAAGGTGTGACCTCCACGGCCAGTACGGTCACCAGCGCTGCGATCGTGATGGTCGCCGTCTTCTCGATCTTCGCGACGCTCAGCCTGCTCGACCTGAAGGAAATGGGGGTTGGTCTGGCGGTGGCGATCCTGATCGATGCGACGATCGTCAGAGCGGTGTTGCTCCCGGCCTCGATGAGACTGCTCGGCAAATGGAACTGGTACCTGCCGAACTCGCTGGGATGGCTGCCGCATGTGGCCCATGAAGTCGTGGTGGAACCGGTCGAGTCCTGAGCGAGGACTTTCCTCGACGGCGGCCTGCGGGGGCGGATCCAGGGGTTCGTTCCCGCAGGCCAAGCCGGAACCGGGCCGATTCGAAATCGATACCGATTGACTCGTCAGTCAACATCAGGCGACAATTAGTAAGATTGCACGTCGCAAACCGTTTTTTGGCTCGCCAACTCCAATCCGGGCGAGTCCTTCCGT
The DNA here is from genome assembly GCA_038256675.1 of Solirubrobacterales bacterium. Classification (GTDB taxonomy): domain Bacteria; phylum Actinomycetota; class Thermoleophilia; order Solirubrobacterales; family 70-9; genus 67-14. Next base: position 3,083 of record JBBSKC010000065.1, on the reverse strand, counting down.
AACACCCCCTAAGGAGGCTTCACTTGAAGATCTGCGTCCTGGTGAAAGAGGTACCAGACGCCGCGGTACAAAAGCGCATCGACACCGGCAGCATGCGGCTCGATCGTAGCGGCGAGAACAACCTCAATCCCTTCGATACCCACGCCATTGAAGCTGCGATGCAGCTCAAAGAAGGCGGCGACCTGGCAGTTGACGAAGTAGTTGCCGTCACGATGGGCCCGGGCTCTGCCCAGCGCGCCCTGCAGAAGGCAGTTGCGCTCGGTGCTGACCGGTCCGTCCATCTTTCGGACGATGCCCTTCTCGGCTCCGATGTCTGCGCCACTGGCCTTGCCCTCGCCAAGGTTCTCGAATCAGAGAGCCCGGATGTCGTTCTTCTCGGACAGCAGTCCGATGACGGCGAGTGCTACACGATCGGTGCTGTTGTGGCCGATCACCTCAAGATGCCCTCACTGACCCAGGTCGTGAAGATGGACGTCGAGGATGGCAAGCTTCGCTGCGAGCGTCAGGCCGAGTACGGATACGACACGGTGGCCCTCACGCTGCCCGCCGTCATCTCCGTCGGCGACGCAATCAACGAGCCCCGCTACCCGAGCCTCAAGGCAATCATGGGTGCCAAGAAGAAGCCGCTGGACACCAAGTCCACCGGCGACGTCGGCATCGAAGCCGGACAGGTCGGCGAAGCCGGCTCCAAAACCACCGTCCTCTCCCTGAACCCGCCGCCCGCCAAGGCTGCCGGCGAGATCATCGAGGATGAAGACACGAATGAAACGGTCGAAAAGATCGTTGCGTGGCTCGATGAAAGGAAGCTGATCTGATGGCCGGCATTCTGGTTTACGCCCTGCATGACGATGAGGGCAACTTCAACAAGAACTCGCTTGGCGCCCTCTCCGAGGCCTCCAAGCTGGCTGGTGAGCTCGGTACCGAAGCTGCAGCCGTAATCGTCGGCGACATCGCTGACGACAGCGCTGCCGCCCTCGGTAACTACGGTGTCACCAAGGTCTACCGTGCCAAGAATGTGACCGAGGGTCTGGCCCAGCCGATCGTCGACGTCATGGCCAAGATCATCACCGACGACGGCTTCTCCTACGCGCTGTTCGGCGGCGGACTGCTCGGCTTCGAGATTGGTGCGGGACTCACCGCTCGTCTCGGTGCCGGTGTGACCATGGAAGTAACCAAGGTCAAGGTCGATGACGGCAAGCTCATCTCCGAGCGCCCGATCCTTCAGGACAGTCAGATCGCTGACGTCGGTTACGTCTCCGAGCCCGGAATCATCATCGGTCGTCTCAACGCGTTCGACATCAAGGAGTCCGGCGGAACCGCCGAAGTCGTTGATCTGGACGTCGAGCTCTCCGAATGGTCGACCAAGGCCGAGCTGATTACCCGTGGCGAGCAGCGTGGCGCCGACATCGACATCGAGGCGGCTGACGTGCTGATCGGTGGCGGTCGAGGACTGGGCTCCGCTGAAGGCTTCGACGGTGCCCAGGCACTCGCCGACTCGTTCGATAACTCAGCTGTTGCCGCGACGCGAGCCGTCGTCGACGCCGGCTGGTGGCCCTATGCTGGTCAGATCGGTCAGACGGGCAAGACCGTCGCGCCGAAGCTCTACCTGGCGGTCGGAGTCTCAGGCGCCATCCAGCACAAGGTCGGAATGCAGAACTCCGAGAACATCGTCGCGATCAACAAGGATCCGAACGCGCCGATCTTCGAGTTCTCCGACCTCGGGATCGTCGGTGACCTCAACAAGATCATGCCGAAGCTCACCGAGGCCATCAAGGCCAAGAAGGGCTGAAGCCAATTGATCAGGAGCCCGGAGGGCGGTGTGGATTCACGCACTGCCCTCCGAGGCCTCTGACTAAGCTTTCCCCACAGTTCGCATTCCCGAAAGGATCTTCCTGATGCCCCCCGTAGCGCCCTCCGAGTATCCGCCCCCCTTTAGCTCCGAAAGCGTCATCTCCCGGCCGACCGATCCGGAAGACGAACGCATTGAAGTAGGCGCCGCGATCGTCGGTGCTGGTCCGGCCGGACTCGCCGCCGCGATCAAGATGCTGCAGCTGCTTGAGGATCGCCCCGAGCTCGCCGAGAAGCTGGGCGAGGTGCCGGTCGCCGTGGTCGAAAAAGGCAAGGTAGCTGGTGCTCACGCGTTGTCCGGTGCCAGCATGCGCCCTTCGGCAATGGACGAGCTCTTCCCTGATATGGACCGCTCCGAGTGGCCCGTTTACCAGGAAGTCACCAAAGACGCGGTATACCTTCTGACCGAGAAGAAGGCGTTGCCACTCAAGCCGATGCCGCCGAACTTCGCTAACCATGGCAACTACATAACTTCGGTGGCCAAGCTCTCCCGTTTCCTCGCCGAGAAGGCCGAAGAGATGGGTGCTTACATCCTGACCGAGACCGCCGCCGACAAACTGCTGGTCGAGGATCAGGTCGTCAAGGGAGTTCGATCCGGCGACCGCGGCCGTGGACGTGAAGGCCAGGAGCTCGGCAATTTCGAGCCCGGCTCAGATCTGATCGCCAAGGCGACCGTTTTGGCAGAAGGCGTGGTCGGGCACCTGACCTACGCCGCCCTCGACCACTTCGACATCAATGGTCTCGACCCGCAGCGATTCGAGCTCGGCGTGAAAGAAGTCTGGGAAGTCGAAGAGCCGCTCGACCAGGTGATCCACACCATGGGCTGGCCGCTCCGGAAGTCCGCCAAGTACAAGGAGTTCGGCGGATCGTGGATGTATCCGATGGGAGACAACAAGGTTTCGATCGGCTTCGTTGCCGGTCTTGATTACACGGACGCGACCTTCTCGGTCCACGACGCGCTCCAGCAGTTCAAGTGCCACCCTTTCGTCAAGAAGATCCTCAAGGGCGGCAAGCGCGTCGGCTGGGGAGCCAAGACGATCCCGATGGGCGGCTACTGGTCGATGCCGAAGCGCCTCGCCGTCCCCGGCATGGTGATCGCCGGCGACAACGCCGGCATGGTCAACGTCGCCGAGCTCAAGGGAGTCCACTACGCGATGCACGCGGGCATGTACGCCGCCGAGTCGATTGTGGACGCGCTCGAGAAAGACTCGGTCGACTTCTCGTCATACGACGAG
>JBBSKC010000064.1:0-13100 GCA_038256675.1 Solirubrobacterales bacterium | reverse complement strand
GGGCCGGCTGGAAGCCCTCCGGGAGCTGCTCGAGACCCAGGGGTTCGTGCTCACCATCGATCAGGAAGAGAGCATGAAGGGCACAGGAGTCTTCGTGGCCTACGCCTCGCGCCCATGAGCCGCCGTTCCCCGGAGAAAGGCAACTCACCGGTCGCGATCTGCATGGCGACCTACAACCCGGACCCGGAACTGTTCCGGGTCCAGGTCGAATCGATCCGTGCGCAGACCGGCTGTCAGTGGCACTGCTTCATCAGCGACGATGACTCGGATGCGAACGCCCTCGAGGTGATCGAAGCGGTCATCGGCGACGACGAGCGCTTCACTTTCTCTCCGGCGCCCGGACGACTCGGTTTCTACCGGAACTTCGAGCGGGCAATCTCACTGGCGCCGGACGAGTACGGGCTGATCGCTCTCAGCGACCAGGATGACCGCTGGTACCCGGAAAAGCTCGAGACGCTGGTCTCGGAACTGGGGACCGCCGGGTTGATCTACAGCGATCAGCGCCTGGTCACCGAGGACGGCACCGTGATCGCCGAGACCTACTGGAACAGCCGGAAGAACAACTTCACGGACATCGCATCGCTGCTGATCGCCAATACCGTGACCGGAGCCGCCTCGCTCTTTACGCGCTCCGTGGCCGAGCAGGCGCTGCCGTTTCCCGAGCTCCCCGGCGAGCAGTACCACGACCACTGGCTGGGAATGGTCGCCCTGGCGCTCGGCGACGTCCACTATGTCGACCGCCCCCTTTACGACTACGTCCAGCATGGCGGTGCGGTCCTCGGCCACGAAAAGGCCAACGCCGGACTGGCGAGTCGTGGCCTCCGGCGCCTCGACCCCCGGCAGTGGAGGGCGATCCTCGGCGGCTGGGCCTCGGCCTACTTCGACGTGTTCCTCCGGCTCAAGGCGATCAGCCAGGTCGTGCTCGAGCGCTGCGGTGCGTCTATGAGCCCGAAGAAGCGACGGACGCTCGAGCGCTTTGCCGGCAGCGACCGCTCGCTCACGGGTCTCCTCTGGCTGACCTTCCGGCCGCTCCGCCGCCTGGCCGGCCACAGCGAGACGCTCGGGATGGAGCGCGTCCTGGTCCGGGCGATCCTCTACCGCCACCTGGCGGGAGTCAAACGGCGCCTGCCCCGCGGCCTCCGCAACCGTTTCGGGGGCGGGGACGGGTTGGACAACGAAACCGGCATGACCACCCAGATGCGCCAGAAGGTCGCGCCCCTCTTCCCGGTCGTCTCGAAGACCCAGCCGCCGCGGGTCAACCTGCTGATCCCGACGATCGACCTCGAGCACCTCTTTGGCGGCTACATCGCCAAATTCAACCTTGCCCGGCGCCTGGCTGAAGCGGGGGTTCCGATACGGATCGTCACGGTCGACATCACTCCGCCGCTGCCGGATGACTGGCGCCGGCAAGTCGAGTCGTACCGCCAGCTCGGTGGCCTCTTCGACGAAGTCGAGATCGTCTTCGGCCGTGACGGCAAGGAGCCACTCCGCCTGAGCCCGGACGACCGCTTCATCGCCACGACCTGGTGGACCGCCCACATCGCGACCCGCCTGGCCCGTCAGAGCTCCCGCCCGGACGGCCGCTTCCTCTACATGATCCAGGAGTACGAACCGCTGACCGTGCCCGCGGGAGCCTGGGCCGACCTCGCGCGCGGGTCCTACGACTTCCCCCACGACGCCCTCTTCTCCACCAATATCCTGCGCGATTATTTCGCGCAGGAGGATCTCGGCGTCTTCCGCGAGAAGGAAGTTGCCGCCGGGGCCACGGCACTGACTTTCCGCAATGCGATCACGCCGATTGCCGCCCCGACCGCGGCCGAGCTGGCCGCGCGGCCGGTCCGCAAGCTGGTCTTCTACGGCCGCCCGGAAGGCCACGCCGCCCGCAACCTGTTCCAGGTCGGAATCGACGCGCTGCGGCAAGCGATCAGCGAAGGTGTCTTCACCGGTGACTGGCAGTTCTTCGGTATCGGCTCGACCGGTCCCGGAGAGCGGATCGAACTCGGCAAGGGCCGCTCGATCGAACTACTCCCGCGGACCGGCCAGGATGCGTATGGCGAGTTCCTCGCCGGCCACGATCTCGGCCTCGCCCTGATGGACGCACCCCACCCGAGCCTGGTGCCGATCGAGATGGCCTCGGCCGGGATGCTCGTCGTGACAACAACCTGGGGCGAGAGCAAGACCGCAGAAAAGCTCAAGGCCATCTCACCGAACCTGATCAGTGGCCCACCCGACCGGGCTGGGGTGGTCACCGGCCTCCGCCGGGCTTCCGGCGGAATCGATGAGTTCGACGCGAGGGTGGCCGGCGCCGCAGTCGACTGGCCGAATGACTGGGACGGCGCTTTCGACGCAGATCTTCTGGCCCGGATCACCGAAACCCTCAACCCCTCCTGACCAGGCTGTGACAAGTAGCCTTCAACGCGGCCTGCCGACCGAACCCCGGCGGTCCGGCACTGACCTTGAATCCAGCGAAATCCCTAGAGAACCTGTCCCCGGCAGAAGCGGCCCTGAAGATCCAGCAGGGTCCTGTCGTGGTCGACGTGCGCGATGTCGGCAAGTCCTTCCGGATCCCCGAGTACCGGGTTGATTCGATCAAGGAGCGAGCCGTCCACCCGTTCCGCGGGAACCCCTCGCGGGAGCTGAAAGCGCTCGACGGCATCACCTTCCAGGTCCACGAGGGCGAGTTCTTCGGCATCGTCGGTCTCAACGGCTCCGGCAAGAGCACCCTGCTGAAGGTCCTCGGCAGCATCTACCGGGCCGATCGCGGCCGGATCCAGGTGGCCGGACGGATCGCCCCGTTCATCGAGCTCGGAGTCGGTTTCAACCCGGAGATGAGCGCTCGGGAGAACATCGTGCTGAACGCGGTGATGCTCGGCCTCTCGCGACAGGAAGCGCAAAGGCGGGTCGAGCCGGCAATCGAGTTTGCCGGGCTCGAAGAGTTCGCCGAGCTGAAGCTCAAGAACTATTCGTCGGGCATGATGGTCCGGCTGGCCTTCTCGGTGATGGTCCAGGCCGAGGCCGACATCATGCTGATCGACGAAGTGCTGGCGGTGGGCGACGCTTCGTTCCAGCAGAAGTGCGAAGACGTCTTCCACGACATGCGAGCGGCCGGCAAGACGATCATCCTCGTCACTCACGACATGAACAGCGTCGAGAAGTTCTGCCACCGCGCGATGATGATCCACGACGGCGGGGTCAGCAAGCAAGGCAACCCCCAGGAGGTCGCCGAGTGGTACCTGCGGGCCAACTTCCGTGAGCGGGACGAGCGGCCCGGTTTCCATGCCGGTGCCTCGGCCGAAGGCGACGACGCCCACATCGTCGACGCCTGGCTCGAGGATGAAAGCGGTTCGAGGGTGCTGAACATCGGGAAGGATGCGCCGTTCCGGATGAACGTCATCATCGAAGCGCTGAACGAGATGCCACAGCCGGTCTTCAGCTTCGGTGTGACCGATGAAGCCGGCCTTCAGGTATTCGGTTACTCGAAGCGACTCTCCGAACTCGACGGCGGCTACGACGTCCTGAGTCCTGGCGAGCGGGTTCAGTTTTCGGTCGAGGTCAACAACATCCTCAAACCCGGGCGTTACTTCCTCAGTGCCCGCGGCTTCCGCGACGACGCTCTCAACGACATGCGCATGCAAGTGCTCCGCGCGATCGACTGGGTCGTTTTCGGGACCGGAGTCGACCCCGGTGTCGTCACCCTGGTCGATGAGGTCGAAGTCACGCGGCCGGAGAGCTGATGGCTCCGGTCGAAGAAAAGCCCCCGGTCGCCCGCGAAACCCCGGTCCTGCGTGACGTCGCCGGCCCGTCGGCCCTCGGCGGCGGCCCTCGCCGGTTCTTCGACCTGCTCTACCTGATCTCGGTCAACGATTTCAAGAAGACGTATTTCGGCACCGTCCTCGGTTACCTGTGGTCGCTGCTCAGGCCGCTGGCCCTGTTTGCCGTGCTGCTCTTCGTCTTCACGAAGATCTTCCGGATCGGCTCCGAAGTCGAGTTCTACCCGGTACTGCTGCTCTTCAACATCGTGATGATCTCCTTCTTCCAGGAGGCCACGATGGCCTCGGTCATGTCGGTCGTCAACCAGGAAGGCGTGGTCCGGAAGACCCACTTCCCGCGTCTGGTGATTCCCCTCGCGACCGTGCTGACCGGCCTGTTCAACTTCTGCACGAACATGGTCGCCGTGGTCATCTTCATGGTCGCTTTCGGAGTGGCGATCGTCTGGACCTGGCTGCTCTTCCCGCTGGTCGTGATCAGTCTTTTCATCCTCACCCTGGGCGTGAGCATGCTGCTCTCGTCGCTCTACGTTCGCTTCCGTGACGTCGGCATCATCTGGGGGGTGCTGGTGACGGCGCTCTTCTACGGAACGCCGGTGCTTTATCCGCTGAGCATCGTCCCGGAGCAGTACCACGACATCATCCTGATCAACCCGCTGACACCGATCTTCGTCGAGGCCCGCCATTGGATCATCGACCCCGCCGCCCCGAGCGCGATCGAGGCCGCCGGCGGAGCGGTCCATCTGCTGCCGGCGTTCTTCATCTACGTCGCGGTCTGCGTGCTCGGTGTCTGGGTCTTCAACCGCGAGGCCCCACGCATCGCCGAAGAACTCTGAGGAGCGGCTCCGCCGTACCTCGGAAGCTCAGGCCTTGCGAAGGGTCAGCGCGACCTGATACATGTCGCCGCTCAAGATGCTGACGTCGAGCAGGTCGAACATCGACGACCAGTTCTCCCGCACGTACGGCAGGGTGACCACGGCCTCGCCGTAGTGCATCTCCTCGCCGCCGAACTGGGGGTGTCCTTCTGTCTCGTGCGGCACGAAGACGTACTGCGGTTCCCGTAAGACCTGCAGGCGGTCAGGGCCGAGCCGATCGACCGCGGGCTGCATCAGCGGGTTGAAGTCGATGTACGCGGGCGGGCGCACAGTGACCACGAACAGCCCGCCGGGATTCAATCCGTCATGGATCGCCTTGAGCGAAGCGAGGTGCGCTTTCTCCGAGATGTGGGTGAAGACCGAGAAGCTGAAGATCAGGTCGAACTTCTCTTCGAAAGGCAGGGTCTCCGGCAGGAACTCGCTCCGCGCCAGCGTTGCCGGCACCTCGCTCTGGCGGGTGACGTCGAGGATGCTCTCGACCGGATCGCAGCCGAACAGCAGTCCGGGGTCGAGGTCCTTGGCCAGCATCCGGGTGAGCCGCCCCCAGCCGCAGCCGAAGTCGAGGACCCGCGACCCGGAAAGCTCGCGCCCGTGCGCGACCCCCATCTCCTTGAGCTTGCGGTAGAAGCAGACGCTCTGGGCGGCCAGGGTGGGACCGCTGGTTCCGTTCCACATCTCCTGGAGCGCCGGTTCCGGCAGGCTCGGCAGGAATTCGCGGATGCCCGGGTAGGCGTCGTAGTCGAGCGTGAGCAACATCGACCAGAGGTCGTCGTCGAGGTCGCGAAACTCGCGGAAAGCTTCGGGGCCGGAGCCTTTGACGGCGTCCTCGATGCGGTTCAGTTCGTCACCGAAGAGCGGTACCAGCCAGTCATCGAGGCGGGCCGGGGCGGGCTCGGTCCTCAGGCTGGTTACGGCGCGTTTGCCGAGGGCCGTGCCGGCCAGGCGCCGGGCGGCGCGGGTGGCGGCATTGGTCGCTTTGCCGGTCAGCGGCCGTGGGGAGGGTTTCGAAGACATGGCGCCGGATCCTACCCTTAGTCCACCACTGTCACCGGCCCGGTGCGGGGGTTCCCGGGCCCCCGCGTTCTGTCAATCTGTACCCATGGGGAACGAGAACCCACGGGTCGCCGTGGTAATACCGAACTGGAACTGCATCGATGACCTGCGGGATTGCATAGAGTCGCTTCGCGCCCAGACCGGCGTCGATCTGGAGCTCATGGTCGTCGACAACGGATCGTCCGACGGATCGGTCGCCTGGATGCAGGAGGAGCGCATCCCGCACATCCCGCTGCCACGAAACCTCGGGTTCGCCCCCGCCGTCAACCTCGGGTTCTCGGCCACCGCCGCCGATGCCGTGGCGACGGTCAATTCCGACACCGTGCTGGAGCCCAGCGCCCTCGCGAAGATGCACGCGGTGCTGACGTCCGACGAGCGCATCGGCGGGGTCCAGCCCCGGATCCTCTCGATGGTCCGGGGCCGGCCCCACGACCCCGACGACCCCGACGCGTTGATCTACAGCCTCGGCCAGGCGCTGACCGCCGACGGCCGGGCCCGCGAGGACGGGATCGGTCGGCCACAGAGCGAGCGCGGTTTCGAGGCGCGGGAGATTTTCGGCGTCTGCGGCGCCGCCTGCATGTTCCGGCGCCAGATGGTGATCGACCTCGGGGGTTACGACGAGAGCTACTTCGCCTTCTATGAGGATGTCGACCTGAACGTCCGCGCCCGCATCTCCGGCTGGAGCTTCCGGCTGGAGCCCTCGGCGGTCATCTGGCACGTCGGCAACGCCGCCTGGCACGTCGGCTTCGACCGGCCGGATGCCGAGAACGCGCGCCTGGTCGCCCGCAACCGCATCTTCACCCAGGCCAAGTTCATGCCGCTGCGTTCACTTCCGCGGATCACCGCGGTCGAGATCGGCGCGATCTTCCGGGCGATCGCCGCCCGCCGTTTCAGACTCACCATCGCCGGAAAGAGCGCGGCTCTCGTGCGCGTCCCCGAGATGGTGAAGACCCGCCGGAGGCTGCGAAAGCACGGGGAGCTCGAACTCGCCCAGGCATGGCTCGGTGAAAGCCGCCGGGCGCGCGCGGAGGTTCTGAAGCACCCGGTGCCGCCGGTCGGCATCCCGCCGCAGATCTGATCGACCCGATTCTTATACCCGGTGGCGCCAGTCGTCGAGCAGGTCGAGCAGGCTGATCCAAAGCGGGATCTCCGGTTGCCAGCCGGTCGCCTCCTTCAGCCGCGCCGCCGACCCGGCCACCAGCGGCACGTCGGCCGGATGCGCGTTCCCCGGCGTTTTCGCCACGCCGATCTCGACCGGAGTGTGGGCGGACAGTCCGGCGGCGATGTGGTCCAGCCGGACCCCGGTGCCGGAGCAGATGTTGAAAGCGCCGGTGCCGGAGCCACTGACGATTCCGGTCAGGGCACGGCCCGTGTCGCGCACGTCGGTGAAGTCGCGCTCGGCTTCCGGACTGCCGATCTTCAGGTCCAGCTTCCGGTCTCCACGGTCCTCGGCCAGGGCAATTTCCCGGGCAAACTCGGCGGGCGCCTGAGCCTCGGATTGGCCCGGTCCGACCTGGTTGAAGACCCGCGCGATCGCGACCTCGATCCCGAATCCCCGGCTGTACTGGCCAGCGAGCGCTTCCGCGGCCGCCTTTGACGCGCCGTAGGGCGAAGCCGGGCGCGTGGGGCTCGTCTCGGTGAAGGGCAGGTCTTCCCGGGAGTCCGGCGGGCCATATACAGCGGCCGAAGAGACCAGCGTGACCCTGGCTGCGGGCGCCTGGCACCGCACCGCTTCGAACAGGTTGAAAGGACCGGTCGTGTTGACCTGGAAGGTGCCTTCAGGGTCTTTCCAGGCGGAGCCGACCGAAGAGATGCCGGCGGTCACGAGGATCGCGTCCGGTCGGGCCCGATCGAGGACCCGCTCGATCGACGCCGGGTCGAGCAGGTCACAGGCGAAGTCGGTGCGCTTGCCGCTCCGCGAGGTGCCGAGCACCTGGAAGCCGGTTTCGGCCAGCCGGTCGGCCGCGTGGCGGCCGATGAAACCGGTCGCCCCGACGACCAGCACGGTCGTGACGGCCGGAGAGTTCAAGGCGCTACTCGATCAGTCCGATCAGCCGGCTGCGGCGGGAGATGTCGATGGTTTTCCGAAGGCCGTCGTTGAGTGAAATGGTCGGCTCCCACTCGAGGAGCTTCCGGGCCCGGTCGATGTTCGGCTGGCGGACCTGGGGGTCATCGGTCGGCAGCGGCTCGAAGACGATCGACGAGTCGGAGCTGGAGGCCTCGATCACCGAGTTGGCCAGCTGCAGCAGTGTGTACTCATCGGGGTTGCCGATGTTCACCGGCATGTGCTCGCCGGATTCGGCCAGGCTGATCAGCCCGCGGACCAGGTCGTCGACGAAGCAGAAGGAGCGGGTCTGGCTGCCGTCGCCGAAGACGGTCAGCGGCTGGTTCTGAAGTGCCTGCCTGAGGAAGGTCGGGATCGCCCGGCCGTCGTGGGCGCGCATGCGCGAGCCGTACGTGTTGAAGATGCGGACGATCGACGTGTCGACCCCCTGCTGGCGGTGGTAGGCCATGGTCAGGGCCTCGGCGTAACGCTTCGCTTCGTCGTAGACGCCGCGGGGGCCGATCGGGTTGACGTGACCCCAGTAGCTCTCTTCCTGCGGGTGCACCTGGGGGTCGCCGTACACCTCCGAGGTCGAGGCGAGCAGGAAACGCGCCCGCTTGAACTTGGCCACGCCGAGCATGTGCCAGGTGCCCTGGGCGCCGACCTTGAGCGTGTGGAGCGGCAGCCGGGCGTAATCGATCGGGCTGGCCGGGGAGGCGAGGTGGTAGACGTAATCGACGTCGCCATTGACTTCGACTTCCTCCGTGATGTCGTGAACGAGGAAGGTGAAATCATCGGACTTGATGTGCTCGATGTTCTGGAGGGAGCCGGTGTCCAGGTTGTCGATGCAGATCACCCGGTACCCCTTCGCCAGCAACTGGTCGCAGAGGTGTGATCCGACGAATCCGGCTCCGCCGGTTACCACGCAAGTAGTCATATGGCGCGGATGCTAGTGGAGATCCCTACTCTGAACCTGTGAGGCAGAATCCGGCACAAGTCATCCGTATCGTCCTCGGCGTGCTGACCGCTGGGTTGCTGATGCTGTCCGGCTGCGGCTCGCCTTTCGGCGGGGACGACGAGCAGAGCTGGTTCGAGGCACCGGTGGTGCCGGAGCTGACCGGAGAAGTCCGGGAACAGCTCCTGGCCGACGTTGCGGTGGCCGACAGCCGTGGCATGCGCCCCTTCGTGTTCGCCAAAGTCGGCGATTCGAACACCGAGCTCCGCCAGAACCTCTTCGGCTTCGGCTGCGCCCCGGTCGAGTACGGCGAGCAGGGTGAACTCCAGCCGACGGTCGAGAAGTTCAAGCTCACGCAGTTCGCGCCGCAGCTCGCCCTGCCGGGTTGCCCGCCGGCCAACTCGTTCTCGCGCAACTCGGCCGCAGCCCGGTCCGGGACTTATTCCGGTTTCGGTTCGACCGCCGGTCAGAACCTGCCGGCCATCGCCCGCCTCGACCCTGCCTGCCGGCCGGACGAAACCCCGATCGCCTGTGAGGTCAGGCAGATCCTTCCCCGCTACACGATCGTCATGACCGGGTCCAATGATTTCGGGCTCGACCGCAACCTCAGTGGCCGCGCCGGCACCTTCACCGCGCCCCGGATGGGGCTGATCGCCGCCCAGATCCGGAAGGCGGGCTCGGTGCCGGTGTTCAGCACCCTGCCGCCGATCTTCACCACCAGCACGCCTGAAGTCGACGAATGGGGTGACGTCAAGAAGGCCAATCAAAAGATCTACGAAGCGAGCCAGAAACTGAAGGTCCCCCTGATCAACCTCTGGCCGGCCCTGACCGAGGATCAGATGATCGACAACGGTCTACTGGCCGACGGGATCCACCTGAATGTCTTCGGCGGGTTCGATTCGCCGGACCTGTTCCGAAACTCGGTCAACCTCACCGATGAGGCACTGCGTTACGGCGCCAACCGCCGCAACCTGATCTGGGTCAAGACCCTGGCCGAGCTCGACCGGGTTGTCACCGAGGGCTGATTCCGGTTGTCACCGAGGGCTGATTCCGGAAAACCGCGTCGCTTCTGCCTGACCCACGAGTCCTGTCAGAAATCCCTTTGCCCGGCCGACCCACTCCTCGGGTACGAAATCGACCGAAGGGGGATGCCTATGTGGATGGTGAGCAGCCGCGGATTCTTTTCAATCGTGGACAAAGGTGATCGCGAGGACTGCCTCTGCGTCCGGGGCAGGGTCCGCGAGGACCTCGACAATCTGCTCGGGCTCGAGCCGCTCAAGTCGTACGCCGACGAGATCCAGGAAAGCGACCTCGGCGACTATCGCTACCGCGTCTACGTGAGCCGTGACGACTGGATCATGGCCGCAGCCCTGCTCGCCGAGGAGATCGACTACCCGAACTTCAAGGACGAAGTCGGGCGGAAGCAGGGCTACGAAAGGTCCCGCCTCTACATGAAGGTCTGGTCGGCACTCTTCGAACTGCAGCGCAGCTAGGCCATCGCCGTCGCGAGGTCGACCGCCAGCCCGGGATCGAGCAGATCCGAGTCAGCCGAGATCACATCCCGTCCCATTCTTCGCCCGATAGCGACGTAAGACGCGTCGTAAAAAGTCAGGTCGTGCTCGGAGGCGAGCTCGGCGGTCGGCAGGAAGTCGACGTGGCTCAGCTCGATCGGGGGACCGCATGCCTCCTCCACCATGTCAAGTCCTGCGGTGATCTCCTCAGGCGAAAGAGCGAGTCTCTTCAGGAGTGCGTTTCCGACTTCGAAGAGAGCGAGGGAAGTGGTTCGCATCGAAAGCCTGCCGATGGCGCTCCGCGCTATTTCGACATCCGGCTCGGCGTCTGTGGAGAGGAACCACTTGACCAGCACGCTGGCATCCATAACCCAGCCCCGGTCACCCATCGCGGTCGCGATCCTGCCGGATCATGGCTGCGGCACCGGTGTGCCCATCCCACTTCCCCTTGGAAGCCAGGGCTTCCAGCCGACTGATGATCTGGTCCGGGTCGGTTATCACGATCCCGATCTCCCGCTTCACGGCCTTTTGCACCAGGGCACTCCGGCTTGTCCCTTGTCGCTGGGCTTCGAGATCAACCTGGCGCAACAGGTCGTCGGGAATCGAAATCATGACTTTGGCCATGCTTCAAGTATAGCTTTCTGGCAATACTCCCTCGGAAAGTGAATTCATGAGGCCACCTTGATTCATTCCATCCATCTTTGGGCCGTCGGGTCGGGATCGTTACCCGGGCGTTGGTGAATCGAGGCCGTTGCTTGACTTTCGCCCTACGGAGCGGAACCGCCCGGGCCTTCGGTGTGGATCCGCACCATCAGGTTCTCGATCCGGTCGAGGTCGATCGGCCCGGCTTCCACATCCCCTTCGTGGTCCTCGAGATAGACCTGCCCGTCGAAGACGCCGTAGAGGGTGCCGAGTACCTCGCCGCCGTCCTTCAGCTTCAGGTTGATCCGGGCCCCGCGTCCGAGCTTCGGCAGGATGTTCTCGATCTCTTCGCGCGAGGCCATGAAGGAAAGCTATCGCTCGCATACGCTTGGCCCATGGCCAGACTCCCTTACGCAGATCCCGAGACCGCTTCCCCCGCGACCAAACGCGCGCTCGATGCGTTGCCGCCGCTCAACATTTTCCGCATGCTCGCGAACGCCGACACCGCCTTCGCCCCGTTCCTCCAGTTCGGCGGTGCGGTGCTCCAGCACCTTGAACTCGATCCGGTCCTGCGCGAGCTGGTCATCCTCCAGGTCGCGAAGCAGACGGACGCGGAGTACGAATGGGTCCAGCACGAGACGATCGCCCGCGCGGTAGGGGCAAGCGACGGTCAGATCGAGGCGGTCCGGGCAGGTGAGCTTTCCTCGGCCGGCTTGGAACCAAACGCGCAGGCCCTGCTCAACTTCATCGTCCAGGTGGTTGATACCGAAAGGGCCGACGACGAAGTCTTCGCTGCGGTCCGGGAGCATTTCCCGCCCCGTCAGATCGTCGAAGCGATGCTGGCCGCCGGCGAGTACCTGATGCTGGCCCGGGTGATGACCCACCTCGACGTCGAACTCGACGACGCGGTCGGGATGCAGGACCTGGCCGCGGCCGGAGGTCGCTTGGACGGCTGAGCCGCTTTTCCCCGGCAAGGTCACCCGGCGCCTGACGCAACTTTCCTTGGCACTGGTGTGGAAGGCCTCCTTTCGGCCCAAAACCCGGTCGGCCACTGACAAAGTGCGCAATTTGCGGAGGATTCTCTGAATGTCGCAATTTCCGGGAAACGGTCCGGAAAGTCGGGGGAGTGTTTTCTGAACCGGCGGACTTAGTGCTGCAAATGTCAATTTTCGGTTCGAATTCCCTCAAGCCTCGCACCACTGGCGGGGCGAATCTGCGAGGTTCGAAAACCGCCCCGAGTGGGAATGCAGATCCTGCAAGTGTTTTCGTTCGTGTGCTGGAAATCCCAGGAGGGGGTTGATGGGCCAGACAGAGGAAGCGCATCCGAAGGCGGGGCGCGTTGAGCGGGGTGACCGCTTTGAAGCCGGCAACGACCTGGCTCAGAGAAAGCGTGCCGCGGTCGAGCTGATCCACCGGCACGACACCGCCCTCCGCAGCTCCGCCCGGCGTTACTCCATTTGCGCTGACGACGCTGACGACGCGTATCAGCGCGGCATCGAGATCCTGCTTTCCAAGGCGCCCACGACCGAGGTCCGCCAGCTGCTTCCGTGGGCCCGGACGGTCATCAAGCATGAGGCCCTCGCGATTCGGAAGACCCGTGAGCGCACCCTCGGCCGGCCGGCCTCGGCCTACCGGGACGATGAATCCGAGGACTGGGTCAACCTCATCCCTTCGGGATCCGACGGTCCCGACGAACGAGCGGTCAAGCGGGAGAAGGTGGCGCGGAGCCGGGAGGCCCTGTCACGGCTCAAGCCGCAGGAACTCAAAGCACTGACCATGCTCGCCGAGGGATATTCGTACGCCGAGATCGCCGAGATCAATCGATGGACCCGGACCAAGGTGAACCGTTGCCTTGCCGAGGGTCGCCAGCGGTTCCGATCGGTATTCAGCGACAGCGAAGCCGGCGAACTATGTGCCGAATTCGAACCGCAGATTTCCGCGTGCTGCGACGGGGAGATCGCTACCGATCAGCTGTCCCGACTCCAGGACCACCTCGCGACCTGTGGCCATTGCCGCGCGACACTGCGCGCCTACCGCGCGGCACCACAGGCGGCGGCCGCGCTCCTGCCTTTGGCCCCGGTAGCGCAGACCCTCTTGGACCGGATCCAAGAGGGGGTAGTTACGGCCCAACTCAAGCTTCAAGGGCTTGGCCGGGGAAGCGATGCTTCGGTGACCAGTGTGGCCGCGACTGGCGGAACCAGGGGCGCCGGTGCGGCAGCGCTGGCGAAGATCGCGACCATCTGTGTGGGTACG
>JBBSKC010000063.1:0-13428 GCA_038256675.1 Solirubrobacterales bacterium | reverse complement strand
GTTTCCGAGGTGTGACAAAACTGTGACCATGACAAAATGTGAACGCCCGGAGAGGTGGGCGTTCGGAACTACAAAGAAAGAGCTCTAGACCGGTGCGGAGAGCACGTCAGTGCTCGGAGAGGCAGCTCGGTCGGAGCCTTCTTCTGCAGCCGCCGAAGCGGCCGGCAACGACGATTCGGCTGCGAACCTGTAACCGACGCCGAAGTGCGTATGGATGTAGGAGAAGCCCGGTGACCGTTTTTCCAATTTGTGCCGGAGCTTGCGGATGAACACATCGACCGAGCGGTCGCCGTGAGCCATCGTGTATCCCCACACCCTTTGATAAATCGTTTCGCGTTCGAGGACATTGCCTTCGCTCTCAGCAAGCAGCTGAAGCAGCTCGAACTCGCGCCGGGTCAGGTCGAGGCTGTTGCCGGCGACGAAGGCCTGGAACTGGTCCGCACGAACCTCGATCTCGCCGACCACGACCGGCCCGGTCTCGCTCGAGCTCTTGAGACGCCGGCGTCGCCTGGCGACCGCTTCGATCCGGGCAATAACTTCTTCCGGGTGACAGGGCTTGCTGATCCAGTCATCGGCTCCGATGCGCAGGCCACGGACCCTCTGGGAAACGGTTGCCCCGCTGGCACAGACCAGTACCCCGAGATCGGGCAACAATCCGGTTATGCGCTCGAGGTAGGCCCAGCCGTCATCCTCCATCACTCCGAGGTCGACGACGACCGCGTTCACCTTCATGGCAATGAGTTCCTGAGGCGGTACGGCCGAAGCCAGTACCCGGTGCTGCCAGCCCGCGGAATCCATGCGGTTGGTCAGGACCTTGATGAAGCCGGAGTCGTTGTCGATGACAGCCACCCGCAGCGATTCGCGTCCGTAGTTCATTTCCACTTAAGTGTAGGGCCTCCGGAGGTCGAACCCGCTCTGGGTGCCGAATCTTCACAAGTCGTTCACAAGACTTGTCGCGCTGACCGAGATTTTCGTCTGGTTCCGTCCGACCAAACGCCGAATTTCCCAGTTCAGGAAATCCGGCGCCTGCATAGTTGGTAGATTTCCGGTCGTGAAAGTTTCCCGCCGCGCAACCGCATCCCTGACCGCAGCCCTCACCACCCTGTTCGCTCTGACCCTGGCCCCCGCCGCCATGGCCGCCGACGGAGTCGGACTCGCCGGCCGCGCAAACGATTTGCTGATCACCTTCTTCTGTTTCGGAGTGATCGCCTTCTTCGCAATCTTCGTGATCGTCGCTTCCCTGATTCAGGGAAAGCTCGACGCTAAGAAAGATCAGCGCCGACACGACCTGGACCGCTTTAAGTCCTAGTTGGTCTTCCGCGGCGGCGGAAAAACAGGAATAAGGGAAAGACTTTCAGTTTTTCCCTCTCTCAGACTTCACAGTTCTGAATAACTGCATCCAAATTGACATTCCCCGTGTGATGTCTCTGAGGGATCAGGCCTCTGTGGGTTTCGGGAAAGCCAACTTGGATGTCTCGAGCAGCTGCCCATGTCTTTACTTTGCTACCCCGGTAAGGGCCTCAGAGAGGCCCGGGAAATCCGTATAGCCGAGGTGACGCAAAAAAGGACCATCTAGTGGCCCCGATCCGCGCCACCTCAGCCCGTTGGGCTTTCGGGGCTCGGGCTTTCGGGGAGATGGGCCTTGGGCGCGGCACGGGTACCCCTGTCCAGGTCCCTCCCTGTTAATTGGACCTCGGCGCGGCGGGACCACGGTTTTATCCCCAACTCATACCCCGGGATCCTGGACAGGGGTACTCGTGCCGCGCCCCTCGGTAGGCCGTTAGACGGGCCAGTAGGGCCTCTGTGCTCTCTTGATCTCTTCGAGTCTCTCGGGCCACCCGACGTCAAGGGCACCCAACTCTGCGTATGGATCTCTCAGGTCCGTTGTGAAATCTCCCAGTCCCGCCAGGATCGCGTGATCGAGTTTCGGCAGGGTCGCCAGGTTGTAGCCGCCTTCGTGTAAGGCCACGAGGCCGATTCCGCGGTCGGCTGCGAAGTTGGCGGCACGTCCGGCCAGGTTGTTGAAGCCGGAGGTGGTGATCAGCTGGTTCGCGAGCTGGTCGGCGGCGTGGCCGTCCTGGCCGGCCGAAACGATCAGCAGCTGCGGATCGTAGGCCTCGAGGATCGGCTCGATCACCTCGTCCATCGCCTGCATGTGCTCGCGGTCGCCGGAGGAAGGTGGCATCGGCAGGTTGACCGTGAACCCCTCACCGTCTCCGGCGCCGGTCTCTCCCAGCCAGCCCGTTCCCGGAAAGAGCGGCCACTGGTGCAGGGAAACGAAGAGCGCCGCCGGATCCTGCCAGAGGATGTCCTGCGTGCCGTTCCCGTGGTGGACGTCCCAGTCGAGGACCGCCACCCGCTCGAACCCGTGACGCTCGACCGCGTAGCGGGCGGCCACGGCCGCGTTGTTGAAGAGACAGAAGCCCATCGCCCGGTCGGGGGTCGCGTGGTGGCCGGGCGGCCGGATCATCGCGAAAAGGCTGTCGGGGCCAGACCCGTCGGGTTCGGCCACGGCGTCGACCGCGCTGAGCGCGGCGCCCGCGGCCTTCAGCGCCACTTCGAAGCTGGCTGGACTGACCGGTGTGTCACCGTCGATCCAGCCTGGGCCCGACTCGGCGGCCGACTTCACGAGATCGACGTGCGCCGCGGAATGGGCACGGCGGACGTCCTCGATCTCCGCGGCCCGCGCTTCGACGATCCGGAACTTCTGCCAGTCGTCGCTCGCCTGGAGCCGGTCGAGCACGGTCGGTATCCGGCGCGAGTTCTCCGGGTGGTCGCCAGTGTCATGAAGCGCCTGGTCGGCCAGCAGGACGAGTCCGGTCGAGCGGCTCACTGGCTTGGGAGGCGGAAGCCCGAAAGCAACCGCTTCTCGCTCTCGCCCTTGACTTCGGCGAGCACTTCGATGTGCGGGGCCAGCGGCGTATCGCGGATCTTGGTGGCGAGCAGATCGTCGACCTGGAAGATGCCGGCCGAGTTGTTCAGTTCGATCTCGATCCGCACGGCCCGGTTCTCGCCGGCCGAGATGTGGACCTGGTCGATCGCGGCGGCGGAGATCGAGTGGATTCCTTCCTGACCGGCTTTGAGCGGGATCCGGGTCCGGCCTTCGGCCATGTCGAGCGCGTCGGCCACCCGCACGATGCCGGCCTCGACCGTGTACGGCTGACCACGGCGGCGGTGGCCGATGATTGCGTGCAGGATCTCGGCGGTGACGATCGAGCGCTCGGGCTCCTCGTAGATTCGGTCGAGCAGCCCCGGAAGTGCCTCGCGTGCCAGGAAGAGGCTGTAGGCCTCGTGGTCAGCCCGGTGGATCGACATGCCGATGTCGTGCAGCAGGGCCCCACCGGCGATCACGACTTCGGCGTCGCGCGGGCTCATTCCGTGGTCGGTGACCATCGCCGGCTCCACCCCGCCCTTGGTCAGCAGCCGCGAAAGGCGCAGCGCGATGTTGAGGACGATCTGCATGTGGACCCATGAGTGGTCCGACATGCCGAGCCGCTCCGCGTGGATCTGCGCCATGTACCACCAGCTGCGGATCCGGTCGTCATTGTTCACCGCATCGAGAAAGCTTTCCAGCTTGCGATTGCCGCGGGTCGGCACCTTTACCTCCGTGGTCAGGATCGCCTCACGCAGTTGCTTCGCGGTCAGGCCCGCCCCATCCGGTCCGGCCGGACTCACGAGGATGACCCTTCGGCCGATACGAGCCGGCCGTACTCGTCACTCCAGTGACGGCCAGCGACGGAATCGTGGCCGACCGGTTCGACTGGCAGACCGAAGACATCAGACAGGGCGGCGATTCCGACCAGAGTGCCGGGCAGGAAACGCGAACGCCCCGGTTCGATCCCGAACCAGGCGGAAAGGTCGTCACTCGTCTGGCCGTATACGGCCTCGAGCCCACGGCGGGCATCTTCGTGGGTGATCCGGTCTCCGCAGAGCCGCTCGACCACGACCGAGAAATCGGTGGTTGCGAGCAGCCGCTGGCAGGCCGGCATCGCGAGCGTCTCGATCTTCCGGCTAGCCCCGGAGATGGCCGCTTCGATCTGGTTCGGGCGTGGCGGATCCGAGAATCTGGCCTTGCGGCTGATGGTCACGGTCCCGACCGGCCGGCTGCCGATCCACGCCGGTTCGAGTCCGGGAGTGCCGACCCCGATTCCGACCGCGGCGTCACCCATCAGCGCCACCGCTACCGGATCGCCCAGCAGGCTCTGGCGGGGCCGAGTCGCGCCGAGGAAAGCGGCGGCGACCCGTTCGCGCTCGGCCGGAATTCGAATGTCACCGGTGCCGATCGCCCTTGAGACCCGTTCGATCAGCCGGATCAGCCGGGTTCCCCTCAGGGCGGGGTCGGCGACCAACCCGACGCTTTCGGCGCCAAGCTCGCGGGCCGCTTCGACTTCGGCCATGACCAGGGCGGTCAGGCGTTCGGCATTGCCGGTGATCGCCGTGATCCCGTGGCTTCGCTCGGTGATCCGGGTCGAACCGCCCGGCGTTACTTCGACGACGCTCAGGCGGGTCGATCGTGTGGATATTTCGACGGCCCCCAGGATCAAGTTGGCCTCATGTTCGCAGTTTTACCGCCGCCGGATCTGAAAATGCCGTGAAGTGCGGGGGTTTCACTGGCCGCAGACGGGCCACTGGCCGGGGCCGGAGCGCTCGTAAAGCAGGGCCGCGCGGTAGTCCTGCTCGGTTTCAGGGGCGTCGGAAGGCAGGCCCTTGCCCCCGACCGATTCCCAGGTAGCCGGGCTGAACTGGTACTTGCCGTGGTAGAGGCCGCTCGACGAGATCACCTTCGGATCTCCACCGGATTCACACGAGGCAATTGATTCGAGGGTTTCCCGGGTGACCGACCCCGGCAGATCGGTGAAGTCCTTTTGCACCTTCTGCGGCGTCGGCTGCGCCACGGCCCGCTGGCGGTGGCGGGCCGCCTCCAGTTGACGGGCGGTGACCTCCGCAAGGTGATCGCCTTCGATCCCGGCGTCGCGGGCGTCCGCTTCGACCCGCAGCTGTTTCGCCTTCGAGGCGAGGTTGAAAACGGTGAGCGTCGTGCTTTCCGAAGAAACGACCCCGACCCGCGACACGGCTGTCTCGCTGGAGGCCGGCTCGGCGGAGGCCGACTCGCCGGAACGATCGACCAGCAGGTTTCCGGCGACGACCACGACCGCGATCGTGGCCAGAACCAGAACTGAGCTGCGTGCGTTAAGAATGGTTGACCTTGTCCATCACTGACGGAGACTCTTATCAAATCGACTGACCCGTCCCGTTGATGGCCACCATCCGATGAACCCCGAAATCGAACTTCTCCGCGAAGCCTTTCCCAACCGGCCCGAGACGGGTCCGGCGCTTTCGCGGATCCTCCTCGACCAGGTCGCGTCCGGGGAGCGGCCCGCGACCGCCCGGCTCAGCCGCCCTGGTCGGGTGGTCGCCTTCGGCCGCCGCGACACCAGGTCGGCGGGGTACCCGGCGGCCGTCGCCGCGGCGCGCGACCACGGTTTCGCTGGCATGGAGCGGCTGACCGGAGGCCGGGCCGCTGCGTACTCCGAAGGAACGCTCAGCCTGACGCTCACCATTCCCGACCCGGCACCCGCCGAGCGGACCGACCGCCGCTTCCGGGACGCGTCCGGACTGGCCCGCGCCGCCGTCGAGTCCCTTGGGATCGATGCCCGGGTCGGCGAAGTGCCGGGTGAGTACTGCCCCGGCGACTTCAGCGTGAACGCCCGTGGCGAGGTCAAGATCGCCGGGATCGGCCAACGGATGATCAAAGGTGCCGCGCACATCGGCTTCGTGATCGTCGTTTCCGGAGCCGGCCTGATCCGGGAGGTGCTCGAACCGGTCTACGCGGCACTCGAACTCGACTGGAATCCGGCGACCGTCGGCGCCGTCGGGGACGAGGTTCCGGGCGCCACCCTGGAAACGGTCGAAGCGGCGCTGCTCGACCGACTCGATGCGAACTACGAAGTCAGGCCGGTCCACCTCGACGAGGGCACGTTCGCCCTCGCCGGAGAACGGGCGGAGCGGTTCCGGTCACCGGGCCCGAACTCCGGCCCAGCCACCGATTCCGCAGTAAGGTGAATTCGTGGACGGAGAGCCAGACCTGAACGGGAAAGTCGGGGAAGAAAGCGACGACCCGCAGAGCCTCCCCGGACGAATCGTCGCGGGCGGCACGAAGCGGGCCCAGCGCGTCGCCGGCATCGCCGGACTCGACCGGGTGATCGAGACCGCAGTCGAAGACGCGATCGTCCGCGCCATCGAGAGCGACGCCACCGAACGGGCGATCGCACGGATCCTCAACGGCCCGATGGTCGAGCAGGCGGTGCGGGAGGCCCTGCGCAGCAAGGAAGTCGAGCAGGCCCTGTTCGACACGCTCGATTCCGAGATGGTCGATCGCCTGTGGGGCCGGGTCCTCGGCAGCGACGAGACCCAGAAGCTGATCGAACGGATCGCCGAAGCCCCGGAGGTCCGGGCCGCGATTGCCTCGCAGGGGATCGGACTGATCGGTGACATCGGCCGCCAGGTCGCGCGGGTCACCCGCACCCTCGACCTGCTCGGCGAAAGGTTCTCCCGGCGCCTGCTGTTCCGGAAGAAGCGGGCGATGCCGACGAACCACGCCGGCTTCTTCACCCGGGCACTGGCCCTCGGGCTGGACGCGCTGGTAATCAACCTCTCCCTGGTCACTCTTACTGCACTTATCTCGGTGATCGCAAACATCTTTGGCGCCGACTTCAACGAACTGCGGAATCAGTTGCTCGCGGTCGGCGCGTTCACCTGGTTCTTCGCAGCTTCCCTCTACCTGTTTACGTTCTGGTCACTCTCGGGCCAGACCCCGGGCATGCAGTTCCTCGACATCCGGATCGAACACGAAGGAACCCACCACATCGGCCCCCGGCCGGCGCTGCGTCGCCTGATCGGATTCTGGCTGGCGACAATCCCCTTCGGCCTTGGCTTCATCGGCTCGCTGATCAGAATCGACCGCCGCGGCCTACAGGACCGGCTCGGCCGGACGGTCGTGTTCTACGTCGACCCTGCCCGGCCGGACCAGCCGCACATCGAACCTTCGCTTCGACCACCCGATGCCGCTACAATGGCCACTCGCCAAGGGAGGCGTGTCTGAACCTACGGGAGGAAATACTTTGAGTCGTGTCCGCTTCATCGCGTTGATCACCTTCGGCCTGCTGTTCTGGGCCGCCGGATTCTCATCCGCCACCGCCGCTCCGGCGCCGAGTCTGCCCGCCGGGCCGATCCTTCCGCAGGCGGAATGGCCGAACGATCCGACCTTCGCGCGATGCGAGCTTCAGGATCCCGACACCGGCTGCACCGACTCCGAACAGTGGAACCTCTACGGCCCGATGGACGGCCTCTGCAAGGCCTCCGGCGGAGTGGTCTTCGACCAGCCCCGTCCCGATGGCGGCCTCCCCTGCTGGGCGCAGGACGCGAAGGATCCCGAAAGCTCTTCCGGCGTGAACATGACCGGCGCCTGGGCCCAGGGCAACGTTGGCCGCGACGAGATGCTCGTTGCCTACATAGAAGGCGGCGTCAACTACAGCTCGAACGGGATCAAGGACAGCCTCAACGCCATCTACATCAACGAAGGAGAATTGCCATACCCGCGCGGCTGGGACGGCCAGGACCTCGGCCGGTACGACTACGACGGCAACGGACGTTTCGACATCCGCGACTACGCCAAGGACCCCCGGGTCAACCCGGCGTGCCCGCTCGCCACCCCGCCCTTCGTGACCGAGGAGGAAGGCACGATCCGTGCCTGCGCAACCGACGGGGCACACGAGTATCTCCACGAGGTGAACATCAATGGGCCGAAGACGGCATACCTCTCGCCCGAGGATCTGATCGCCGTATTCGGCCACTGCAGAATTACCAACAACCGGATTACCGATTGTCCCGCCGGAGCGCGGATCGACAACGACGGCAACGGCTACCCGAATGACGTCAGCGGCTGGAACGCCTACCGCAACAACAACGACCCGCAGACCGAGGACCGGGCTTACGGCCACGCGTCAAGCCTGATCAGCCTGATCGGCGCCGAGGCGAACAACAACTTCGGCAGCGTCGGCGTCTGCCGCGAGTGCCGCGTGCTGCCGGTCAAGTCCGGCGCCGAATCGGTCGGCAAAGCCGACAACTGGGCCCCCGCGCTGACCTATGCGGTCGACGCCGGCGCCAAGTCGGTCGCTTCGGTCGTCGTCTCCTACACGTACTCGAGCGCCGCCCGCGAAGCGGTCGATTACGCGACCAGCAAGAACGTCCTGCTCTCCTTCGACTCGAACGACTTCGACTCGATGGACCACACCGACGGGCACCTCTACGACCAGGTCTTCCCCGGCAACTCGGTGATCCAGGATGTCAGCGGCAAGAACGTCAAGACCTTCCGAGCCCGGTCGAATGTGACCAGCTACGGCACCCACGCCGTCTTCTCCGGCATGGAAACCACCACGTCGGGTGCCACCCCGTTCCAGGCCGCGTACCTCGGCATGGTTCAGTCGGCGGCAATGAACGCCGTTGACAACAACGTTTACCCGCGGACGCTCAACCCGAACGAGGTCCGTCAGGTCCTGATGAACACAGCCAGCTCGATAACGCCTCAGGTCGATCACCCGACCGTGCCGAAGCAGTGGCCGGGCAATCCCGATTCGAAGACCGACGACACCCATACGAACTGGTCGACCCAGTACGGATACGGCCGGGTCAACATCGGCAAAGCGACCAAGCTGATCATGGACGGACGGGTTCCCCCGGAAGCCCTGATCACTTCACCCAGCTGGTACAAGTACGTCGATCCGAGCAAGGAAGGCTCGCTGCAGGTCAAGGGCCACATCAAGCCCTCTGCCTGGGGTTCGCAAGGCATCGGCTGGACCCTGGAGTGGGCGCTCGGCGCCGACCCGAAAGACAGCGATTTCAACACGATCTCCACCGGCAACGCCGGCAAGTCGGGCGTGCTCGGCACGATCAACACCAGCGACATTCCCGCGGCCTACGCCTCGAAGAATCCGGCCAACCCGTTGCCGCCCAACGGGCCGGAGCAGTACACCGTCACGGTCCGCCTGCGGGCGAAGGACGGAAACGGCCTCAAGGGCGAGGACCGTCGCTCCTTCGGCGCCCGTACCGACACCGGTATGGTCGACGGCTTCCCGAAGTCGATCGGCACCGAGATCAGCGCGGCGCCGGCCTTCGTCGACCTCAACGGCTCGCGCAAGCAGCAACTCGTCTTCGGCACCTACGACGGTGTCGTCAGCGCTCTCGAGCCCGACGGCCAACAGGCCCGCGGCTTCCCGGTGACGACCCGGCAGCTGCGTTACGTCGACCCGAAGAACCCGCAGAACTTCGATGCCGATTCCTACAACTCCGTCCAGGGCCTGCGCGAAGCGCGTGACCCGATCAGCGGCATCGCGATCGGCGACCTCACCGGCAACGGCTCGCAGTCGATAGTCGCCGCCACGACCAGCGGCTGGGTCTACGCCTGGAACCGCCTCGGCGAGCTGCGCACCGGATTCCCGGTCAAGCCGCTGGCGCAGTACGACACCTTGCCCGTCCCGACGCCAAACACCGGCGGCAAGACTCGTCTGCCGGCGCGCGGCAACTGGTCCGCCCCGGCCCTCGGTGACCTCCAGGGTGACGGCACGCTGGACATTCTGATGTCGTCGTTCGACGGTCACGTCTACGCGTGGCAGCCCGACGGCACGGCGACCCCGGGCTGGCCGGTCAAGGTGACTTTGCCCGATGCGATCAAGGACACCATCCCCGCGGGCAAACTGGTCGACGACTCGAAACTCATGATGACGCCGGGAGTCGGCGATCTGCTCGGCACCGGCAAGGATCAGGTGTTCATCGGCGGGTACCAGTGCGATGACAACGGCAACCGGGTCTGGGCATACGGCATCCAGTCCGACGGCAACAACCACGCCGGTGGCCCATACATGGCCGGGTGGCCGCGCGCGCTGAGCAGCTTCGGCGGCTGTTACTCGGAGTCGATCGACTTCGTCCAGGAAGGTTCGAATGCGGCCGTGATCGGGGACTTCGACGGCTCCGGCACGAACCGCGTCGCGATCACGCCGGTCGCCGGATTCCCGACGATCCTCAACGCCGACGGCACACCCTACAAGTCGATGTCTGGCACCTGCGGCACCGAGACCTGTGGCGGCATCCCGCCCTACTACGGCGCCGATACGATCACGGTCGGCCTCACGGGCCAGCTCGCGATCGGGGACCTCGACAACAACGGCAAAACGAACATCACCCAGCCGATGGCCGGCGGAGCTACGCTCAGTAAGGCCCTCGGCGACGCCGGTCAGGCCTCTCTGCCCCACGTCTTCGACCACGCCTGGGAGCCGACCACGGGGGAAGCGCTCGACTCCTTCCCGGTCGATCAGGACGGATTCCCGTTCTTCGTCTCGCCGATCATCGCCAACCTGACCAACGATGACAACGCATCGGTGATCGCCTCGAACGATTCCTACTGGATCCACGCCCGCGGACCGGACGGCAAAGAGGCGCCCGGCTTCCCGAAGTGGACCGGACAGTGGACTTCGTTCGGAGGTGTCGTCGGTGACCCGCAATTCGACGGCCAGCAGAACCTGGCCTTCGGCACTCGGGAAGGTCAACTCTTCATGTGGAAGGTCGGAGGAACCCCGGAGAAGAGCGACGAGTGGAGCCACTACCGCCACGACGAGCACAACTCGGGCAACTACGAGAAGGACGTCAAGCCGCCGGCCGGCGTCAGCGTCAAGGTCAAGCGCTTCAAGAAGCTGGCCAACCTGAGATGGCAGGCACCCGGCCAGAACGGCATCAGCAACGGCAAGATTTCAAAGTACGAGATCTACCGATCGAGCAAGCCGGTCTCGCTGTCCTCGCTCGGAAGCCCCAACGTCGAGGCGCCGGCTATCGCCGATCCGGACGGCAAGCAGGTGATCAGTCTCAAGGCGAAGACGAAGAAGCCATTCTTCATCGGGATCCGCGCCCAGGACTCGGCCGGGAACTGGTCACAGCTCTCCAACACCAAGGTCAAGCGATTCAAGATCAACTACAAGCTGATCAAGAAGAAGCGCAAGGTCTGCGACAGGAACCTCAAGCAGCGGATCCGCAACATCAAGCGGAAGCTTCGCCGTTCCGGCGGCAGCAAGAGTCAGATCCGCCGCAGCAGGACGAAGATCCGCAAAGTGAAGAAGCAGTACAGAAAATGCGTGAACAACGCGCGGAAGGCCGGTGGCCTTTCCCCGAAGAAAGTCAACTACAAGCTGATCAAGAAGAAGCGCAAGGTCTGCACCCGCCGGCTCAACCGGAGGATCAAGCGCTACCGGGGCAACCGCAGGCAGATCCGCAAGACCAAGGCCCAGTACAGGCGCTGCATCATCAAGGCCAAGAAGGCCGGCCGCCGCTAAACACCTCAGGCCTCAATTCCCCGAACCAAAACGACGCCGAAATCCGGAAAGTGGTCGACTATCGACCACTTTTCGGATCTCGGCGCCTCTTTTCCTAAATACGTCCCGCCGCCAGCAGGCGCCGCAGGAACCTCTGGGTCTCTGGTTCTTTCGGAGCCCCCAGTACTTCGTCCGGTGACCCGATCTCGAGGATGCGTCCGTCGTGGAGGAACCCGACCCGGTCGGCCACTTCCCTGGCGAAGGACATTTCGTGGGTGGCGAAAATCAGGGTCATCCCCTCCGCCTTGAGTTCGCGGACCGCTTCCAGCACGTCGCCCACCAGTTCCGGGTCGAGGGCGCTGGTGACCTCGTCAAGCAGCATGGCGCGGGGCTGGGCGGCGAAGGCGCGGGCCAGGGCCACCCGCTGCTGCTGACCGCCCGAGAGCTGGTCTGGCCGGTCCTGCTCACGGCCGTCAAGTCCGAACTTGCCGAGCAGTGACCGGCCCCGTTCGACGGCTTCTTTGCGGGGCACTCCCTGCCCCCGGACGACACCGAGGGTGACGTTGTCGATGACCGACATGTGCGGGAATAGGTTGAAGGCCTGGAAGACGAAGCCGAGCCGCCGTCGCACTTCGACCACGTCGACCGAGGGATCGGTGATCACCTCGCCGTCGAGCAGCACGTCACCGTCATCGATCTCGACCAGCAGGTCGACGCAACGCAACAGGGTCGACTTGCCGGAGCCCGAGGCGCCGATCAGGGCGACGGCTTCGTGTTCGTTCACCGAGAGGTCGATTCCATCGAGGACCAGGCGCTCGCCGAACGACTTGGTCACCCCGGTCAGTTCCAGCACGGGCACGGTCACGCGTTGACCTCCCCGCGGGCCGAGATGTGGTCGAGGATCCTTGCCATCGGAATCGTCACCGCGAGGTAGAGCAGCGCGGCGGCGACCAATGGCGTGTAGTTGAAGGTCGAAGCCGCGAAGATCTGGGCCTGCTGGAAGGCCTCGACGATGCCGAGAATCGACACCAGGGCCACGTCCTTCTGGAGCGAGATGAAGTCGTTCAGCAGAGGCGGCCGGACTCTCCGGACCGCCTGGGGCAGCACCACGAAACGCAACGCCTGGGTTCTGGTCAGTCCAACCGCGAGGGCTGCGTCGGTCTGGGTCTGGTGTACCGATCCGATGCCGGCCCGGTACACCTCGGCCACGTAGGCGCTGTAAGCCAGGAACAGGGCAAAGCCGGCAAGCAGGATCGGGTCGTTCGGGACGCCGCTCAGCGCGAGGGCGGGCACCCCGAAACCGAAGATGTAGATCAGGAGGATCACCGGCACCCCGCGGAACACGTCGCAGTAGACCGCCGCGATCATCCGCATCGGAAAGAAGACGGGATTGCCGCTGGATCGGACCAGTGCGATCAGCAGCCCGAAGACCAGCACGGCGACCTCGATCACGATGAACATCTTCACGTCCAGCCAGAACGCGCTCAGGATGTCGGGGAAAGACGTCCGGAAAGCCTCGGGCGAGAAAAAAGTCTCCTGGACATCGGGCCAGCCGCTGCTGGTGAAGATCAGCGCCGAAAGGCCGCCGAGCACGACCGCCGAAGATACGACCGCGATCGCCTGGCCGCGCCGCGTTCTGGCCGTTTTGGCCTTCTCGCGGGCGGCTTGCCGGGCGCCCTTCGTCAAATCATGGGAGGCGGCGGGAATGAAGCCTCACTCAGCTCAGGTCGGGTGCCGCGGCGGAGTCGCTCATCCATTGCTCGGTGATCTCCTGGAGCCGCCCGTCGGCGTCGAGCGAATCGATCGCCTCGTCGACACACTTGGTCAGACTCGAATCTTTGGCCAGGAGTGCTCCCCACTCCTCGCCGCCTTCGGCTTCGAACTGTCCGGCGACGACGGTCCCAGAGACCTCCGCGTCACGCAGGTAGATCGCGGTCGGCAGGTCGAGCACGATCGCGTCGACCTGATCCTGCTTGAGGGCACTGACCACGTCGTTCGAGTTGTTGAAGACCTTGGGGTCTGCTTCCGGGTCGATCGCCGATTCGGCGGCTTCGAGGCTGGTGGTGCCGAC
>JBBSKC010000062.1:0-13429 GCA_038256675.1 Solirubrobacterales bacterium | reverse complement strand
TGTTGAAGACGTCGGGGTGGTCCTTCTCGATCTCGTCGAGCAGCACCACGGCGTACGGCCGGCGGCGGACTGCTTCGGTCAGCTGGCCACCCTCTTCGTAACCGACATACCCGGGAGGCGCGCCGATCAGCCGGGACACGGTGTGCTTCTCCATGTACTCGGACATGTCGAGCCGGATGATCGCCTGTTCGGAATCGAACATGAACTCCGCCAGAGCCTTGGCCAGTTCGGTCTTGCCAATGCCGGTCGGTCCGAGGAAGAGGAAGGAGCCGATCGGCCGGTCGGGGTCGGAGAGGCCGGCGCGTGAACGGCGAAGCGCGTTGGCCACGGCGCTGACCGCTTCGTCCTGGCCGATCACCCGTTCGTGAAGGCGGCCTTCCATCTGGATCAGCTTGTCGACCTCGCCTTCCATCAGGCGGGTGACGAGGATCCCGGTCCACTTGGCGACGACTTCGGCCACGTCCTTCTCGGTGACTTCCTCGGTGAGCATGGTGCCGCCCTCGGCGTGCATCTCGCTCATCTTGGACTCGGCCTCGGCCACGGTCTTCTCGAGTTCGGGGATCTCGCTGTAACGCAGCTTTGCGGCCCGTTCAAGGTCAGCGTCGCGCTCCGCCCGCTCAGCCTCGCGGCCGGCCTCTTCGAGCTGGGCCTTGGCGTCCTTGATCGCTTCGATCAGCGCCTTCTCGGACTGCCAGCGGGCTTTCATCTCGCTCGACGTCTCGTTGAGTTCGGCGAGTTCGGCTTCGAGCGCGTCGGCGCGGCCCTTTGAGGCGGCGTCGGTCTCGGCCTTCAGGGCTTCCCGTTCGATCTCGAGTTGCTGGATGCGTCGCTCGACTTCGTCGATCTCGGTCGGCATCGAATCGATCTCGATCTTCAGCCGCGAGGCGGATTCGTCGATCAGGTCGATCGCCTTGTCCGGCAGGAACCGGTCGGCGATGTAACGCTCGGAAAGGGTGGCGGCGGCGATGATCGCCGAGTCGGCGATGCGCACGCCGTGGTGGACCTCGTAACGCTCCTTGAGGCCGCGGAGGATGGCGATCGTGTCGGGCACATCCGGCTCGCCGACCAGCACCGGCTGGAACCGGCGTTCGAGAGCGGCGTCCTTCTCGATGTGCTTGCGGTACTCGTCGAGGGTTGTCGCGCCGACCGCGCGCAGCTCGCCGCGGGCCAGCATCGGCTTCAGCAGGTTGGCGGCGTCAACCGCGCCTTCGGCCGCACCGGCACCGACGATGGTGTGGAGTTCGTCGAGGAAGAGGACGATCTGGCCGTCGGCGTCCTGGACTTCGGAGAGCACGGCCTTCAGCCGCTCTTCGAACTCGCCGCGGTACTTCGAACCGGCGAGCAGCGCGCCGATGTCAAGGGCGATCACGCGGCGGTCGCGCAGGCTCTCGGGCACGTCGCCGGAGACGATGCGCTGGGCGAGCCCTTCGACGATCGCGGTCTTGCCGACTCCCGGCTCGCCGATCAGCACCGGGTTGTTCTTGGTCCGGCGGGAGAGCACCTGGATCACGCGGCGCACTTCTTCATCGCGCCCGATGACCGGGTCGAGCTTGCCGCTCTCGGCGTCGACGGTCAGGTCACGGCCGTACTTCTCGAGCGCCTGGACCTGATCTTCGGGATTGGGGGAGTCGACCTTGTGCGGACCGCGGACCTCACCGATCGCCTTGGCCAGCGATTCGCGGTCGGGCAGGATCTCCCTCAGGCTCGAGCCCTTGTCGGCGAGGGCAAGCAGCATGTGTTCGGTTGAGACGTACTCGTCGCCAAGGCCGGCCATCTCGCCTTCCGCGCGGCGCAGCACTTCGACGAAGCCGGCCGAGGGCCGCGGATCGCCAGAAGTCTCGCCGCTGAGTGTGGGCAGCACGCCCATCGCGTCGCGCGCCCCCTGTCGGATCGAGGACAGGTCGGAGCCAAGCTTGGACAGCACGGCAGGGACCAGCCCCTGGTCCTGTTCGAGCAGCGCGACGAGGAGGTGCGGAGGGGCCACCTCGGTGTTCTTGCTGGCGGCGGCGAGCCGCTGGGCGGAGGCAATCGCCTCCTGGGACTTGACTGTAAATCTGTCTGGTTGCATCAGGGCTCCTGTGGTTAACGGGGGCGCCGGACCGGGATGCGGGCCGGCGGATCGGGTTCGTAGGCGCCGTACGGGACGATCTCGGTGTTGAGCTGATCGTGGACCCGTTGCATCTCTTCGTCGAGCTTTGCCTCGAGCTGCCGGGTGCGGTCCCGCATCGCTTCGAGCTCGGACTTCATCGCATTGACCTTCGTTTCCATCTCGAGCACGGTTTCGACTCCAGCGAGATTGAGGCCATCCTCGTTGGTCATCTGCTGGATACGGCGCAGCATCGCGACGTCCCGCTGCGAGTAGAGGCGAGTGTTTTTCGGTGAACGCTTCGGGTTGATCAGGCCCTTCGATTCGTAGATCCGCAGGGTCTGCGGGTGCATGTCGGCGAGCTCGGCAGCAACTGAAATCATGAAGACACCCCGCTCCTCGTCGACCACAACGTCGACCCGGGTCACCCTCTGCTCGTCATTCATCGCTGCCTCCCTTTGGCGCCCGGGCCCGGGCGCTTCTCAACAGCTCGGCCCGCGGGTCGGCACCGTTCATCGTCTCGGCCAGTGCGTCGACCGCCCGTCGCTGCTCGTCACTCAGTTCCTTCGGAATCTGGATACCGAGCCGGTAGCGGATGTCCCCGCGCTTCTTGGTGCCGGCCCGGGGCGGGCCTTCTCCGCGCAGGCGCTGGATCGCGCCGTGCTGGGTGCCGGGCTGGACCCGGATCCGCTTGGTGCCGGAGAGGGTGGGCACCTCGACGGTGCCGCCTCGCAGGGCTTCAGTGATCGTGATCGGTACGTCGACCTCGAGGTTGCCGTCGTCGAGGCGTTTGAAGATCGGCGACGGAGCGACCTGGATCGTCACGAAGAGATCGCCGGCCGGCGCCCCGCGCATCCCGGCCTCGCCCTTGCCGGCGACCCGGATGCGGGTGCCATCCTTGACGCCCGCCGGGATGTTGACCTTGTAGCGCTTGGTCTGATGGGTTACGCCGGAACCCCCACAGGTGTGGCAGGGGCTGGGGATGATCTGGCCCGAACCGCCGCACTGCGGGCAGGGCTGGCTGATCGAGAAGAACCCCTGGCCTTGGGCCTCGACGCCCGAGCCGCTGCAGCGCGGGCAGGTCTGCGGGCTGGTGCCGGGTTCGGCCCCGCTGCCGGAGCAGGTCGGGCAGCGCTCGTCCTTCGGGATGGTGACCGTGAGCTGGCTGCCGGCCATCGCATCGTCGAACGAGATCCGGGCGTCGGTCTCGAGGTCGCGGCCGCGCATCGGTTCGGGCCCGCCGCCGCTGCGGTTGAAGATCGTCGAGAAGATGTCGCCGAACCCCTGCGGCGCGCCCTGGCCACCGAACGGATTGCCGCCGGGAGCTCCCGGACCGCCGCCGCCGAACAGGCCGCCGCCGCTGTCGTAGGTCTTCCGCTTCTCGGGGTCGGACAGGGTGTCGTACGCCGCCTGGACCTCCTTGAACTTCTCCTCGGCGGCCGCATCTCCGGGATTGCGGTCAGGGTGGTACTGCCCGACCAGTTTCCGGTGAGCTTTTTTGAGCTCGTCCTGGGAGGCCTTCTTCGAGACTCCGAGGGTTTCGTAAAAGTCTTTTGCCATGTCTTTCCGGCTCGTCCTTACTGGCTGACGACCACCCGGGCAGGCCGGATGACTGTCTCGCCGGAGCGGTACCCACGCTGCATCATTTCGAGCACGACGCCTGGTTCGACTCCTTCGGCCGGTACCGCCTGAAGGGCCTCGTGGAAGAGGGGATCGAAGGTCTCGCCGGACGGGTCATAACCCTCGACGCCGGCCTTCTTCAGGGTGCCCAACAGATCGCGATAGACCACGATCACGCCCTGGAGACTGACTGGCGAGCCTTCGGGGAGTGACCCGGCCTTGGCGGTCTCCAGGTCGACGTTCTCAGCGGCGAGGACCCGCTCGAGGTTGTCGACGGTCTCGATCAGGCTGGCTGCGACTTCAAGCTGTCCCTTGCTTCGCGCCGCCGCCGCCTCGGCGGCCATGCGCTTGCGGTAGTTATCGAAGTCGGCCTTTGTCCGCTGGGCCAGGTCGAGGTACTCGTCACGTTCGCTCCGGGCCTGCTCGACCAGTGAGTTCAGATCCTGCTCGACGCTCGCCTCGGCGCCTTCGCCTTCGTCCACGATCTCCGCGTCGACCGCCGGCTCGTCGGCGTCCGCGTCAACCCCCGGCGCCGGTTCGGCGCCGGGGGCATTTGCTACGAGAAACTCCTCGTCGATCTGTTCGTCGTGGTCGCGACTCACTTGTCGGACTCTTCTTCGTCGACCACCTCGGCGTCGATCACCTCTTCGTCGTCGCCAGAGGTTGCGTCGCCTTCGGTGCCTTCGGCGTCAGCGGCAGCGTTCTCGGCCTGGGCGGCTTCGTACATCTGCTCGGAGACCTTGTGGAAGGCGGTCTGCAGAGTCTCGGTCTTCGCCGTGATCTCGTCGGTGTCCTCGGACTCGAGGGAGTCGCGCACATCCTTGATTGCCGCTTCGATCTCGGTCTTGCTCGACTCGTCGACCTTGTCGCCCAGGTCGGCCAACTGCTTCTCCGACTGGTAGGCGGCGTTCTCGGCGAGGTTGCGCGCTTCGGCGAGTTCCCGCTGCTTGCGGTCCTCGTCGGCGTGCGACTCGGCGTCGTCGACCATGCCCTTGATCTCGTCATCGGACAGGCCGGAACCGGACTTGATCTCGATCTTCTGCTCCTTGCCGGTGCCGAGGTCCTTGGCGCCGACCGAGAGGATGCCGTTCGCGTCGATGTCGAAAGTGACTTCGATCTGCGGCATACCCCGGGGGGCCGGCGGGATGCCGGTGAGCTGGAACTTGCCGAGGCTCTTGTTGTAGTTCGCCATCTCGCGCTCGCCCTGGAGGACGTGGATCTCGACCGAGGGCTGGTTGTCCTCAGCCGTCGAGAACGTTTCCGACTTCTTCGACGGAATCGTCGTGTTGCGCTCGATGAGCTTGGTCATGACGCCGCCCTTGGTCTCGATGCCGAGGGTGAGCGGGGTCACGTCGAGCAGCAGGACGTCCTTGACGTCGCCGCTGAGCACTCCGGCCTGGATCGCGGCGCCGATCGCCACGGCTTCATCCGGGTTGACGCCCTGGTGGGGCTCCTTGCCGGTGAGTTCGGTGACCTTCTCGCGGACGGCAGGCATGCGGGTCATTCCGCCGACCAGCACGACGTGATCGATCTTCGATCCGCCGGCATCCTCCATCGCCTGCTTGACCGGACCGATCACACGATCGAGGAGATCGCCGGTCAGCTCATTCAGCTTCGAACGGGTCAGCTTGACGTCGAGGTGCTTCGGCTGGCCTTCGACCGCGGTGATGAACGGGATGTTGATCTGCGTCTCCTGGGCAGAGGACAGTTCGATCTTGGCCTTCTCGGCCTGTTCGTACAGCCGCTGCAGCGAGTTCTTGTCGGCGGCCAGGTCGACTCCCTGGTCCTTCTTGAACTCGGTGACCAGCCACTGAACGATCGCTTTGTCGAAGTTGTCGCCGCCGAGGTGGTTGTCACCCGCGGTCGACTTTACTTCGAAAGTGCCGTCCTCGATCTCGAGGACCGACACGTCGAAGGTGCCGCCGCCGAGGTCGAACACGAGGATGGTCTGCTCCTGCGCGTCCTTGTCGAGGCCGTAGGCAAGCGCGGCCGCGGTCGGCTCGTTGATGATCCTCTTGACGTCGAGGCCGGCGATCTTGCCGGCGTCCTTGGTCGCCTGGCGCTGGTCGTCGTTGAAGTAGGCCGGGACCGTGATCACGGCCGAGTCGACCGTCTCGCCGAGCTTGGACTCGGCGTCGGCCTTCAACTTCTGGAGGATCATCGCGCTGATCTCGGGCGGCGAGTACTGCGTGTCGCGCGCGTCGACCCGCACATCACCGTTCGGACCGGACTCGACCTTGTACGGGATCATCGTCTCCTCTTCTTTCACTTCGGCCTCCTTGCGGCCCATGAAGCGCTTGATCGAGAAGATCGTGTTTTCGGGGTTCATCACGGCCTGGCGCTTGGCAACGGTTCCGACGAGGCGTTCGTCCTTGTCGTTGAACGCGACGACCGAAGGGGTCGTGCGACCGCCTTCCGAGTTTTCGAGAACTGTCGGTTCTCCGCCTTCGAGCACGGCAACACACGAGTTGGTCGTACCGAGGTCAATTCCTATTGTTTTACCCATTGAAGTTTCTCCTGTTGAGTTAGCAACTGTTGATACAGCAAGTTAGTGAAAATCTAAGTGGCAGTGTATTAGATATGTTACGAACTGTCAAAACAAGCCCAAGAGCAGGACTTTTCGGTCTGTCACACGAAAAAGCCCGCCCCCGGGAGGGGCGGGCTTCGATGACGCGAGATGCTTTCTGGATCAGCGTACGCGCAGCTTGCTGAAGACGCCGGCGTGATCCGAGTTCCAGTATCCGTTGACCGGCTTCAGTCCCGTGACTCTGGCCTTGAGCTTCTTCACGCGGTTCGGCTTGTTGGTCATGATGTGGTCGATGTGGTGGTCGAAGTCGGACCGCGCACCCTGGTCATCCGTCAGGATGCTCGACTTCAGGCAGCAACTCATCGGCTTCTCGGTGCTGCGATCGACGAGTCCGCCCGCCTTGAGCGCGTTGTACGCGAGACGGTCGTCACCTTGGACGGTGTTGTCGTCCGAGTTCAGGTCGCCCACGAGGACGGCCGGGAGCTTGCCGCTCCGGAGCGGTCCGCCGGCAGCGATCAGTTCCTTGGCCTGGGCCTCGCGGATCGTCGGCTCGCCGAAGGCTTCGAGGTGAGTGTTGACGAAACGGAACCAGGGGCTCTTACGCACTTTGACATCGGCGCTGACCCAGCCGCGGTCGACGTTGACCGGGATGCCGGAGATGACCGGCTGGTAGATCGTTTCGAAGTTGGCCGACTTCCGGTTCTTCACCTTCACGCCTGCACCGACCTTGGCCAGGATCGCATCGCGCATCGTCAGGCGGCCGTTGATCTCGCCGCCCAGAGTCGCGGCTCCGGTGCTCGGGTCGTTGTCGAGATCAGCGGGAGCTTCGAAGTCAAACTGGTTCTGGATCTTGACGACGCGGTAGCGCTTCTTGCCCTTGTTCAGCTCGTTCATGAGCAAGTCGAGATTGTCAACGCGGACGTCCGAGGCGGTGTAGTTGCCGGAGATCGGCGGGTCCAGGCTTGCCACTCCGGTCCGCCAGAGGGCAACTTCCTGCAGGCCGACGAGGTCGGGTGACTTGCCCTTGATCTCGGCAGCCAGTCCCCTGGCCCGGACGGGCATGTTGTTCGTGTCGACGTCCCGGAGAATCTGGCCGTTCTTCGAGATGAAGTCCGCCGGACCAGACGAGTTGATCGCGGGGCCGAGATCGGCACCGAGGTAAAGGTTACGGGTCATTACGCCGGTAACTCCGCGCAGCCTTTGGGCTTTCTTTTTGGCCTTCTTCTTGGCTTTCGCTTGCTTGCTCAGCCTGGCATCGGCCGTTACCGGACTGGCTGACGCGATCGTCAGGGTGCCGAGAAGGGCCAGCACCAGAGCGGCGACGACCAGAGTGAGTCGCCGGCCGGAAGCGGGCGCGTGAGTGTGGATCAGGTTCATGGTTCTCCTAGGTAAAGGTCAGGGAGCCCGAAGGCCCAGGTCACAGCGATCATCGCCGAATGCATAACCTAAACCCAGAGAACGTCCGAAAGTAGCGAAAGCGGCTAGCCGCGGCCGGCCGTGGCCGCGACGAACTCGGCTATTTCTTCCGCCACCGAGCCGGCCACGATTCCGGCCGGCATGCGGCCGGGGACGGTGGGATCGTCGACGCCCTGCTCGAGTGTGTTCAGGATCGAATTCTTTGTTCCTTCGATCTGGCTGGCGGCGTCGGGCCCGGTCGGAGTGCCCGCCGGGGCAAACTTCTGGTCGAGATCTGGACCGAAGTCGCCGTCGGTGCCGGCCGCGTAGAGCTTGTGACAGTTGCCGCAGTTGTCCTGGAAGCCGGTCTGGCCGGACTTGAGGTTTTCCGGCACCTCCAGGCGTCCCCGCTCGGGGTCGCCGTCGGAGAGGAAAGCCCAGGCAGGGATGATCACGGCCAGGAGGACCAGTACGAGACCGAAGACGACGAATGGTTTTTTACTCATGGGGCTTCTTCATGGCGAAAAAGGTCGGCGAGGATGCGTGGTGATATTACCTGTCGGGCCGGGGTCTACGTTTCCGGACCGGTGCCGGCGAGCACCTGCCGGCCGAAGGGGCACATGCGGCTGAGGTGGCAGGCGGGGCAGTCCGGCTTCGGGCGGCAGAGCACCCGGCCGTGACGGATCAGGTTCATGTGGAATTCGTAGGAATCTTCGGGGTCGACCAGGGCCAGCAGCTCGTCGTGTGCCTCTTCGAAGGTGGCGTTCGGCCGGAAGAGCCCGAGCCGCCCCCCGATCCGATAGACGTGGACGTCCACCGGGATCTCCGGCCGGTCCCAGGTGAACACCTGTACGCAGGCTGCGGTCTTCCGGCCGACCCCGGGCAGGCCGGTCAGGAAATCCATGGCTTTGTCCCGCGGAGCCGACTCGAGCCAGTCGAGGTCGAGGTCCTCACCGGCACCTGCGAGTGCCGCCTGAATGCGTGGTGCCTTCTGGCGGGACAGTCCGCCCGGCCGGATCGCCTCCTCGACTTCTTCGACCGGGGCGTCCCGCACCGCCTGCCAGTCGCCGAAGCGCTCGGTCAGTCGAGCGAAGGCGCGGTCGCGGTTCAGGTCGCTCGTTGCCTGGGAGAGGATCGTCCGCACCAGTTCGTCGACCGGACGGCGATGCGGCAGGTTGAGCGGCCGCCCGTACATCTCCCGCAGCCGGTCGCGGATCCGGCGCACCCGGGCCCGGGTCGGTCGCTTCCACTCGGTCCGGCTGACTTTGACCAGGACCGGGAGGTTCAACCCTGCGCTCCCCAGTAGGCGCAGGCGGCGCTGCCGGCCCCGGCGGCGGAGGGCAGCACTTCGGCGACCTTCCGGAAATCCCAGTCGAGCCCGGCGAGCCCGGCGGCGAGGGCGCCCATAAAGGCGTCGCCGGCGCCCAGCGGGCTGGTCACTTCCGCTTCAGGCGGCGTGAATTCGGCTTCCGCCACTCCGGCCGTCCGGATCATCCCCCGGCCGTCGGTGACCACTACCAGCCGTGGTCCGAACGTCGCGAGCGCGCGGACAGCGTCGAGCGGATCCTCTTCGCCGGAGATCAGCGTCGCCTCGAGCCGGTTGCATTTCAGTACCGCCGAGTTGCCGGCGAGCTCGCGGCAAAATTCGGCGGCCAGTTCCTCGTCGTCCCAGCGGTTTGGCCGGTAGTTGGGGTCGAACAGGACCGGCACCCCCTGTTCGTGGGCGGCCTCGACCGCCTGCCGCGTCACTTCGCGTTCGACCGGGCCGACCATCGTGTTCGATCCGATGACCACGGCTCCGGCGGCGGCGACGGCCGGATCGATGAAGGCCCGGGAGGCGAGGGTGGTGGGGGCGATGTGCTCGCCGTAGATCTGGAAGTCGGGCTCGCCGGCTGAATCGAAGAGCACGATGCCGAGCGGCGTATCGGCGCCATCGACCTCGGCGATCCACCCGGTCTCCACACCGGCAGCCTCGAGTTCACTGGTCAGCCACTTGCCCCAGCGGTCATCACCGACCCCGCCGAGCAGGGCGGCTGATGCCCCGCTGCGGCTGATCGCGACGGCGACGTTGGCGAGTGCCCCGCCCGGATGGGGCGCGAAACTGCCGGGGGCTTCGCCGGGAGCCAGGTTGCGCTCGCAGACCAGGTCAACGATTGCTTCCCCCATGCACACGATCGGCTGTGGTGAACCCGCCATTCAAAGGGAGACTAGAGATAGTTCACCGCCCGATTACAATGGTTGACTCGTGTCTTCGATCATTTCCCGGATCGGGGTTTGGCTTCCCCGAGGTTGGGGCGATCTGTTTCTGCAGCTAGCCCTCTACATGCTTGCCAATACCACCTACGAGATTGCGAGGGGGCTGGCCGACGGGCGGGCTGCGCAGGCTTTCGCCAACGGCGAGCGCATAATCGACATCGAGCGGAACACCGGCACCTTCTTCGAGCCGACGGTCCAGGCCTTCCTGGTCACCGAGACGTGGCTCATCGACGTTGCCAACACGATCTACCTGAACGCCCAGTTCTCGGTCCTGCTCGGATTCCTGATCTGGATGTACTTCTGGCGGAATGACACCTATTACTTCTTCCGCAACATGTTCTTCGTTTCTCTGGGCCTTGCGCTGGTCGGGTACATCGGTTTCCCGACCGCGCCGCCGCGCATGTATCCCGAGTACGGATTCATCGACACGGTCAACGCCCAGTCCAGCGTCAACCACGATTCCGACCTGGCGAAACTGCTGATCAACCCGTTCGCCGCCGTGCCGTCGATGCACTGCGCGGTGGCGCTCATGATCGGAGGGACCGCTTTCATGGTGTGCAAGAACAAGTTTGCGCGGGTCTTCTGGTTGTGCTGGCCGCTGCTGGTCGCCTGGGTAACGGTGGTCACCGCGAACCACTACTGGGTGGATGCCGTCCTCGGCTGGATGGTCGCCGGGCTCTCTTTCCTGATCGCGGTCCGGGTCGTCGCCGAGATCCGGCCCGAGAGCTGGGCCTGGAGTCGCGACCTGAATGATGAGCGGTATCGCACCGAGGGCTGATCTTGGCCTCGCGTGAAAAACCCTGGACCTTCCTCGCTGCGCCGCTCGTCCTGGCCGCGATCCTTTGCGTGGGCTATCTGGTGATGGCGCCGCTCAGCGCCGACCACGCCGCCCAGACCTTCCGCACCGAGTTGTTCGAACTCTCGGGTCCGACCCTCTGGAACAACTACTGGTTCGGCGGCCACTACCTGCCGAGCTACAGCCTGCTGGCTCCGCCTCTAGGGGCGTGGATCGGGTTCCGGGTCATGGGTGTGGCCGCGGTGCTGGGCACGGTGGCGCTCTTCTCGCTGATCGTCCGCAAGGAGTGGGGCGAGCGGGCACAGGCGGGTGCGATCTGGTTCGCGTTCGCCGCGACGATCAGCCTCTTCTCGGGCAGGCTGACCTTCTCCCTCGGGGTCTTGCTGGCGGTCGCCGCCGTCTACTGTGCCCAGCGCGGGTGGCGGTCGCCGTCGCTCGTCGTCGCGGGCGCGGTTGGTCTTGCGAGTCCGGTCGCGGCACTCTTCCTGGCCTGTTGCGGGTTCTCCCACTGGCTGGCCAGGCGGCCGGACCGGCGGGGGCTCGAGATCGCCGTGCTCACCTTCGTGGTTGCAGCGGTCGTCGCCCTGCTCTTTCCTGGCGGCGGGGATGAACCATACGTGTGGACCAGCTTCCTGCCGGCGATCGCCCTGACCCTTTTCGCCGCGGCACTGATGCCGGTCGAGCAGAAGCTGGTTCGCACCGGCCTGCTGGTCTACGCCGCCGCCCTGATCGCTGCCTTCATCCTGAACACGCCGATGGGCGGCAACGCGAACCGGCTCGGCGTGCTTCTGGTCGGGCCGCTGTTCCTCTGCGCCAGCTGGCCGCGTCGGAACTGGGCGGTCGCCGCGCTCCTGCCGCTGATCGCCCTCTGGCAGTTCTATCCCGTCATCCGTGACCTCGAACTGGTCCGGGACGAGCCGGCGGTCGCCGCCGAGTACTACGACCCGGTGGACGAAACTCTTGGACCGCGGCTCGCCCTCCGCCCGGCCCGGGTCGAGGTCGTTCCGGTCGCCAGCCACTGGGAGTCGGCCAGGGTGGCGCCAGAGTTCCCGCTGGCCCGGGGCTGGGAGCGCCAGACCGACCGCCACTACAACCCACTCTTCTATGCAGACAAGCTCGATTCGGCGCGCTACTACCGGTGGCTCAAACGGCTCGCGGTCGGTTATGTCGCGGTCCCGCAGACCGAGCTCGACTACGCCGGGGAAACCGAAGCCGAGCTGATTGCCACCAACCCGCCCTACCTCGAGGAAGTCCCGACCAGCGGCGACTGGAAGATCTACAAGGTGCGGGGTGCGACCCCGATGGTCCAGGAGCCCGCCCGGCTGACGGACCTCACCACCGACGGATTCACAGTCACCTCGCCGGAACCGGGCACCTTCACCGTTCGGATCCGGTCGACTCCCTACTGGACGGTGCGTGCCGGGCGCGGATGCGTCGACTCGACCGCGCAAGGCTGGACCGAAGTATTGCTGCGCGGCCCGGGATCGATTCGGGTCGAGGCGGATTTCAGCCCCGGAGCGAGATTCGGCGACCGGAACTGCCTGCGTTGACGGGTCGCGAGTAAGCTCCCGAAATGGAGTCGTCTTCGACGCCGCCGTCCGGCGGCGCCCCCAATGGCCAGCGCGGCGGTCCGGCACAGGAGTTCCGAAGCCAGGCCCGCGACCGTCTCATCCAGTCCCGTCTGACCCCGAACGCGATTTCGATGGCCGGCCTGGTCGGCAACCTGATCGCCGCCGTCCTGATCACCCAGGGGATGTTCGTGCTCGGTGGCATCGCTTTCATCGTCGGCTCGATCATGGACACGCTCGACGGCCGCTACTCGCGCATGTCGGGCAAAGGCACGCTTTTCGGCGCCTTCCTCGACTCGACCCTCGACCGGATCGAAGAGGGAGTCGTCATCACGGCGATCGCCTGGTACTTCGCCGAGCAGGGTGATTCCCTGGCTGCCGCGGCCTGCGTATATGTAGTGCTCGGCTCTCTCATGGTGTCCTATACGCGGGCCCGGGCCGAAGCGCTGGGAGTCGAATGCAAGGTCGGTCTGGCGACCCGGCCGGTCCGTGTGGTGATACTTTCGATAGGCGTCCTGTTCGCGAATGGCCTAGGTATCGGTGATTTTTCCCTGTTGGCCGCCTCCATCTATGTGATGGCGGCACTGACCACCGTGACCGTCATTCAGCGTGTCTGGCACGTGCGCGGGCAACTCAAAACTGAGGCCTGATTTCAAAACTTATGTGAAGCGGTGTAACCAGAGGCCCGGACAGGTGTCATTGGCCTTCGCACCTTAAACAGGAGGATTTCCAGACTTATGAGCAATACAAACGGATCGAATGGCAACGGCAATGGAGCCGACCGCCCAGACGACAAAGTACGCGTAGCGATCGTCGGAGTCGGCAACTGCGCCAACTCCCTCATCCAGGGCGTCGAGTATTACAAGGACGCCGACCCGAACGAGTCAGTTCCCGGCCTCATGCACGTCGATCTCGGCGGCTATCACGTCAAGGACATCGAGTTCGTGGCAGCTTTCGACATCGATCAGGAGAAGGTCGGCAAGGATCTTTCCGACGCGATCTGGTCCGGCCAGAACGACACCTACAAGTTTGCAACGGTCCCGAACATGGGCGTCAAGGTCGATCGCGGCATGACCCTCGACGGCCTCGGCAAGTACCTCAAGCAGAAGATCACCAAGGCCCCCG
Organism: Solirubrobacterales bacterium; assembly: GCA_038256675.1. Lineage (GTDB taxonomy): Bacteria > Actinomycetota > Thermoleophilia > Solirubrobacterales > 70-9 > 67-14. The sequence goes on along the minus strand of JBBSKC010000062.1, from coordinate 56 downwards.
GCCCGACCGCCGACATCGTCCAGATCCTCAAGGACACCAAGACCGACGTACTGGTC
>JBBSKC010000061.1:0-13944 GCA_038256675.1 Solirubrobacterales bacterium | reverse complement strand
GAGGTGCACCACAAGCTGAAGGTGCGCGCCGCCGAGCAGCGCAAGTCACTCTCCGACCTAGTTCTCGGGGAGCTGGAGGAGATCGCATCGCGGCCCACCATGAAGGAGATGATCGCGCGATTTGAGTCGTTGGAGCCGGTCGTACTCGACCGGCCGGTGGCGGAGCTGATTGCCGAGGATCGGCGGGAGCGTGACGCGCAGATCGCAGCAGCACTGAGCGTGGGTGAGGATCGTCCGATTGAAGGTGATTGACGCTTCAGCAGCGGTCGAGTTGGCTCTGGCGTCCAGGTTGGGGGAAGAGGTCCACGCGATCGTCTGGCGCCAGGGGGGTCTGGCTGCCCCAGAGGTAATGGATCTCGAGTTCATCCAGTCGCTCAGGCGCCTTGTGCGAGTCGGCTCGATGACCGAGCAGCGGGCACTGGAGGCCAGGGCCTACCTGGACGACATGCCGATAGACCGGCATCGGCATCGACGTCTGGGGAACCGCATATGGGAGCTTCGGCACGGCTTTACTGCATACGACGCCTCATATGTGGCCCTCGCCGAAATGCTGGACGCCGACCTCATCACCTGCGACGCGCCGCTCGCCAGGGCAGTGGCTGGTCTCGGCCTTGACGTTGAATGCGAGCTGATTCAGTAAGAATGCCTCCATGGCTCTGAAGACCGACGCGGTGGGAAAGACTTGGCCGGCCTTCGAATATGAGATCGGGCGCGAGAAGATCGGCGAATACTGCCGGGTCATGGAGATCGGGAACCCGGTGCACTTCGACCCCGAAGCCGCCCGTGCGGCCGGATTCCGGAACGTGGTCGCGCCGCCGATGTTCGTGGTCGTCTACAGCGCCGGCGCCATGGGTCCGGTGCTCTTCGACCCGGAAGTCGAGATGAACTTCGCCGCGATGGTCCACGGCGGCCAGGAGTTCGAGTGGGGAGAGCCGGTCTGCTCCGGTGATCTGATCACCACCACACCGAGCTGCAAAGAGATCTACGAGAAGGGCGGCAAGGGCTTCTACGTCTTCGAAACCCGTTCCGCGAACCAGGACGGCGAAGAAGTCGTACACGCCACCTGGACCAACATCGTCAGGGGAGTCTGAAGTGAGCGAGCTGAACGCAGGCGATTCGATCGAAGAACTGAAAGTCACCCCCGACAAGTACGTGCCGCACCGTTACGCCGGTGCGACCGGAGACTTCAACCCGATCCACATTGATCCCGAGTTCGCCAGGATGGTCGGTTTGCCGGGCTCGATCCTCCACGGGCTGTACGTCATGGGGCTCGTGGCCAAGGCGAGCGCCGGTGCTGCCGGTGGCGACCCGCGTTCACTGAAGAGGCTTGTCTGCCAGTTCCGGGGCATGAGCTTTCCCGAGCAGGAGATCACGGTGACCGGGAAGGTGACCGAGATCGAGGGGGACCAGGTGATAGTCGACGTGGTCGCCGCCCAGGGCGACAGCCAGGTCATCCGGAATGCCACTGCCGTGCTCGAGATCCCGCCGGGCTGAGTCCGACCCGGGACATTGACCCTGAGCGGTCGGACCACGGTCACCTTCCCGGTCATCGGCTCTACCTACAATAGGAAGATGCTTTCTCAGCGACAGGAGCTGATTCTCGGCCTCGTGGTCGACGTCTACCTCGATACCGGCCGCCCGGTCGGGTCGAAGGCGATCGTCGAGAGCGCCGAGCTCTCGTGGGGTCCTTCGACCGTCAGAGCCGAGCTGGCCGCGCTCGAAGCCGCCGGCTACCTGACCCATCCCCATACTTCCGCCGGCCGGGTGCCGACCGATTTCGGGTACCGCCGTTACGTTGAATCGATCATGCTGCGGCCCGTCGCCCGGCCTTCAGCCACGGTGGCCGAGCCCGATGCAACCCGTTTCCGGCGCGAAGTCGACGAAGCCATGCGAGAGGCGACCACGGCGCTCTCGCACATGACCGACCTGCTGGCCCTGGTCGTCGCGCCACCGCTCGGCACCGCGACGATCCACCGGGTCGAAGCCCTGCTGCTGCAACCCGACGTGGTCATGGTCGTTGCGATCACTTCGGCCGGCGACGTCACCAAACGCGCCTTCACTTTCCAGGAGCCGCTCGACCCGGGCCTGGTCGAATGGGCCTCGAGCTATCTCAACGAGAGTCTTGTCGGCATCGACCTCGGTGCCCGCCGCATCGCCTCGCGGCTGGCCGCGCCCGGTCTCGGCCCGAGCGAAGCAGCCTTCATCGAGCGCCTGTCCCCGGCCCTCGTCGACCTCGAGCAGAACCCCGAGGAGACGCTGTACGTCGAAGGTGCCGGCCGCCTGCTCGACGAACGCCGCTCGCGGGACCTGCCTCAGATCGACCAGCTCATGACCGCGCTGGAGCAGCGGGCAAGCGTCCTGCGCATGATGCGCTCCGCGATTGACGAAAGGTCGGTCTTCCTCTGGATCGGTGCCGAGAACCCGCAGCCCGAGTTGCGCTCGGTCAGCGTCGTCGGAGCGAACTACGGCCTCGGCCACCGGAACCTCGGATCGGTCGGCGTGGTCGGCCCGACCCGCATGGATTACGAAACGGCGATCGCCTCGGTTTCCGAGGCGGCGCGCGAACTCTCGCAGTACTTCGAGAACGTATACGCATGAGCACTCGTGATTACTACGAGGTACTCGGGGTCTCCCGAAGTGCCAGCGACCAGGAGATCAAGAAGTCGTTCCGGAAAATCGCCCGGGAACTCCACCCGGACGTGAACGGCCACGACCCCGAAGCCGAGGACAAGTTTAAGGAGGCTGCAGAGGCCTACGAGGTCCTTTCCGACGAGAAGCAGCGCCAGACCTACGACCAGTACGGCCAGGACGGTCTCAGGTCCGGCGGGTTCTCTTCTCAGGCGCAGGGCTTCGGTTCGATCGACGACCTCTTCAGCGCGTTTTTTGGAGGCGGGGGAGGAGGGGGCGGCGGCTTCGGCCGACGCGGTCCCGCTCCGGGTGCCGACGTCGGCGTCGGGATCGAGATCGGCCTCGAAGGCGTGCTCGAAGGGGTGAGCAAGGATGTCGAATTCGACGTGGTCGCGACGTGCGAGCACTGCCACGGCAACGGAGCGGAGCCGGGCACTCCGATCCATACCTGCGAGAAGTGCGACGGCGCCGGCGAGCTGCGATCGGTCGCGAACACCGCTTTCGGCCAGATGGTCCGTGCCGTACCCTGCGACGTCTGCCACGGCGAAGGCAAGGTGCCGGAGACGCCGTGCGGCGTCTGTACCGGCCTCGGCCGCAGCCACACATCAAAGACGCTGAAAGTCGACGTGCCGGCCGGGATCGAGTCCGGCCAGCGCATCCGAATTTCCGGGGCCGGCCACGCCGGCGAGCCCGGCGCCCCCTCCGGCGACCTCTACGTCGAGGTCGCGGTGGCCGAGCGCGAGAACATGATCCGCGACGGCAAGGACCTGATCACTGTGATCCCGGTCGATGCGACCAGGGCGATGAGCGGCGACTCGGTGGAGGTCGAGACCCTGGAGGGCGAAGACGAGATCGAGATCCCCGCCGGCACCCAGCCCGGTGCCGAGACCGCGCTGAAGGGCAAGGGACTGCCGCAGCTCGGAACTTCGAAACGGCGTGGCAACCACCGCTTCGTCTTCAACGTCGTAATCCCGGCCAACCTGTCCGAGCAGCAGCTCAAGTTCGTCGACGACCTCGACGGCACCCTGACCGAGGAGAACCGAAGGCCGAAGGAATCCGGTCTCTTCGGCCGCTTCCGCCGCAGCCGGGCGTGAGAGCCGGATGATCCGGCTCGCGGTGCGCTGCAGTCCGGACCAGGCGGAGATCGTGCTGGCCGAACTGACCGTCCTCGCGCCCGGCGGTGTGGAAGAGAGCACCGGGCCGGACTATGTGGAGTACGCGATCTACGGCGCCGAGGGCGAACTGCCCGACATCGGTGAGGTCGAAGCGGCGAGCGGGGACGGACTGGTCGAGGTGGTCGCGACCGAAGTCGCCGACGACTGGGCCGAAAGATGGCGCGCCTTCCACAAGCCGCTCGCCATCACCGCGCCCGGCGGCGGGACCTCTTTCTGGCTGCGCCCGCCCTGGGAGAAGGGCGGTCCTGGCGAATTCGAGGTCGTGATCGATCCCGGGCAGGCGTTCGGCACCGGCGCCCATCCGACCACCCGCCTCAGCCTCCAGCTGCTGCTCGATCTGCACGACCGCGGTCTCAGCGGCGGACCGCTGACCGATCTCGGCACCGGTTCAGCGGTTCTGGCGATCGCGGCAGCCAAGCTCGGCTGGGGCCCGGTCTCCGGCTACGACCACGAAGTCGCGGCGATCGAAGCGGCAATCGAGAATGCCACCGTGAACGCCGTCGACCTCGAGCTCGAGCGTTTCGACCTGAAGTCCGGGCTGCCGGACCTCGGTCCGACAGTCGTCGCCAACCTGACGGCGCCCCTGCTCGAAGTGGTCGCGGCCCAGCTGGACGAATCGAATCGGCCGGACCGGATGGTCTGCTCCGGGCTGCTCGCGACCGAACGCGAGCGGGTGGAATCCGCGTTCGCCGGGGTCGGGCTGGAAAGCCGCCGGTTCCTGGTCGACGAAAACTGGGGCGGCCTATTGCTGGAGGGGGCAGGATGATCGGCGTCTTCGACTCCGGAGTCGGCGGCCTGACCGTGCTCCATGAACTGCTTGTGTCGCTGCCGGAGGAGGATTACCTCTACGTCGGCGACAGCGGCCATTTCCCTTACGGCACGAAGACCGTCGAAGAGCTGACCGACCGGGCGGTGGCGATCACCGAGTTCCTCTTCGAGCGAGACATCAAGCTGCTGGTGATCGCGTGCAACTCGGCCACGGCTGCCGCCGGGCCGCTCATCCGGCAGATGGGCGAAGAAGCCGGCATCCCGGTGCTGACTGTGGTCGGTCCCGAGGCCGAGATCGCGGGCGCAATCACCGAGTCCGGCCGGATCGGCGTGCTCGCGACCCCGGCCACGGTGGCGAGTGGCGCCTACCGTCACGCCCTGGAAGGGCAGGGCCGCGAGTTCACCGTGACCGAAGTCGCCGCGCCGGACCTCGCCCCGATCATCCAGGGCGGTTTCCCGTTCGACGAAGCGGTGCTCCAGACCGTCCGTGGATACTGCGCGCCGTTGAAAGAGGCCGGCGTGGACACCCTGGTCCTCGGCTGCACTCACTACCCGCTGGTCGCGCCAATGCTCCAGCGTCTGCTCGGGCGGGATGTGCGCCTGGTCACGGCCGGACACGCGATCGCGGGCGCCATCCAGAGAAACCTGGCGCAGAACGGCAACCTGGCGAGGACCGGCCGGGAGGGCACCTACAGCTTCCTGGTGACGGGGGACAGGGAGGGATTCGAGACGCTCGGGACCAGGTTCCTGCAGCTGCCACTGGACGGCCGCGTGAATCACGTAGGGCTCGGAGAGTAGGTTGGGTCGATGCTGAAGTTTTTGCCCTGGGCCGCCGCCGGCGTTATGTTCATGGTCGGTGCCATCGCCCCGATCGGTTTCCTGATGTGGATCCCGGCCGCGATCCTGATGGCTGTCCTGATCGCCACAGGCGTACGCAGCCCACGCTCGTTCTTCGCCTTCGCCTCCGGTATCGGGGTCACCCTGCTCGCGCTGGCCGTGGTCAACCACACCTACATAATTTTCCTGCTCTACGGAACGGTGGTGACGACAGGAGGGATTGTCATGTTCTCGGCGTTCGGGCCAAGATCCAGCCGCGCCGACGGGCCGGAGACCTTCCCGGTTCCCGACGACGTAGAAAGCTGACGGGGTACTCTTTATCAATGCCCGCCGTTGACGAAATCCGTACCGATGCCCGGTCTGCCCTCAAGCAGGGGGACAAGAAGCGTGCTTCTGCGCTTCGGATGATCCAGGACGTCCTTCAGCAGGACGCGAAGCTGGGCAAGGACGACGAGGTCGCGGCCCTGATGCGCGAGCGCAAGAAGCGGCTCGAGGCGGCTGACGCCTACGCCGACGCCGGGCGCGCCGAGCAGGCCGAGGACGAAAGGTTCGAAGCCGAGCTGATCACGGCCTACCTGCCGGCCCAGCTCAGTGACGAAGAACTGAACGCGATGGTCGCCGAGGCGATCGAAGCCACCGGCGCCACCGAACAGAAGCAGATGGGCCAGGTCATGGGAGCGCTCAAGGACAAGGTTGCGGGCAAGGCCGACGGCAAGCGGGTCAGCACGGCCGTACGGGAGCACCTTGCCTCGTAGGACCCTGACCCTCGACAACGACGTCGCGGCCGAACTGGCCGGATCCCAGGACTCGGTACTGAAAGCTTTGCGTGACCGCACCACCAGCAAGGTCCACCTGCGCGGCAACATGCTGACGCTCGAAGGCGACGAGAAGCAGATGGACGAAGCGGCCCGCCTGGTCGACGAGATGGTCGGACTGATCGAAGACGGTCACGAAGTCGAACCGGCGACGCTCGATTCCGTGACCAACGCCATCCAGTCCTCGCGGCGCCCCAAGGAGATGCTCGATGACGTCGTCTGGCACAACCGCAATACGCGGGTGGTGCCGAAGACCGTCAACCAAAAGGTCTACGTGGACGCTATCCGCGAGAGCACGATCACCTTCGGCATCGGACCGGCCGGCACCGGCAAGACCTTCCTCGCGGTGGCGATGGCCGCCGCCGCACTGATCGAAGGCGAGGTCCAGCGCATCATCCTGACCCGCCCCGCGGTCGAAGCCGGCGAGAGCCTCGGCTTCCTGCCCGGTGATCTCCAGGCGAAGGTCGATCCGTACCTTCGCCCGCTCTTTGACGCGCTCTACGACATGCTCGACCCCGACCGGGTCAACGGGTATTTCGACCGTGGCGTGATCGAGGTTGCCCCGCTCGCTTTCATGCGTGGCCGCACCTTGAATGACGCTTTCGTGATCCTCGACGAGGCCCAGAACACGACTCCGGAACAGATGAAAATGTTCCTCACCCGGCTCGGGTTCAACTCGAAGATGGTGGTCACCGGCGACGTGACCCAGATCGACCTGCCGCGCGACAGCAAGTCCGGTCTGGTCGTGGTCCGCGACATCCTCGAAGACATCGAGGACGTCGACTTCGTGATGTTCGGCGGCGCCGACGTGGTCCGCCACCGCCTGGTCCAGAGGATCGTGGCCGCTTACGGCGAACACGCCGAACGCGGGCAGGCGAAATGAGCCTTGACCTCGAAGACGTGCCGGCTGAGTTCAGGCCGGCGGTCTCGGCTGCCCTGAAGGAGACCGGGGTGGAGGACGGGCACCTCGCGGTCGAAGTAGTGACGGAAAACAGGATCCACGAACTGAATCGTGAGTTCCGAGACCGCGACCAGCCGACCGACGTGCTCTCGTTCCCGGTCGACGAAGACGGACCCAGCGCCGGTCCGCGCGAGCTGGGTGACGTGGTGGTCTGTCCCGAACACTGCATCGATCTGACCGAAGCCGTCGTTCACGGTGTCCTGCATCTCTGCGGGCACGATCACGAAGCCGACGGAGGCGAGATGTTCAAACTTCAGGACCGGGTCATGGCAACGCTCGATGGCTGAAACTCCGGACAGGGAACCGATGGACACCGGTTCCGGGACGACGCGGTCCGGCTTCGTCGGGCTGGCTGGCCGTCCGAACGTCGGCAAGTCGACCCTGGTCAACCAGATCGTCGGTGCCAAGGTGGCGATCGCGACCGTGCGGCCACAGACCACGCGGCGGGCGATCCGCGGAGTGGCGACCGACCTCGAGGCCGGCACCCAGCTCGTGATGATCGACCTGCCGGGCGTCCAGCGCCCCCGGGACGAGCTGACCGAGCGCATGCAGCGCAGCGTCGAGCGCGAACTCGCCGACGCCGACGTGGCCCTGCTGGTGATCAACGGCGAAGAGGGAGTGGGGGCGGGGGACCGGTTCATCGCCGACACGCTGCTCGCCGCCAATCCCGCTATCACCGTGGTCTGCGCCGTGAACAAGGCCGACCGTCTCGGGCGAAATGTCATCCCGGTGCTTGCCGCCGCGGCCGAGCTCAGGGGAGTGAGCGACGTCTTCCCGATCAGCGCGCTCAAGGGTGACGGCGTCAAGGAGCTGGCCACCCACCTGGCCGGCCTGATGCCGTTGAGTCCCTACCTCTACCCGCCGGAGGACAGCACCGACCAGCCCGAGGACCAGCACCTGGCCGAGCTGATTCGTGGCGAGGTCCTGATCCGCACCCGGGACGAGGTCCCGCATTCGGTCGAGGTCAAGGTCCGCGGGATCAGCGAGCGCGACGACGGCCTGGTTACGGTCGAAGCCGAGATCTGGGTCGAGTCGGACTCCCAGAAAGGCATCCTGATCGGCAAGAACGGTTTCAAGATCGGCGAGATCGGCCGCGGAGCCCGCCGAGACATCGAGGCCGATCTCGGCCACAAGGTCCACCTCGACCTTCAGGTCAAGGTGAGAAAGAAGTGGCGCCGAGACGTAGACATGCTGGATCGTCTAGGAATCGACTGATCGATCATGGCCGGGTGAGAACTCTTTACCCGCCGCTCGCGTGGTATCTCAGCCGATCCGGTCACGCCGTAGGATTCAGGGCATGAAATTGAAGCTGACCTTCGTAGCGGTACTGGCCGCCACTTTCGTGGTCGTCGCCGGCTGCGGTGGCAGCGACTCGTCCTCCACGACGGATGAGATGCAGGACACCGACGAGATCACCGCACTGGTGGCCGACATCAACCAGGTCACCAAGGATGAGGACGCACAGGGATTCTGTGCCCTGATGCAGCCTTCCGGGGTGACCGAGGTGTTCAACACGCAGTCGCAATGCGTGCGTGAGACGAACAAGATCCTCGATCAGCCCCGTGACAGTGAACCGGTCCTGAAGATCGACGGCATCGCGATCGACGGCGACGACGCTACGGTGACCTTGGAGAACAACGCCGGCGGCGCTCCGATCAACCTGATCAAGGAGGGCGGCAAGTGGTACGTGCCGCTCACCAATGATGAATCGAGCGACAGCTCCGGGTTGAGCGATGAGTAGCAACTCGCGGGTCGAAGTCAAGTTCGACTCGAACGGGCTGGTCCCCTGCGTCGTCCAGGACGCGGATTCGGGCGAAGTGCTGACCCTCGCCTATATGAACCAGGAATCGCTCGGCCTGACCGAGCAGACCGGCGAGGTCCACTTCTTCAGCCGTTCCCGCCAGGAACTCTGGAAGAAGGGCGAGACTTCCGGCAACGTTCTCAAGGTGCGCCAGCTCCGGATCGACTGCGACGGCGACGCCCTGCTCGCCCTGGTCGACCCGGCCGGGCCCGCCTGCCACACCGGCGAACGCAGCTGCTTCTACCGCGAACTCGACACGGGGGAGTCTCCCGAGCCGGTCAACGAAGAGGCGCTGGCCGTCCTCGGTCGTACCCTCGCCGCCCGCGCCAGCGAGCGGCCCGAAGGCAGCTACACGGTCGAACTGCTCGAAAACCCGGCTCTCACCGGCGAGAAGGTGATGGAAGAAGCCGAAGAGGTGACCCGGGCCGTGCGCGAAGAGAGCGACGAGCGGGTCGCGAACGAGGCTGCCGACGTGCTCTACCACCTGACCGTGCTTCTCAAGTCGAGGGACATCGGGCTCGAGTCGGTCATGGAGGTCCTGAATGGCCGACGTTCCTGACCTGATATCCCGCCTGGAGCCGACGCTGGAAGAGGCCCGGGCGCTGGTGCCGGAGTCGAACGTGGTGCCCGTCCGGCTCAGCCTGAACGACGACGTCGAGACCCCGGTATCGGCCCTGCTTAAATTACGCGTGGACGGGCGACCCTGCTTTCTGCTCGAGTCGGCCGAACGCGGCCAGGTCGGCCGCTTTTCCTTCCTCGGCACCAGTCCCCGGGCGATCCTCCGCTGGAGCGAAGGCGAGCTCTCGGAATTCCCCGGCACCGCGGTCTCCGGCGATGAAGAACCGCTCGCCCGCACCGACGCACCCGATCCTTATGAAGCGGTGGCCGAGTACCTGGAACGCTTCCGGGTGGCCGAAGTGCCGGGCCTGCCGCCGTTCGCAGGCGGTGCAGTCGGCCTCTTCGGATACGACCTGGTGCGTACGGTCGAGCCGCTCGGCCCGCCGAACCCCGACCCGCTCGGTCTGCCCGACCTGGCCTTGATGATCACCGATGTCCTGCTCGTCTTCGACCACCTGCACAACGAGCTGACGATCATGGCCTGTGCATTCGCCGACGACGGCGGGATCGACGCGGCCTACGAAGACGCCGCGGCAAAGATCGCCGCCGTGCGCGAGCGTCTGCGCGGCCCGGTCCCGGTGGCCGCGGATGCCGCGGCGGTCGAGGCACCGCGGTTCGAGTCCAACGTCAGCCGCGAGAAGTTCGAAGCAACCGTAGCCCGGATCGTCGAGTACATACACGCCGGCGATGCCTTCCAGGTGGTGCCGTCGCAGCGCTTCTCGGCTGAAGCAAAGGCCGAGGCATTCTCGATCTACCGCGGCCTGCGCGCGGTCAACCCTTCGCCCTACATGTACTTCCTCGAGTTCGGTGACTTCCAGATCGCCGGGGCCTCGCCCGAGCCGCTGCTCAAGGTGAACGGCGACGTGGTCGAGATCCGGCCGATCGCCGGCACCTCTCCCCGTGGCGGCACCGAAGAAGAAGACCGGCGGCTCGCCGAAGAACTGATCTCCGACCCGAAGGAACGGGCCGAGCACGTGATGCTGGTCGACCTGGCGCGGAACGACATCGGTCGCGAGGCGGTTTACGGCTCGGTCAAAGTCGAAGAACTCATGGTCGTCGAGACCTATTCCCACGTGATGCACATCGTCAGCCGGGTCACCGGCAAGCTCCGGCCGGGGGTCGGCGCGCTCGACGTACTGCGCTCGGCCCTGCCGGCCGGCACGCTCTCCGGCGCGCCCAAGGTCCGCGCGATGCAGATCATCGACGAGATGGAGCCGGTCAAACGCTGCTCGTACGGCGGGGCGATCGGTTACCTGTCCTGGGGCGGCGACCTCGATACGGCGATCCACATCCGCACCGCCCTGATCAAGGACGGCCAGGTCCACATTCAGGCCGGCGGTGGCACCGTCGCTGACGCCCAGCCCGCCTACGAATACGACGAGTCGGTCAATAAGGCCAAGGCGATGTTCCGCGCGGTCGAACTGGCCTGCGAGCATCCGGACTGGGCCTGAGACATGAAAGTCCCCATGAAAGTTCTGGTCATCGACAACTACGATTCCTTCACCTACAACCTGGTCCAGTACCTGGGTGAACTCGGCATGGAAGTCGACGTGGTTCGTAACGACAAAAAGACGGTTGACGAGCTGACCGGGGTGGGTTACGAGAGGGTCGTCGTTTCACCCGGCCCGTGTACCCCGAACGACGCCGGCATATCGCTCGAGGCGATCCCGGCTTTCGCCGAGGCCGGAGTACCGGTGCTCGGGGTCTGCCTCGGGCATCAGTCCCTGGTCCAGGCCTACGGCGGCACGGTGGTCCAGGCCGAACCGATCCACGGCAAGAACGCGGAGATCGAGCATGACGGCAAGACGATCTACCAGGGACTGCCTTCACCGCTGACGGTGGGCCGCTACCACTCGCTGATCGCCGGCCCGGACATCCCCGAAGAGCTCGAAGTCACCTCGACTTTCGAAGACATCGTCATGGGGGTTCGGCACCGCGAGTATCCGGCAGAGGGCGTGCAGTTTCACCCCGAATCGGTCCTCACCCCTCGCGGTAAGGCAATGATTGCGAAGTTCATCGGTGTCGAATTCCAAGACGTGGAGGAAGATTTTGCCGAATGAGATCCTGACCCGGGCGATCGACGCGGTCGCCTCGGGCAACCACCTGACTACTGATCACGCCGCGGCGGTGCTCTCCGAGATCATGGAGGGCCGCGCATCCGAGGTCCAGACCGGCGCCTTCCTGATCGCGCTGCGGACCAAGGGAGAGACCGTTCCGGAGCTGGTCGGCCTGGCCCGGACCATGCGCGAACTGGCGACGCCAGTCGATGCCGCACGTGATGACCTCGTGGACACCGCCGGCACCGGTGGGGGCCCGTCGACCTTCAACGTCTCGACCACGGCCGCGATCGTCGCGGCCGGCGCGGGCTGTGCGGTCGCCAAGCATGGCAACCGCTCGAACACGAGCAACTCCGGTTCGGCCGACCTGCTCGAGGCGCTGGGTGTCAACATCGAGCTCAGTCCCGAACGAGTAGGCGCCTCGATCGACGAGGTGGGCTTCGGTTTCATGTTCGCTCCGAGACACCACGCCGCGATGGCGCACGTGGTCCCGGTCCGCAAGGAACTCGCGGTGCGCACGATCTTCAACTTCCTCGGACCCCTGACCAACCCGGCCGGTGCGTCGCGGCAGGTCATCGGCGTCGCCGACCGGCAGTACCAGGAGACGATCGCGGAAGCACTGGTCGGGCTGGAAACCGTCGCGGCGCTGGTGGTGGCCGGCGACGACGGACTCGACGAGATCTCGATCTCAGGGCCGACCCGGATGATCGAAGTGGTCGATGGCGGCACCCGGGAAGTCATCGTCGATCCGGCCGAGCACGGACTCGACTCGGCCCCGATTCAGGAAGTGGCCGGCGGCACGCCGGAAGAGAACGCCGATGCGACCCGGGCCGTGCTGGAAGGCGAGCGCTCGCCGCGTCGCGACCTGGTCCTGCTGAACGCCGCCGCCGCGATTTACGTCGGCGGCCAGGCCGATGACTTCGGGACCGGGTTGGAAGCGGCCCGGGAGGCCATCGATTCCGGGGCGGCCGCAGGTGTTCTTTCACGCCTCGTCAGCTTCACCGCCGATCAGTAGGCTTGGTCAGCTAGTGGGAATACTCGAACAATTGATTTCGGCCGCAGGCCAGGGTGTCGACGAACGTCGGCGCAAGGTGCCGCTGGAAGAACTGGAGAAAGGCCTCCAGACCAGAGACCGCGACCGCCCCTTCCGGGAAGCGCTCACCAGGCCGGGGATGTCGCTGATCTGCGAATTCAAGCGGCGCTCACCGAGTGCCGGTGACATCGCACCCGGCACCGATCTCTCGACGCAGGTCCAGGCCTACGAGCAGGGCGGTGCGGCCGCCCTTTCGGTTCTGACGGACCAGGCCCACTTCGGTGGCGAACTCGCTGATCTCGCCACGGCCCGGGCCAGCTGCGGCCTGCCGATCCTCCGCAAGGACTTCATCGTCGACCGCTACCAGCTGGTCGAATCGGCGACCGGCGGCGCCGACGCGGTGCTGCTGATCGTGGCGGTGCTCGATGACGAGCGGCTCGGTGCCTTCCAGGCCGAAGCCTGGGAACTTGATCTCGACTGCGTGGTCGAAGTCCACAGTGAAGAAGAACTCGACCGTGCGCTCGCGATCGACGCCGAGGTGATCGGCATCAACAACCGCAACCTCGACACCGGCGTAGTCGATGTCGCCACCACCTACGAGCTGATCAGAGATGTGCCAGCCGGCAAGACGGTCGTGTCAGAGAGTGGGATCTCGACCCGCGACGAACTGGTCGAACTGGAGAGGGTGGGCGTCGACGCCGCCCTGATCGGCGAGAGCCTGATGCGCTCCGACGACCCGGCCGCCAAGGTCTCCGAACTGGCCGGGACCAACGACGCGACGTCAGAGCATTTTCTTCCCTGACCGCCCGCAGGACCCGTTGCTGCCTTTAGGAAAGTTTTCGTAATGGCTTAGGCGGGGCGAATGGGTGGCGTATTAGATGGCCGTTATGAATAGTCGCCCCGAAGGTTCCAGCTCGTTTCGTAATTCCCTCTTCGCCGCCCTTCTGGGCGGTCTCGTTGTTGCAGTCCTCGGGTTCGGTGCCATTTCGGCCGGGTTCATCGGCAAGAACGAAACCACCACACAGACGATTGCGACGGCCAACCCCGTGTCGAACGATGAAGAACAGGGGCTGGTCAACCGGATCTACGAACAGGACAGCCAGGGCGTCGGATTCATCACCGCATCCGGTGTGCAGTCGGAATCGTCGCCCTTCGACCCGTACGGCCAGGGTGGCGAAGGTACCGCCACCGGCTCCGGCTTCGTGATCGACAAGGAAGGTCACATGGTCACCAACAACCACGTCGTCGAAG
>JBBSKC010000060.1:0-14287 GCA_038256675.1 Solirubrobacterales bacterium | reverse complement strand
TACGCCTACTTCGGCGACCCGATCCATTCGGTCGCCGGGGGCAAGGTCGTGCGTGTCCGTGACGGGCTGCCTGAGCAGACGCCGGGTTCACTGCCCGCCGGGGCGACGCTCCAGGTGGCCGGCGGCAATCACGTCGTGGTCGATATCGGCCGCGGCCGGTTCGCTTTCTACGCCCACCTCCAGCCGGGCAGCATCCGGGTCAAGAAAGGCCAGCGCATCAAGGCCGGCAAGGTCATCGGCAAGCTGGGCAACACCGGCAACACCGACGGCGCGCACCTCCACTTCCACATCATGGATTCCGCTTCGCCGCTCCAGTCGAATGGGTTGCCGTTCGTCTTCAAGCGGTTCCGCGGCCAGGGGTTCATCACCGATGAGGTCGAGATGCAGGTCGGAGGCGACCCGGGGATAAACCGCAGGCTGGTCGGGCCGCATCGGAACGAACTGCCGCTCGCCAACCAGATCGTCAACTTCGGCAAGTGAGGCGGCACCGCGGCGGCGGGCGGTAGCGACTACTTCTTCGTCTTCTTCTTGATCGTCCAGGTGTAAGCGGTGGCGGTTCCGGTCAGCCCGGCCGCTTTCGCCTTGACCCGGAAGGTGTGCTTGCCCGGCTTCAGTTTGCGGTAGGTCCTGGGCGACTTGCAGGAGACGAACTTCTTGCGGTCGATCCGGCAGAGGAACTTCGAGCCGGCGGTGTTCGACTTGAACCTGAATCTCGCCTTGCGCGACTTGGTCTTCTTGCCGGGCTTGCCGGTGATCCTCGCCTTCGGCGCCGTCGGCTTGTCGACGGTCGGCTTGTCAACGGTCGGCTCGTCAACGGTCGGCTTCGGATCGACGGCCAAGATGAAGGTCGCGGTGACCGCCGTGTCGTCGTTCATCGCAAGCTGGCAGGTGCCCGCTCCCGAACATGCGCCCGACCAGCCGGCAAATGTGGAGCCGGCGGCAGGCCTGGCGGTGAGGGTCACGGGGCGGCCGTTGTCGAAAACGCCGGCGCAGCTGCTGGAACAGTTGAGGTTGGCCGGACTCGAGGTCACGGTCCCGGTGCCGCTGCCGGCGCGCGACAGGGTGAGGTCACGCTTCAGTACCCATTGCTGGACCAGGTTGGCCGCCGGGTAGCTGACGTACATCGAGTCGAGCGGACCGGCCGCGATCGCCCACGGTGCCGGTGCCGAACCGCCACCTCCCGAAGGGAGGCTGAGCTCGGCGACCTGGGACCCGGCCGGCGAGATCTGCTGGACCCGCTGGTTGCCAGTGTCGGCCACGAAAAGGTCGCTGTCCGAGTCGAAGGCCAGGCCGACGGGATTCTTGAACTGGATTGGACCGGTCCCGATGGAGCCGAGGCTGGACGAGAATTCCCCTGCCGAGCTGAAGGTCTGAATGCGGTGGTGCTCGGCGTCGGCTACGTGAATGTTGCCGGACGGGTCTACTGCGACCCCGGAGGGAATGCCGAACTGCCCGTCGCCGGTGCCGGGTGCGCCGAGCGACGCCAGCGCGATGCCGTTCGAGTCGAATCGCTGGACCCGGCCCGCACCCGCTTCGGGGACGAGAAGCTGTCCCTGGCTGTCGATCGTGATGCTGATCGGATTGACCAACGGGTCTCCGCCCAGGCCGGCAGTCGTCACCGAGGTTCCGCTTTCCTCGAAGTGCTGGAGCCGGTCGAGGCCGGGGTCACTCACCCAGAGGCTGCCGTCCGCCGCCAAAGCGATCCCGATCGGGTTGTCGAACTGATCATCCCCGGTTCCGGCCTCGCCGAACTCAAAGAGCATCTGCCCCGCGCTGTCGAAGGCCAGGATGCGATGGTTGCCGGAGTCGGCGACGTAGACGTTGCCGAGCGGGTCGACATCCACGCCGTATGGACCTTGCAACTGGCCGTCACCCGACCCTTCCGTGCCGAAGGTCTGGCCAGGCACGTACGAGCTGGCTGCGGCGACCGTGGCGAATCCGAGCAAGCCAATCAGGCAGACCGCGAATCCGCCGGCCAGCTTCGTCAAACCCGGAATTGAATCTCCCATCAACATCTCCCTTCGGCGATGGTACAGCTTGGGTTCCGCCCGGACGGTCACGTAGCCTGAGCCAGACCGATGAGCCGCTCCAACCTGATCAAGTCCTGTCTCGCCGTGCTCGCTCTGGCCACGTTGACCGTCGGCCTGCCGGCGGCGTTCGCTCCCGCCACCTTCTACGAGGACTACCCGTTCTTCACCTCGTGGGTGAACTTGCTGCCGCCCTACAACGAGCACCTGATCACCGACGTCGGCGGGCTCTACCTCGGTTTCGGCTTCCTCTTCTGCTGGTCGCTGGTCAAGCCGTCGCGACAGTTGATCCTGCCGCTCTGCATCGCCTGGCTGATCGTGCAGGTCCTCCACCTCGCGTTCCACATCTCCCACCTCGAAGGTTTCTCGACGACCGACGCGGTCGCCCAGACCGTGGGATTCCTGGTTCTGGTGGTCGCGACGATGATTCCGATTTCGGTCCTCTGGAACCGCCGGAACTGACACTTGGCTGCTTTCCGTTCTCCGGTTGCTTGGTGTGACTAAGAGCCGATAGCAACTTTCTACGGATTATCGGGTTATACAAGTCGGATGGCGCATTTGAAGGCCGTCCGGGTTCCTGGGGAGGGACCAGGGAGAGCAAGGAGGCGGACCCGGTCCCAAGGATCGGGTCTCCTCCTGCTGCACGGGGAAAATCCGAACTGGCAATGAAATAGATGGATAGTCGCCGACTTTCATCGCCAGTTCGCGGGGTTGGGGCTTTTTACCGCCGGCTTCGCACGGTGCGGAGCATGGCGGCACCAATCCCGATGGCCGCCCCCGTCGCGGCTACGACCCGGGCCCGCGTGAAGCGCCGGGCGTTGATCGCCGCCCGGGCCGCGTTCGTGCCGGGCCCCCCATGGACCCCGCCCCCGGGATGGGCCGATGCCGAAGCGAGATAAAGGTCCTTCACCGGCGTGCCCGGACCGGCCATGCCGGGAGTCGGCCGGAAGACAAGCTGCTGGTGAATCTGCGCAGTGCCGCCGTTGATAGCACCGCCGACCAGGCTCGGATTACCCCGTTCGAGGTCGAGCGGGGTCTGGATGTGACGGCTCCGGATCAAGTCGCGAAAGCCCGGTGCAACGGTCTCCAGACGGTCTTCCATGCGGTCGGCGAAGCGCTCCGCGTCGGCCCCGCTCCAGTCGCCGGTCAGCTCGCCGGCGGCGTCGCCCTCGATCTCCTGCGGCACGTGCGTGTAGGCCCAGGCGCTCTCACAACCTTCAGGTGCCCTTGACGGATCAGCGATCGAGTACTGACCGACCACCAGGAAGGGGTCCGCCGGAATCAGACGGCGGACCAATTGGGCTGACGACTCTGACAACTCGTCCATCCCGCCGGCGACGTGGACCGTTCCCGCCTGACGGCTCTCCTCGCTGACCCACGGGACCGGTCCGTCGAGGGCCCAGTTGACCTTGAATGTGCTGCTGTCGAGCTGAAAGTCCTCGAGGTCTTCCTCGAGCTTCTCCGGCACCAGGCCCTCGGGAAGCATTTCTCCGTAAAGCCGGGTTGCGATGACGTCGGCGAGCACGGCCCGGCCTGCCTCGATGTGTGAACCGTCTTCCAGCCGCACGCCGGTCGCCCGTCCGCCTTCGACGCCGATCCCGGCTACCGGCGTCCCGGTCCGGATCTCGACGCCTCGGTCCGCGAGCCGCGCCACCAGGGCATCGGTCAGCTTGCCGGCACCGCCGCGGGGAAACGGAAAACCGAGGGTCTGGCCGAGTCCGACCAGGACCAACCCGTACAGGCTGCTGCCGGCCATATCGGGAGTCAGGTCGGCGTGAAGCGCGTTGCCGGCCATCAGCCAGCCACCTCCCTCCCCCTGGAAGCGCTCCTCGGCAAAGCGGCGGACCGGAACGAGTCCGATGCGCGCAAAACGCAACAGGTCGCCACGGAGGGTGCCGAGCAGCTTGAGCGCCGGACGGATCGGTGGAAAGGGAGTGAAGAGCGCGTCGAGGAAGGCGGCTTCGACCGCTTCCCACTCGCCATAAAGGCGGCGCCATCGGTCACCGTCGCCGGGCGCAAAGCGCTCGAGGGATTCGCAGGTCTTGGCGATGTCCTCATGTAGCGCCGCGCTCCGGCCATCAGGGTGCTGGTGGGCGACCACCACCGGGGTCCGAACCCAATCGAGACCCCACTCCTCAAGCTTCATCGCCCGGATCCACGGCGAAGCGACGCCCAGGGGATAGAAGGCGCTGTAGAGGTCGGTCACGAAACCCGGCTCGGTCACTTCGGCCGATCGGACCGCGCCGCCGGGTTCGTCGGTGGCTTCGAGGACGAGGACGGTCCAGCCCTCGTCGGCGAGCAGATTGGCGGCGACGAGCCCGTTTGGGCCCGCACCGATCACGATTGCATCAACGGCCATGGGTCAGATTCTGTCGCAGGCGGCCGTGCAGCAGGTGGGCCGCCCCGAGCAGGCTCGGACGGCCGATGCTGCCACCGCCGACCATGCCTTCCCCACTCGGCCGGGCCAGTGACCCGCGATCCGCCGGCTCACCCTCTTTCCGGCCGACCTTCCGGCGCATGATCAGGCCGAAGGCGGTCTCGGTCACGACACCGCCGATCGCGTAGGCGGCGCGGGCCGCCTTGTAAGCGCCCCCGACCGTCACCTCGCGCCGGGGGTGCTCAGCCACGCGCAGGATCTCGGCCGATACCGAGCCGGCGTCATAGGCCGCAATCGCAGGGGCGGACGAAGGCGCGCGGCCGGCCGGAGTGCCGACGTGCGGCCAAAACGGGGTGTCGACCGGGCCCGGGGAGACCATGCTGATGCTCACCTTGGAACCGCCGGTTCTGAGCTCGGCCCGGAGTGCTCCGGCGAAGCCCCGCAGGGCGTGCTTTGCAGCGCAATAGGAACTCATCATCGGCACCGGCATCTGTCCGGCAATCGATCCGGTGAAGACGATCGAGCCGCCACTCTCCTCGAGCAGCGGCAGCACCAGGCGGGTCGCATCGACGGTCGCCGTGAAAGTGACTCGCATGACCTGGTCGAAGTCTTCGCGGCTCAGCTCCGAGAAGGTGCCGAAGGTCCCGGCGCCGACGTTGAGCACCACCACGTCGAGACCTCCTAGCAGACGGTCGGCTTCGGCGACGGCTTCGGCGAGAGCATCATGGTCGGTCACGTCGGCGTGGATCTCGTAAGCGGCGGCGCCCCGATCGCGGACCCTTGCGGCGGCGACTGCCAGGCCCTCGCCACGCGCGATCATCGCCACGTCGTAGCCGGCGGCGGCAAATCGCTCTGCCGTCGAGAGTCCGATACCACTCGAGGCGCCGGTGATGAGTGCTCGTCTTCTCGAAAGGGCCACGGGGTGCGAGTACCCCCGCTCCCCGACGGGAAACCACGTTTTGCGTCAGATCAGCCGGGGTAACAAAGGCACATCGCACGCACTGAAAGAGTCATCGATGCCAGTCCCGAGCGCGTTTTCGCGGTTCTCGCCGACGCACAAAACTACGCCTACTGGGTCGTCGGCTCGAAGGAGATCCGCGAGGTCGAAGGCGACTGGCCGAGCGTCGGCTCGCGTTTTCATCACACCGTCGGCTTCGGCCCGCTCACCGTCAAGGACCATTCCGAGGTCGAGGAGGTCGATCCGCCCCACCGCCTCCAGCTGAAGGTCAAGGCGCGTCCTTTCGGGACCGGCCGGGTCAAGTTGGAGATGGTCGCGGTCGGCAAGGGCAAGACTCACGTGACGATGATCGAGGACGCCGCCGATCCCCTGACCGCGATCGTCTTCAACCCGCTGACGCACCTGCTGGTGCGCGGCCGAAATGTCGAAAGCCTCGCGCGGCTGGCCGAGCTCGCTGAAAAGGGCCCCGAGGATGCGACCCCGCGAAATACCGGGTGATGATGCAGCTCCTCCTTCACGACGACCTGGAACAGATCGAAATAATCGACGAGCAGCTGGCCCCCGAACTCACGTAACCAATCCGAGGGAGAAAAAGGGGGGTGGTTCCAAATAACCCCGAGGGGTGGGGCTAAATGGAACCACCTCGTAGAACGGCCGAGGCGATCAGGCAGGTGGTTCCAAATAACCCCGAAGGGTGGGGCTATTTGGAACCACCTCGAAGGGTGGCGCCCTTCAGGCTTCTTCGGCCCGAGGGCCTGGAACTCGGCGGAACTTGAAGACCTGCGGCTCCATGCCGGCCTGGACGAAGAAGGCTTCACCGGCGAAGTCGGCTTCGAACAGCTCCATGACGCCGTCAACCACCTTTTTAACCTTGATCAGGGGGATGCCCGCCTCGCCCAGGCCTTCCTTGATCCCATCGACAATGCGGGTCTCGGCGAAACCCGGGCAGAGCGCGTTCAGGGTGATGCCTTCCTCGGCGAGCAGCGGGCCCATCGAGCGGCAGATCGCCTGAACAGCGTGCTTGTTGGCGCAGTAGACCGGGTCGTAGGGGGTCGGAGCGAGACCAGCCAGGGACGAAGTGGCGATGATTGACCCGGAACCGTTCTCCCGCATGGCGGGAACGACCGCGTTCAGGCCGAAAACCACGCCGTCGAGGTTGACCCCCATGGCCCGGCGGTACCCGTCGAGGTCGAAGTGCTCGATCAGCCCGGAGCCGGTGACGATGCCGGCGTTGAGGAAAGCGAGGTCGAGCTTGCCGTACTTTTCGACCGTGAAGTCGACCGCCGCCTGACTGGCTTCGGGCACGGTGACGTCGGTCTGGATGAAGTCCGCCCCGAGGTCGCTCGCGGCGGCCTCGCCGGTCTCGGCTTCGATGTCGGCGAGGACGACTTTCGCCCCTTCACCGATCAGGCGGGCGGCCGTTGCCCGCCCCAGACCGTTGGCTCCACCCGTGACCAGCGCGACCTTCCCTTGAAAACTCATGCCGCTCAGTTTCCCAGACTAAATAGCATGGGCGTTGCCTGCCGCTTGCGAATGAGGATCGTGGGTACAGGCGTAAGACAAGTCACGGAGAGAGAGGTAGTTCGTTGAATTCAAATCTGGCAACCCTTCTGCAGGATTCCGCCGAGAAGTTCCCCGAGCGGACCGTCATCCGTCTGGACGACGTCGCGCTCGATTACGCGACGATGAATCAGATGAGCCAGCGCGTGTCCGCGCTGCTCAAGGACAAGGGCATCGAAAAGGGCGACCGCGTCTGCGTGATGCTGCCGAACGTCCCCCACTTCCTGATGGCCTATTACGCGGTCCTCCGCCTCGGAGCGATCGTCGTGCCGATGAACGTGCTGCTGACCTCGCGCGAGATCAAGCACTACATGAACGACTCCGGCGCCAAGCTGATCCTCGTCTGGAACGACTTCGCCGACGAGGCGGTCGCCGCCGGCGAGGAGACCGGCGTCGAGGTCGAGATCGTCGACAACGGCCCCTTCCTCGAGAAGGTTGGCGGTTTCGAACCGGTCGAGGAGATCACCGGGGTCGAGCCCGACGACACCGCGGTCGTGCTCTACACCTCAGGCACCACCGGCCAGCCGAAGGGCGCCGAGCTGACCCACCACAACATCGGCTGCAACGTCGATTCGATCCTCGGCCTGTTCGGGCCGACCGAAGAGGACGTCGTCTTCGGCGGCCTGCCGCTCTTCCACATCTTCGGCCAGACGGTCAGCATGAACGTGGTCGTCAAGGTCGGCGCCGAACTGACGCTGCTACCGCGGTTCGACCCGGTCAAGTCCCTGGAGATCATCCAGCGCGACAAGGTCACGATCTTCATGGGGGTGCCGACCATGTACGCGGCGCTGCTCCACACCGAGGACAAGGAAAAGTTCGACATCAGCTCGCTGCGCCTCTGCGTGTCCGGCGGCGCTGCCCTGCCCGGCGAGATCCTGAAGGCCTTCGAGTCCGAATTCGGCTCGCCGATCATCGAGGGTTACGGCCTGTCGGAGACCTCTCCGGTCGCCACCTTCGGCCGCCTCGACATGGAGCAGAAGCCAGGGACGATCGGCGTGCCGATCGAAGGCGTCGAAGTGCGCCTGGTCGACGACGACGGCAACGTCGTCGGGGTCGGCGACAAGGGTGAGGTCCAGATCAAGGGCCCGAACGTGATGAAGGGCTACTGGAACATGCCCGAGGCGACCGCCAAGGCGATCGACCCGGAGGGCTGGTTCTCGACCGGCGACATCGGCACGGTCGACGATGACGGCTACTACTCGATCGTCGACCGCAAGAAGGAGATGATCCTGCGAGGTGGCTACAACGTCTACCCGCGCGAGATCGAGGAGGTGCTCTACGAGCATTCCGCGGTCCGCGAAGCGGCCGTGATCGGCATCCCCCACGACGACCTCGGCGAGGAGATCTGCGCCGTCGTCTCGCTGAAGGACGGCGAGTCGGCCACCGAGGACGAGATCAGGTCCTTCGCCAAGGAGCAGGTCGCCGCTTACAAGTACCCGCGGAACGTCCAGATCATCGACGACCTGCCAAAGGGCCCGACCGGAAAGATCTTCAAGCGCGGGATCGACACTTCGGCTTTCGGCTGAGCGGACCCAAGGGCTGATCAGTGCCTCGGCGGGTTGAGGGTAAGGTCGGGGCATGAGTGAAAGACGAAGTCGAGGTTTTCAGGACGCCCTGTTCATGGTGTTCCTGCTCTGCATCGCCGCCGCCGCAGCGCTTTACTTCGTCGTGCGTCCGGCCGAGGTCTCGACCAACCTTCAGGTAGTCGATGCGGTCAAGGCGCTGGGTGCCGCATCGATCGCGATCTTCCTCGCAACCGCCAACCAGGTCTCGAACCTCCTGCCCGCAGAGCGCCAGGCGTTCCGCCCGGTCGTATGGGGGCTGCTGCTCGCGGTGTCACTCGCCGCGGCGATCACGATCCCGGTCGTGATCATCGCCTTCGGCTACTTCTCGGTCAAGGCACTGATCCTGCTCGGAGCGCTGGTGGTCCTCGAACTCCTCCTCTTCATCATGCTGGTGATCTCGAAGATGGAGCTGCCGGCGGGGGTGAGTGACTTTGCCGCAGCTCCAATGGCCCCACCGGTCCCGGCCAAGCCGCCGGTTCAGGTGTCGCCGGAAGAGGTCGTCCGGTACGAAGAGGCGACGCTGGCCCTGGAGCAGGCCACCCGCGACCACGAAGACGCGACCCGCGAGGTCGACGAGCTGGCCCGGCAGTACGAAGCCCGGCTTTAGCTGAACTAGCCGGCGAACCTCGCCAGGAGATCAATCACGACCGGCCGATCGGGAGCCTCGAGCGCCGACTTCGCGGCAACCGTGATCGCTTCGTTGTCGAGATCGAAACGTTCGGCGGCCTGTCGCAAGACATGCAGATTTTCCCGTGGATAAAGCAGTTCAATATTCACCGGCGCACCTTCGGCGAGTGCAACGACGCAGCAGTCATCGTCAATGATCTCGGAACCCTGCCAGCGATCGACTGAAACGAGGTCGATCGAGAGGGCATCCGCTTCGCTGTCGTATTCCGCTTTCATCTAATTCTCCAACTATGGACAGTAACGACGAGATCAGGTCTGTCAACCGCAACCACGATCAATCTGAGTCGGCTCGACATCGAGCCACCGCATGCCGTTCTTTGCGTGATGAGTGAACTTCACTCATAGGAAAGCTCTGTTAACTCAAATCTCCTCCCCCCTACGAAGCCCGTCCCTAGCGCTGAATCAGCGGTTCGGGGAACCGACCAGTCGCTGGATCCAGAGGGTGATCGTGCCAGACGTGATCAGCAGGCCGACGTATATACCCAGCGTGAAGAGCGCGTCGGTCGAACTGGTCGATGTGGCATCGCCCAGTCCGATCGCCACTCCGTAATAGGCGGAAGCAGGGACTGTGGTCACCGAGATCGCCACCCCGACCGCGGCCGCAGCCCGGGTCTCGAACGAGAGGATCGCCGCGATTCCGGCCGCGAGTCCGATCACGACCGTCGAATAGTCCGACTTGACCAGACCACCGAGTCCGCCGAGGTAATCCTGAGGACTTTCGTCGAGGATCCCCACCTGCGCGAGGATGAAACTGAGGATTGCCGCCACGCCCATCACGACCGCCATGCCGATGAGCAGGGTGCCGAAAGCCCGGGAGGCCAGGCTGAGCCGGCGCCCGACCAGAGCGACGCAGGTCGCGCAGATCGGCAACAGATCCGGGCTGACCGCCATCGCGCCGACGATCAGGATCCCGTTGTCGGTGACGACGCCCATCGAAGCGATCGCACCGGCCACCGCCGTCAGCAGCACGTATCTCCCGATCGGCCGCGAGTTCTGCCTCGCCTGACCGAGTACTTCCGCCCAGGCGAAACCTTCGTCCGCCTGGAGTGACGTGCCGGGCTCCCGCGACGGCGCGACGACGTCCTGGCGCACGATCACGTAGTCGTCATCCGAGACCTTCATCGCGTGGAGCTCGTCGATCACGAGGTCGGTGGCGTGCGGGGAGAGGTCGGCCGAGATCACCCATCCACCTTTCGCCTTGTTCTCGGACTCGATGAGCCGGGCCACGCCGTCGATTCCGCCGAGGCGCTCACAGAACTCGCCCTTCGTCTGATCGGTCGCCGCGACCCGCACCCTCAGCATTCTCTGTCCCCGCTCGTCACGATCGGATGAAGGCTACCCATAGGATCCGCCGGCATGCCGAACACGGGAACAATCGAAGCGATCGAGCGGGCCAAGGACTACCCCTTCCGCCAGCCGCAGTGCTCCTACATTTTCACGCATGATCACGAGGACCTGCTGGAGGGCCATCCCGACACCTGGGAGATCGACCTCGACGACCTGACCCCGGTCTTCGGCTACAGCTCGAACCCGTCACCGGTCGCCCTCGCCCACAAGTTCGCAGCAATCGCGGAGGTCCACATCCCGGTGATCGCCTTTGAAGTCGAGGGCTACGACGCCGTTTACTCCAGCCACATCTCGGCGGGTTACATTCCGGCAACGATCCACCCTTCCCCCCACACGAGGATCCAGGGCTTCATGACCTACCTGACCGACCAAGAGCTGGAGACGATGAACGACTCCGAGAGCCGTGGAGTGAACTACGAGCTGGCCGAGCTGGACGCGACCGGCCGGTTCGAAGACGGAGTCGAGCTCGAACGGCCGCTGAGCTACGTGAGCCTCCACGGGCAGCTCGAAGTCGACGGCGCGCTGCGCGCGGTGCCGGGCACGGAAGCAAAGGACAGGCAGTTCGAAGAGATGGCCCAGAAGGATGCCCTCGAAAGGGTGATCGACACGGTGGCCCCGGACGTGACGACCGACCAATTCATCGGAACGGCAATCGCCAACCTGACCCAGCGCAAAGCCTGGACGGCGAAACTGAAGGAATCGGACCTTCATGCCGATCAATAGCGTGCCGAACATGCGCGGCCCCCTTCTGGCGCTGGGACTTTTCAGCATGGTCGCGGTCGGATGCGGATCGACTGATGACGGTGACGTGATCGCCCAGGCGGACAAACTCTGCAAGACCGCCCAGGAGAAGCAGCTGACGTTGCTGGACGGCACCTCGACGAACTCGACGAACCCAAAGGTCATGAAGGCGTACCTCGAATCCTCGCTCGACCTGACCCTCGATCTCCACAAAGAGATTGCGGACCTGACCCCTCCGTCTGATCAGAAGAAAGCGTGGGCCACCTGGCTCGACTCGCTGAATGAGCAAGAGAAGGCCGCAGAGAAGCTGATCGGAACGGTCAATCCCGGAATGGGCACCGCCACGGACTCGCCCTACATCACCGCCCTGAACAAATCCATCGCCCTGCAGGTGGCCCGGAACAAGCTGGCCACCGATCTGGGCCTCGAAACCTGCGGACAGAACACCTCGATTTAGAACCCGGTCGGAGGTGAGCCCGGTCCCGTTCTTCAGTCCGGCGTGTAATCGGTGATGAACTGTGCCGCGTCCGGATGTTCGGCGGCGAGCGTCACCCGATCGCCCAACTCGAAGTCTTCCTGCCGGAAGCCGGGCGCCATCGTCGTTCCGAGTAGGGACCACTCACCGAGCGTTTCGGCGGCCTGCCAGATGCCGCCCGGAACGACGAACTGCGGTTCATGGCTTTCGTCGAGGGCGGTTCCGAGCATCACGTTCCCGTACTCACGGCCAGGGCCGAGCAGGTGGAGCATCACCGGATCGCCCATGTAGAAATGGAAGACCTCGGGGCCGGGCAGCCGGTGAAGCATCGTCGGCTTTCCGACCTCGAGCAGGAAATAGATCGCGGTCGAGTTGCCGTCGTCGAGCGTGTTCCGGAACATGCCGCCTTCGCCGGGTAGCGGCTCGAGGTTCAGCGTCGTGATGATCTCCTTCGCGTCGATCGAATCACTCTAGCGGCGGCCAACGTGATTGCCCGGCTTGACACTGAAAGCCGCGATAGTCTGGCCCCTTGATGGGAGCCTTCATCAGCTACCACTCGAAATGAGCGGAAAGGCGGTACCCGACCGGAAGGACCAGCGGAAAGACGTCTCCCGGGCAGGGGCGGCGGGGTTCGCGGTGGTCGTCGGCCTCTGGCTGATCTCGGTGGCGTTCGTATGGCTGCCGATCGCCTGGCTCGTGAACAACTGGGCGAGTGGCGCCGAGGAGTTGACGGAGATCTTCTATCTCGTGGCCGTAGCGCTGGTCGTTCCCTGGACCGCCGTGGGATTACTGCTCTTGACCGACCGGGCAGACGAGTCTTTCTGGCAGAAGAAGAACGACTGTCGGGTGCCGACCGGAGTCGAGTGGACCCGGCTCGAGCCCCTCTGGAACGACGTCTGCGAAAGAGCGAGGCTCCACCCGGATGCGTACCGGCTGAGGATGACCGACCGGTCGACGATCAACGCCTTTGCTTCGGGCGATTCGGTGGTGAGCATGGACCAGGGGATGCTCGGGATGGACGACGGAGCGATCGCGGCGGTAATGGCCCACGAACTCGGCCACCACACCAAGCGCCACATCGGCGGCATCGTGCTCGGCTGGTGGTTCGCGAAGCCGGCGCAGTTCCTGCTCAACCTGATGCTCTGGATCCTGGCGGGGATGGTGGGCGTCGGCCGCGGCTGCTCCGGCTGCATCGGGGCGCTCATCCTGATTTCGTTCATCGCGATCCTCGTCATCCCGACCGTGGTGCTCTACGCGCTGCTCGGCCTCTCGACCGTGCTGCTGCGCGTGCTCGGCCGGAAGACCGAGTTCGAAGCCGACCGGTACGCGGTGGATCTCGGCCTCGGCCGCGATCTAGCCAGCGCGTTGCGGCAACTCGAGGCAATGGAACCCGACGCGGAGGTCGGGCGCTTTTCCGTCGATCGCCTGATGTCGACCCACCCGCCGCTCAAAGATCGCATCGCCCGGCTGAAAACGGAGCTTCCCTAGGTTCGGGGAGCGCCTTCGAACGAATACATCTGACTCGGAATCACTCCGACCCTCCTCCGGGCAGGTTTAGAATCTGATCCATAGGCAACTGCGATGCCCGTTGATCAAGAATGCACTCTGAGAAACGGCGAGGGGGAACTGTTTGAGCACTCTGGGAGATGAACTCATGTCGGATGCAACTAGGCAAGTTGCCCTCGAACTCGATGCCCTGTCGAGCGATGAAACGCCATTGGGTGAGAATCGCCATCAGCAGCCGACCACACGGCGCGTCTTGCGCTCCCTTCAAGGTGGCGCAGTCGACGAGTCTGAGATCACACTTCAGCTTCCGAACTGGAATCCCGTACCTGGCGGCGTCGACGTGATCGTCAGGGGCGAAGCCGGCAATCCCAGATTCGCCGTAGAGCTGAAACTGGAGAAGACCCATTGGATGCTTTGGGACGCTTACAAGATGGTTGACGCATTGGAGCTGGAGCAATTGGAGGCCGTTTACATGATGCTTGGTGCTTCCACCACGGGATGGAACTCAGAATTCCGAAATTGCTCTCAAGGCGCAAAAACAACCGAACTATTCGAAGAGGGGGAGATCATCCATGACTCCGCCGAATTGTTCGAGCAAAACGCCCACGCTTGGACCGACCTGCTTTGGGGAGGAACTGGGCGTCCAACGCGCGTGCCTGCAAGTATCAGAACCGTTCAGGTTGCAGACGCGCCCCTCTCGTTCTACGGCAAAGACGGATCCTTGAAATGCGTTCGAATTGAGTCGGCCTCGACCGACTGGCTGGAATTCTCGTCGGATTGGTACGCCGGTGAATGGCCATCGGGAGTACAGCCATGCGATCACTATCTTGAATGGCGCGAGGTCCCACGTCAGTCGCCATAGACAGAAAGCCTGAATCGGGCTCCAGCCACTAGCTGGTCGCCATGGCGAAGGCGATGCGTTGTCCGAGCCGGTCAAGCTCGGCCGGTGAGAGATTCGTCTCGACCGCCAGGAACAGCTCCCGCTCCTCGAACCTCGTGTGGTCGTTGAGGAGTGCGCCGAGTTCATGGAAGTCGGAGAGGGTC
>JBBSKC010000059.1:0-14581 GCA_038256675.1 Solirubrobacterales bacterium | reverse complement strand
TCGCAAGAAACTCATCACCTGTGGCGCAAAGACGGTCAAGGTGGTCGCCAAGTACAGCAAGAACCGAAGGGGCAAGAAGGTCCGGAAGGCGTCGCGTAAGAAGACTTTGGCCAAGCAGACGTCCCTCTGTCCTCCGAAGCCTCCCGTCCCGCCGATGCCTCCCGTCCCGCCCAACCCACCGAACTTCGTGACGGTCCCGCTCGGTGACAACCCGGAGCGCTGCGACTGGCTCGACAGAACCGTCTGCCTCCATCCCTTCGCGAACGACTACTACACCCGGACCGACGCCTCGAGCCCGACCGGCAAGCGCCTCGGCATCGATCCGCAGTCGACGCCGAGCAACAAGGCCGGGGTGCACATCGACCCGACCGACATGAACCGGGGCGACGGTTTCTCGCCAGGCAACTCGATCACGCTGAAGATCCCGGGCCTCGATACTCCGGCGGCCTTCCAGAATTCGGGTCTCGTACCGATCACGAACCTTCACGCCTACGACGATCCAGCCCAGGCAGTGATCGTGATCGATGCGGAGACGGGTCAACGGCATCCGATCTGGACCGAACTCGACTCGAACCCGACCACGGTCGACCCCAGCGGTGACGGACCCGGGGGTGTCAATACCAACCCGAGCAACACCGAAGATGTCAACCTGATCATCCGCCCGGCCAGAAACTTCGACCACGGCAAGCGCTACATCGTCGCGTTCCGCAACCTCAAGAACGCTTCGAACGGTGCGATTGATTCGCCGCTCGGGTTCAAGGTGTACCGCGACAACCTGCCGACCCAGCAGCAGATCGTCGAGAACCGACGACCGCACATGGAATCGGTCATCACCGATCTGACCTCGAAGGCGGGGGTCGAACGCTCCAGCCTATACATGGCCTGGGACTTCACCGTCGCATCTGCCGAAAGCACCACTGGTCGTGCTCTCGAGATCCGCGATGACGCCTTTGAGCGCCTCGAGGATACGAACCTCGCCAACCGCACGATCGAAGGCGACTCACCGCAATGGGAGAACCTTGTCGTCACCGACTCGGGTGACCCCAGCTCCAACTGGGTCCGCTCGGTTGAAGGCAAGATCACCAACATCCCGTGTTATCTGAACGGAGCTGGACCGGACAAGTGCGCACCAGGCGGCACCTTCGCGTTCGACTCGAGCAATCAGCTGACTTGGGACCCGAACGCGACGACCGAAGCGACCTTCCGTTGCCGCATCCCGAGGTCCGTGGTCGATGTACCGGGTGAGGTCACGCCCGCCACCACCGGCACCTACGGCCACGGACTGCTGGGCTCTTTCGGCCAGGTCAACGGACAGGACCGCATCGGGCGGGACGCCAACACGGTCTGGTGTGCCGTGAACTGGGCCGGGTTTGCCAGTGAAGACCTCGGCTCGGTCATCCCGGCTCTGGCCGATATGTCTGGATTCCCGAAGATGGTCGACCGCATGCAGCAGGGATTCGTCAACTTCATGTACCTGCAGCGTGCCCTCATACACCCTGCCGGACTGGCAACCGATCCGGCCTTCATCATGGACAACGGTGATGGCGATGAATCAGTCATCGACACCTCTGACGGTGCCGCAACCCGCGGCCAGTACCTCGGCATCAGCCAGGGCGGCATCATGGGGGGCGCGCTGACCGCGCTCAGCCCCGACGCCGACTATGGGGTGCTCGGTGTTCCCGCCATGAATTACTCGACCCTGCTCCGCCGTTCGGTGGACTCGGACCAGTACTTCAAACTGCCGGGACTCGGGCTCTACGCCAACTACCCCGACGAGGCCGAACGTCCGCTGCTGCTCTCCCTGATCCAGCTTCTCTGGGACCGGGGTGAGGCCAACGGGTACGCCCATCACATGACCAACGACCCGTTGCCGAACACGCCGCCGCATGAGGTTCTCATGCAGCCGGCGTTCAGCGATCACCAGGTGGCCAACGTCGCCGCCGAGGTGCAGGCTCGCACGATCGGTGCCGGGGTCTACTTCCCGGCACTCCAGCCTGGCAGGCACTGGGAAGCCGATCCCTTCATGGACATCGACAAGGTGACCGACTTCCCGGCTGGAGGCCGCAGCTTCATGGTCTATTACGACTCGGGGCCGATCACGTTTACCGGCAAGCGCGGTATCGGACAGCTGACGCCGCCTAACGAGAACGTGCCGCCGCGACCGCAGTGGGGCTTCGGCCGCGATCCGCACGGCGATCCCCGTGCCTCCGAGGCCGGTCTCCGCCACGGCGTGACGTTCCTCAACGGACCGGACCTCCTCGGCGGGGCGACCCGAGGCGTCATCGAGGATTGCAGGGACGCCGGAGCCGGCGACTACTTCGCCGGCCCGGCACCGTTCACCCCGATCGACCCGCCCGAGGCCGGGGACAACCATTGCTACGCCAACGGCTGGAACGGACAAGCCGGTCTCCCCTAGCGAGTCAGAGACAAGTTGCGCCGAAACGGCCGGGCATTCGCCCGGCCGTTTCTTTTGCGTAGCTCTGTTGAGAGTGGTGCCCGGGGGCCGCTCGCCAACCAAGGTTAAAAGAGAAAACCGGCCCCCTCAGGCCGGTTTCCTCGGTTCGCACCCTCTCTCCTCATACAACTCCCTCGCCTTTTGAGCGAAAGCTACGGATTTCCCCCTACCCAACTGGCCTCTCGGCCCAAAGCTGGTCTCCGTCTTCGTCAACTGTGTGACGGTCATCACATTATGGCACAGATCTGAAAATCTTGTCGGGAAATCCCTGATCAGTTGATGTAAGTAAGTGCTTTGGGGACGGTGCTCAAATTCCTGGCGATCCCCTCGGCCCCCACCACGACCAGATCTTCGATTCTTACCCCAGTGAATCCGGAGATGTAGATGCCTGGTTCGACGGTCACGACTTCGTCCGCGGCGAGTACGTCCTCGGACCTGGCCCCAAGCCGTGGGCCTTCGTGTACTTCCAGTCCGACCCCGTGGCCGAGGCCGTGCCCGAAGTACTCGCCGTAGCCGGCTTCCTTGATCAGGTCGCGGGCGGCTGCGTCGACGTCGGCGGCCATGGCACCCGGACGGACCGCCGCCAGACCCGCTTCGTTTGCGGCCAATGTGACCTCGTAGATCTCGGCGGCTTTCTCGTCGAGCATGCCGGTGGCGAAGGTGCGGGTGCAGTCGGAGCAATAACCGTCGACGGTCGCGCCCATGTCGATCGTCACCAGCTCGTGCTTTTCGATGACCCGCTCGCCGGGCTCGGCGTGGGGCGAGGCCCCGTTCGGCCCCGCGGCGACGATCGGCGGGAATGATGGCTCCGCTCCCTCCTCTCTCATCCGGGCGACGACGAAAGCACTGACCTCTGCCTCGGTCCGGTCGACCAGGCCACGCTCCATGAGCTCGTGGTAGAGGGAATCGGTCAGTGTCGCCGCGATGGCGATACGTTCGATCTCTTCAGGTTCCTTGACCCGTCGGAGGGCCTCGACCTGGCCGCCGCAATCGACCAGATCGACCTCGTCCGCTGCCGCTTTCGCGAGCTTGTTGGCGATGCGAACGGTGAGGTGATCATCCTCGATCCCCACCTTGCCCCGGAAAAAACCGGCTAGTCCGGCCAGCCAGTCGCCAGACACGATCTCGATTTCGAAACCTTCGACCTCGTCTGCGGCACGTTCCGTGTATCGGAAGTCCGTGAAGAACCTCCGGGTCTCCGGCCCGATCAGGCAGGCGCCGTTGGTCCCGGTGAATCCGGTGACGTAACGCAGGTTCGTACACTCGGTGATAAGCAGCACATCGACGCCGGCATCACCGGCCAGTTCGGCCAGCTTGTCCGCCCGGTTTTCAGTCACCCGCTGATGCCTAGCTGCTTTTTCATCAGCTCCAGCGCCTCCCGGTAGCCTTCGACTCCCTTGCCGGTCACCTTGCCGGCGACCAGACCATCGAAGACGGAAACCTTCCGCCAGTCCTCGCGATTCTCGACGTCGGAAAGGTGGACTTCGATCGCCGAAATCGGATCGACCGCAAAGGCGTCGGCGATCGCGCGGCTGTAGTGGGTCCATGCGCCGGCGTTGATCAGGGCGCCATCGGCTCCTTCGCTTAAGCGATGTAGGTAGCCGCAGAACTCGGCTTCGGAGTTGGTCTGGAAAAAACTTGGTTCGAGCTCGAGTTCGGCGGCCCAGCCGGTGATGCGATGCTCGAGCTCACCCAGGCTCACGCCACCGTAGAGGTCGGGGTCACGACGTTCGAGGACGTCGAAGTTCACGCCATGCAGGATCGCGACACGGTTCTGGGAACGGCTCATCTGGACAACTCCTCCACGGCATTTCGGACTCGATCTTCCGCGACGATGCGGTCGATCACGGGTTCTCCCGGCTTGGAGAGCAGCACGAAGCCGACTCCCCGGGAGGTTTTCTTCTTGTCGTACTGAATCGCTTCGATGACTTCGTCGACATCTATGTTCGGATCGAGCTGGACTGGCAACCCGTGCAGTTCGCACCAGCGCCTGACCGATTCACGCAGGTCAGGAGCGTCGGAGAGCCGCAGAACCGCAAGCAGGCCGAGTGCTACGGCCTCGCCGTGCCGGTAGCGCTCGTAACCGGTGGCCGACTCGATCGCATGACCGACCGTATGCCCGAAGTTGAGCACGGCACGCACGCCCGTGTCGCGTTCGTCGGCGGCGACGATGCGGCACTTGTAGCGGGCGCAGGCGTAGATCAGATCAGCGCGGGACAGAATCTCGCGCGGTCGCAGCTTCAGCACCTGGTCCCAGAGGTCGCCACCGGCGAGCAGGCCGGTCTTCACGACTTCCGCCATGCCCGCGGTCAGTTCCGACCGGGAGAGCGTCGCGAGAGTGTCGACGTCGGTGATGACCGCCGAAGGCAGGTGGAAGGCACCGACGTAGTTCTTGCCTTCCGGCAAGTCGACCCCGGTCTTGCCGCCATAGGCGGAATCGACCTGGGCCACCAATGTGGTCGGCACCTGGACCACCGGGATGCCGCGCTGGTAGGTGTGGGCGCAGAAGCCGGCCAGGTCCCCGACTACCCCGCCTCCGAGGGCGAGCATCCGGTCCTGGCGGGTGACCCCGAGCACGGCCATGCCGCGCAGCGACTTTTCGGCCTGCGAGATCGTCTTGGCCGACTCGCCCGGGGGCACCGAGATCGATGCCTTGACGTTTCCGAGGCGCCTGGCGTAGAGCGGCCCGACGACGTCGTCAGTGAAGACGTACGAATCCCCGTCCCCGGGCATCACGTCTCCGGCTCCCGCGAAGAGCTGCGAATCGAGGAGGCCGCTGCCGACGTACACCGGATACTCGCCGTTGGCGCTCGAGGCCCAGATCAATCTTGTGCCCTCCGGCAGTACGTCGAGCGCCCGCACCGGGCCGAGCGCCCGGTCCCAGACCCGGCGGACGACCGCCGGCAGCACCGCGTCGGCGACCGAGTCGTAGAGCGCCTGGCGGAAGTTGTAGAGCGCTTCGAAGTCCGACTGGCTTTGTGCCAGCGGGCGGTTCCCCGCCCGGACCCGCCGCCAGGCGGTGTCGAGCTCGACGTCCAGCCAGACGACCGTGTGCTCGCGCCTCTTCAGGACTTCGCGGATGGCCGGCGTGCCGACAGCACCCCCACCGAGCGCGACCACGTCGATCCCCGGTGCCGTCAACGCAGCGAGGATCGTCTGCTGCTCGAGCTCGCGGAACCGGGCCTCGCCATGACGCTCGAAATAGACCGAGATCGGGCAACCTGCCTCGGCTTCGATCAGGCGGTCGGCATCTACCGTCTTGAGTCCGTGTGCGGACAGCTCCACGAGAGCAGAAGACTTGCCCGCCCCCATGAATCCAACCAGACAGATCATCGCCAGCCGATGCGTTCCCTGTAGGCATCGATCGCTCCGATGACGTCATCGATGTGATCACCGCCGAACTTCTCGCGGTAGCACTTGACCAGCGTCAGGCAGATCATCGCTTCGCCGACCACGGCCGCTGCCGGGACGACGGTCGAATCGGTCCGCTCCTTGTGCGCCTTGGCCGGTTCACGAGTCTGCATATCAACGGAGCGCAAGGGCTTTGTCATGGTCGAGATCGGCTTGATCGCGGCCCGCACCGACAGCGGCATGCCGGTGGTCATGCCACCTTCGAGGCCTCCAGCGTGGTTCGTCTCGCGGTAGTAACCGCGGTCTTCGGAATAAAAGATCTCATCGTGCGCCTCCGATCCCGGCCGGCCGGCGACGTCCCAGGCCTGTCCGATCGAAGCTCCCTTGATCGACTGGATCGAGCAGATCGCCTGGGCGAGGCGGCCGTCGAGCCGCTCCTCCCAGGAGATGTGGCTGCCGAGGCCGGGCACCAGGCCGAAGACCCGGACCTCGAAGGTCCCACCCAGGCTCTCGTTTTTCTTGCGCAGCGTGTTGATTTCTTCGACCATCCGCTCCGACGTGCCGGGGTCGAGGCAGCGAACGGGATCATCGTCGACTCCTTCGAAATCTTCGACGGTGAGGCCATCGCGCTCGGGAGCCGAGATCGACGCGATCTGGGTTACGTGGCTGCGCACGGTCACGCCGACGGCGGTGAGGAAGGCCCGGGCGATCGCTCCGGCGGCGACCCGGGCGGCGGTCTCGCGAGCACTGGCACGTTCGAGGATCGGGCGAAGGTCGTCCTGCTTGTACTTCCACATGCCGACCATGTCCGCGTGGCCGGGACGCGGCAGGGTGACCGGCGGGATCTCGCCTTCGATCGGCCAGGGGTTCATGCGCTCGTCCCAGTTCTTGTAATCACGGTTGGCGACGAGTGCCGCGACCGGACCGCCCATGGTGAATCCGTGCCGTACGCCCGAGCGGATCTCGACCGCGTCCGACTCGATCTTCATGCGGCCGCCACGGCCGTGGCCGAGCTGGCGCCGGGCCATGTCGCTGTCGAGCGTTTCGCGGTCGAGTTCGAGTCCGGCGGGAAGGCCTTCGACGATGGCCACGAGACCGGGTCCGTGCGACTCTCCTGCGGTTGTGAACCGAAAACTCATACTCGCTTAGGGTATTGACAACCGCGCACCAAACGCCTTCTCCCGTAGGGTCTCGCCACCTTGTATCCGCGCGAAGCGTGGATCAAGATGCCAGGACCCGATCCTTTCTTCTTATGGCCGCCCGTCGACTGATAATCGTAATGCTCGTCCTGCTTGGGATCTCGACCGGGATCGCGATCGTCACTCCTGCGCCGAACGACGACCCCGCGCCGGAAACGTCTCCGACCACGGGGGTCACGGGCGTGACCGGCGCCGGCGGCTCAGACAGCTCTTCTCCGGGGAACACGGATCTGGTCAAGGCCACGGTGTCGGCCGACGACGATTCCAAGACCGTGAAAGCCTCCCCGGGAGACCGGCTGGTGCTGACGGTGGACCCGGGCCGAGCCAGTGACTTGGAGATCCCGGATCTCGGCCTCACCGGAACGACCACTCCTTACGCCCCGGTGACCTTCGACGTGCAGTTGCCGGCCGAACCCGGCCAGTTCGAGGTGATTGAGGCGACCGGCCGGAAGCTGGCCGTGATCGAGACCTCCGACTGAGTCAGCCGCGGGCCGCTTCGCGCATGGCCTCGAGTGAGGGGTCCAGCCCGGTCCAGAGGCGCAGCGAGTGGGCGCCCTGGCGGACCAGCACCTCGAGTCCATCGACCGTCCTGGCACCCGCTTCGTCTGCTGCGGTGAGAATCGAGCTCGGTTCGTCGCCGTAGACCATGTCGACCACGATCTGGCCCGGCGCGAAACCGGCCGGGTCGATCGGCAGGTCGTCGATGCCGCCCTCTCCGCCGAGGCCGGCGGCGCTGGCGTTGACGATCAGGTCCACGTCGGCAAGGTCAGGTTCGGCCATGAGAGTGCCACCGAGGGCCATCACCAGTTCGGCGGCCCGGGTTTCGGTCCTGTTCCAGACGGCCACGCGCGCGCCGGCCCGGTTCAGCGCCCAGAGGACGGCCCGTCCGGCCCCTCCCGCGCCGAGCAACAGTGCCGTTTTGCCGGCGACCGGCTCGTCGATCGCATCGATCAGACCGGGAGCATCGGTGTTCTCTGCCGTGATCCCGGTCGATCCGAAGCTCAGGGTGTTGGCGGCACCGATCTCCCGGGCGGCGAGGGATGCCTCGTCCGCGACGATCAGGGCCGCCTGTTTGTGCGGCACCGTTACGTTGGCGCCGACGAAACCCTCGCCTTTCATTCCGGCAACGTGGCCGGAGAAGTCTTCCGGCGCCACGTCGATCGCTTCATAGGACCATTCGTCGCCGAGGCCGAGGTTGGCGAGGGCCGCGTTCTGCATGGCCGGTGACCGGGAGTGGGAAACGGGGTGCCCGAGAACCGCGAGGCGCTTCATCAGCGGCCACTCAGCATGAGTCGGGTGAACCGCCGGCCTCTTTCTGGGCCTGCTGGTACTTCTCGACGTTCCGGTTGTGCTCCTCGAGCGACGAGGAGAAGACGTGTTCGCCACAGGTTCCGGGCTCCACGACGTACAGCCAGACATCAGTCTTTTCCGGATTGGCGGCGGCCTTGATCGAGGCGACGCCGGGATTGCCGATCGGGCCCGGAGGCAGACCCTGGTTGGTCCGCGTGTTGTAGGGCGAATCGACGGCGAGGTCAGACTCAGTCAGCGGATCGGTCCAGTTGTCGACCGCGAACCTGATGGTCGCGTCTATGAAGAGGGGCTCACCCATCTTCAGGCGGTTGTAGATCACGGCGGCCACGGTCCTTCGTTCCTTCGGGATCTGAACCTCGCGTTCGATCATCGAAGCGATCGTCAGCACGTCGTAGACGGTCAGGTTCTTCTTTTTTGAATACTTCATGTCGACGCCGGCGATGTTGTCCTTGAAGGCCTCGAGCTGCTGGTCGACCAGGTCCCTGGCGTCGGAGCCGGGCTTCAGCTCGTAGGTGGCCGGGAAAAGGAACCCTTCGAGGTTCTCGGCCTTGCCGTCAGCGCCGTACTCGTCGGGGTCGAGGACGTCCGACTTGACCGAATCCGCCATGTAGTCACCGGGCAGCTCCGCCGCGGCGACGACGTCAGCTGTCTCGGATCGGCTCAGTCCCTCGGGAACGGTCACCGAGATCGTCACCTTCTGTGGCTTCTTGCCGAGCTCGTCGAGGGCCGAGGAGTAACTCATGTTCTCTTTGAAGAAATGGTTGCCGAAGAAGAGGCTCGAGCGTTTGCCGGTGACCGTGGCCTTGACCTCGAACATCGTGGCGTTCGAGATCACGCCTACATCGGCGAGCTGATCACCGATGTCGCCGACACTCGCCCCCGGGGGAATCTTGACGTTGAAAGGTTCGCCGTCGCCGTCACCGGTGAACGGCTGGAAGAAGGCGAAAAGGAACCAGACGAAGACGATCGCGACCAGGCTCGCGGCTCCGAGGGCGATCAGTCGTCCGCGGCCCGGCCGGTGACCGCTGCCCCGCCTGGATTTCGGAGCCTTGGCCGCCTTCGGTTTCTTGCCACCGTGACGTCTGGATGCACGCTCCTGGCGCCGCAGCGCCCGCTCGACCGCTTCCGGGTCGTCGGGGTCGTGCTCCGGTGCGTCTTCGAACCAGCGATCCGGCATCAGGCACCCGCTTCCCGTGCGCTCGCGGTCAAATAGCTCTCGAGCAGGTGGGCCGCGGCGATCGAATCCTCGGCCGCGCCGGCGCCCGAGGTCCGTCTGGTCTGGGCCGCCATGCGCGTCGTGAATCTTTCGTCGTAAGTCTTGACCGGCAGTTCGGTTGCCGCATCGAGGTCTTCGCAGAAAGCCCGGGTCAGTTCAGCCTGCCCGCCCTCCTCGCCGGAAAGCGAGACTGGCAGCCCGACCACGATGCTTTCGACCTCCCGCTCGGTCGCCACGCTCAGCACTTCACTGATTTCAGGTGGCTCGATCGCGGCGATCGGTGTGGCCAGGGTTCCGGTCGCGTCCGAAACGGCGCAGCCGATCCTGGCGAGTCCGTAGTCCAGCGCGAGGATTCTCACGAATCCAGCGCCTCGAGGTGGTTTCGTGCCGCAGCCAGTGCGTTTTCGAGCCCGTCCGGGTTCTTGCCCCCGGCCTGCGCCATTTCGTCGCTGCCTCCACCTCCGCCACCGATAAGCGGAGCGATCTCACCGATCAACGTGGCGGCGGATACTTTCGCGGCATCTTCGGCCGTGAAGAGCGCGACCACCCCGACCTTGCCGCTCTCGGCATCGGCGCCGGCCAGCACCGCTCCCGCACCGGGCTTGGCTGCCTGAACCGACTTCGCCATGGCCAGGATCTGTTTCGGGCTGGCCACCGGGACAGATGCGATCACCACGTCAACCGGGCCGACCCTTTCGACCCTTTCGCTCAGATCCGAAGCGGCCGAATCGAGCTCCCGGTCCTGCGCGGCCTTTGCGCCGCGGCTGGCTTCGGCCAGCTTCTCGCTCGCCCGGCGGGCGGCGCCGACCGGGTCCTGCTTCTCGCCGAGGAGCTCACCGACTTCGTCCAGCTCGTTCGAGCGTTCGCGGTACCAGTCGATCGCGTCGGGTCCGGTGATCGCTTCGATGCGGCGGACGTTGGCGGCGCTGGAACTCTCGGAAGTGATTCTGAAGATGCCGATCTCCGAAGTGTTTCTGACGTGGGTGCCGCCGCAGAGTTCACGCGAGACGTTCTCGACCTCGACCATGCGGACCCAGTCGCCGTACTTCTCGCCGAACAGCGCCATTGCGCCGAGCTTCACGGCCTCGTCCTTTTCCATGGTCAGCCACCGCACCGGATCGGCGTCCTTGATCCAGCCGTTGACCCGGTCCTCGACCCAGACGACGTCCTCGGCCGAGAGTGATTCACCGTGGCTGAAGTCAAAGCGCAGCTTGTCCGGCCGCACGGCCGAGCCGGCCTGGTGCACGTGCGTGCCGAGGCGTTCGCGGAGCGCGGCGTGCAGCAGGTGGGTGGCGGTGTGGTTGCGCATGGTGCGAAAGCGCGCTTCCCGGTCGACCAGCGCTTCGACGGTTACGCCTACGCCGGGAAGGTCACCGCCTGCCGGCGGCTCGAGTTCGAGGACCTGATCGTCGCCAACGCGGATCACATCGGATACTACGGCTTCACGGCCGTCCCAGATCAACTTTCCGGAGTCGGCGGCCTGGCCGCCGCCTTCCGCGTAGAACGGGCTCTCGTCCAGTTTCAGCAACGCGACACCGCCGTCCTGCTCGAGGGCCCCCACCCCGGTCTCCGCGGCCAAGTACTCGAAACCGACGAAATCAGAATGAGGCGTGTCCTTCGCGAAATCAAGGATGCGCTCGTGGCGCTCGCCCCGGCTGCCGTCCGACGCACCGCTGCGGGCGCGGCGGCGCTGGGCGTCCATCAGCTCTTCGAAGCCCTGGTCGTCGACCTCGAGCCCGCGCTCGGCGATCATTTCCTTGGTCAGGTCGTAGGGGAACCCGAAGGTGTCGTGCAGCTGGAAGGCGTCGGCGGCGGATATCCACGACTGCTTTTCCGCGACCGCCTTGTCCACCAGCTGGTCGAGCAGGGCAGTGCCTCGATCCAGGGTTCGCCCGAAGCTCTCTTCCTCCGCCCGCACCCAGCGCTCGATCCGGTCCTTCTCGGCGTGGAGCTGCGGGTGGGCGTCACCCATCATCTCGATCGTCCGGTCGGTGAAGTCGTTCAGCCAGTCGCCCTCGAAGCCGAGCACCCGGCCCTGCTGGATCGCCCGGCGCATCACACGCCGAAGCACGTATCCGCGGTCCTCGTTCGATGGCACGACACCGGCCGCGATCAGGAAGCTCATGCCACGCGAGTGGTCGGCGACGATGCGCATCGCGCGGGTCGTCGCTTCGTCCTCGCCGTACTTCACGCCGCTGCGCTCTTCGGCGAGCTTGATCAGCGGCTGGAACAGGTCGGTCTCGTAGACCGACGGCACGTCCTGGAGGATCGCCGCCAGCCGCTCGAGGCCCATACCGGTGTCGATGTTCTGCGCCGGAAGCGGTGTAAGGACGCCCTCTTCGTCCTGGTTGTAGGTCATGAAGACGTGGTTCCAGTATTCGAGGAACCGGTCGGTGTCATCGCCGGGCAGGTCGTCCTCGGAACCGAATTCGACACCACGGTCGAGGTACATCTCCGAACACGGGCCACAGGGTCCGGTCGGACCGGCCTGCCAGAAGTTCTCCGAGCGCGGCAGCTTCACGATGCGCTCGTCCGGCACGCCGAGGCCCTTCCAGATCTCGATCGCCTCTTCATCCGGGCCGAGTCCGAGTCCGTCATCGCCGCCGAAGACCGTGATCCAGATCTTCTCCGGATCGAAACCGAAACCATCGACCGAGAGCTGCCAGCCGAACGGAATCGCCTGCTCCTTGAAGTAATCGCCGAAACTGAAGTTGCCGAGCATCTCGAAGAAGGTCAGGTGGCGGAGCGTCTTGCCGACCTCTTCGATGTCGGGCGTGCGGAAACAGGTCTGGCTGGTCGTGAGTCGCGTCGCCGGAGGTGTCTCCCGGCCAAGGAAGTACGGCTTGAACGGCTGCATGCCGGCGACGGTGAGCAGCGTCGAGGTGTCGTCGGGCGCCGGGATCAGCGAGCCGGAGGGAACCCGGCGGTGCCCGTTCTCCTCGAAGAAATGGAGAAACGTCTCACGTATGTCCGCGGACTTCATGGTCGGCAGACCCTACTTACCTGAGGCGGGCGATCGTGGCATGCCCGACGACCGTGTCGCCGCTCATCAGAACCGCCGCCTGGCCGGGCGCCGGTCCGTCGAACGGCTCGTCCAGTTCGATTAACAGACGAGCGTGC
Source organism: Solirubrobacterales bacterium (assembly GCA_038256675.1). Classification (GTDB taxonomy): domain Bacteria; phylum Actinomycetota; class Thermoleophilia; order Solirubrobacterales; family 70-9; genus 67-14. The sequence goes on along the minus strand of JBBSKC010000059.1, from coordinate 1,929 downwards.
CGGCCAGCCGCGGCCGCGACCGTCGCGAGCACCGGATCCGAGCGGTAACGAAGCCGCACCCGGTCCACCGTCGCGCCATCGCGGTGCATGACCGCTCCGGTCACCGAGACCCGGTCGACCGTGAGTTCGTTCCGGTCACCGACTGTGACCGTGTTCGAATTGGAGTCGGTTCCGGTGACGTACAGCGGATGGCCCGCGGCGACACCGAGGCCGCGTCGCTGGCCCACCGTGAAGTTGTGATGACCGTTGTGCCGGCCGAGCGTGTTGCCACGCCGGTCGACAACATTCCCCGGTCGTTCGCGCAGACCACCGTGCCGCTCGAGGAAGTCGCGCTTGTTCTGCCCGGCGAGGAAGCAGAGGTCCTGGCTCTCGGGCTTCTTGGCGACCGACAACGAGTTCCGCTCGGCGATTGCCCGGACCTCGGTCTTGGTGATCTCAGCGAGGGGAAAGCTCAAGCGGCTGATCACGTCCGGCGGGAGCGCCGCGAGCATGTAGCTCTGATCCTTGGCCGAGTCGTGGCCCGCCGCCAGCAGGGAACCTTCGCCGTCTTCAACGATGCGCGCGTAGTGACCGGTGACCAGGTGGGTGGCGCCGAGCCGGTCCGCAAGGTCGACCATCGCCGCGATCCGCACCTCGCCGTTGCAGAGCACGCAAGGATTCGGGGTGACACCCTCGCCGTAGCCCTTGACGAACTCGCCGACCACCCGTTCGCGGAACTGGTCTTCGAGGTCGAGGGTGAAATGGGGAATGCCGAGCGAATGGGTGACTGCCCGGGCTCCCAGCACTGCTTCGGGAGAGCAGCAGGCCTTGGTGCCGTCGGTGTCGGGATCGGCCCAGAGCTTGACCGTCACCGCAACGACCTCCGCCCCGCGTTCGCGTTCGCGTAGAGCCGCGACGGCGCTGTCGACTCCGCCGGAGATGGCGACCAGGACACGGTCCCGGTTCGGCTCGGCAAGCTTCATCCCGGACGAAGCGGCAGCCGAAAGTGCCCGGTGAAGTGCGTCAGCGGTCAGAACGACTGCGTGACGGCGAACCGGACTCAACCCGCCAAGTTCGGCTTCGATGTCATCGGGACTGATTCGGGCGGCGTCGAGGACGCTCAGCCCGTCGGCCATCTCGCAGAGGCAGGCGCAAGCGGCTCTGGTGGCGGCACAGCCCTCGGCGTCGAAAGTGACCCCGCTGATGTGACCGTTTTTGATCAGGGGCGAGATCCGGGCGAGGTCGCCGCAGGCGGCGCCACCGGCCGCGCCCGAGAACGAACCTCCGGCCGGTGGGCCGAGGTGCGAGTCGTCGTCGACATATTCCTGGAGCAGCGAAAGCATCGAATGAAGAGTAAAGGGGTAGCCTCAACGGCATGAGCAAGGGCTGGAGCAAAGAAGACATTCCCGACCAGAGCGGCAAGACTGCGATCGTCACCGGTGCCAACAGCGGCATCGGACTGGTGGCCGCAAGAGAGCTGGCCGGCAAGGGTGCGACCGTCGTCGTCGCCTGCCGCAGCGTCGAAAAGGGTGAGAAAGCGGTCGAGCAGATGCGGGGTGAACTGACCCCCAACGGGGGTGGTGCCCGGTTCGACGTTCAGGCGCTCGACCTGGCCGACCTCTCGTCGGTCCGCGCCTTCGCCGACCGGATCGAGGCGGCCTACCTCGACGGAATCGACGTCCTGATCAACAACGCGGGCGTGATGGCACCGCCGCGCCACGAGACGGCCGACGGTTTCGAGCTCCAGATCGGCACCAACCACCTCGGCCATTTCGCACTGACCGGTCTGCTCTTCGACGAACTCAAGAAGAAGCCCGGTGCCCGCATCGTCACCCTCAGCAGCAACGCCCACAAGATGGGCAAGCTCAATTTCGATGACCTGCAGTCCGAGCACGGATACAAACGCTGGTCCGCGTACGGTCAGTCGAAGCTGGCCAACCTGATCTTCGC
>JBBSKC010000058.1:0-15607 GCA_038256675.1 Solirubrobacterales bacterium | reverse complement strand
GCCACGGGACCAACTGGAACAACCGAGACCGGTGAAACCGCCGAAGCGCCGACCACGGACGTGACCGCCGGCGATCCCCTTTACGGACTCAACCTGACTGCCTACACGCCGGGCGGGTACGGGACCATGGACGCGCGCGAGGACATCCAGCTGCTCAAGAACATCGGCAGCAACACGGTCACGATCGTGCCCACCTGGTACGTAAAGAACACTTCGGCCAACGTGATCAAGCCGAATCGCAAGAAGACCCCGACCGACCAGAGCCTCGGCAAGATCATCGCGTGGGCCAAACAGGCCAGCCTCAAGGTGATCCTGAAGCCCCATGTCGACTCGATGGACAACACCTTCCGCGGCGACATCCAGCCGGCCGACCGCAATGCCTGGTTCAGCTCGTACGGGAACTTCATCGGCCACTACGCCGGCCTCGCGGCCAATAACGGCGCCGACGTCTTCGCGGTGGGAACAGAGATGAAGTCATTGTCCGGTGACACCGATCCCTGGAAGAAGGTGATCGAGGACGTTCGCGCCAAGTTCGGCGGCCAGTTGACCTACGCCGCCAACTGGGACGAGGTCGACCAGGTCCAGTTCTGGGATTCGCTCGACGTGATCGGAGTCGACGCGTACTACCCGCTCGCGAGCGAGGGCCAGGAACCTTCCGAAGACGATCTGGTCAGTGCCTGGCAGACCCCGATCTCGAGCCTGGAAGCGACCACCACCAGGTGGGGCAAGCCGATCATGTTCACCGAGATCGGCTACCCGTCGCAGGCTGGAGCTGCCGCCCATCCTTTTGAGGTCCGCCCGGACGATCCACCCGACCAGGAAGCCCAGGCAGTCGCCTATCGCGCGGCCTTCGCGGCCTTCGCCGACAAACCCTGGTTCATGGGCATGCAGTGGTGGAGCTGGCGAACCGATCCCGGCAGGACCGAGGAGCCGAAGATCGATTACACGCCTGAGGGCAAAAAGGCCGAGACGGTCCTGTCCGACAACCAGTCCGGATAAGCCCGCCGCCAAGGTTCCGGCCGGGAAGAGCACTGTGAGATGCTTTTCGGGTGTCCCCCGAAATGACTCCGAAGCTTTCCGTACTCGACCTCGTCCCGGTGGTGGAAGGTTCGACCCCCGCCGTGGCGCTGGCCAACTCGACCGAGCTGGTCAAGCGGGTCGAAGCGCTCGGGTATACCCGTCACTGGGTCGCCGAGCACCACAACATGCCCGGCATCGCCAGCTCGGCCCCGGCGGTCACGATCGCCCATCTGGCGGCGAACTCGGAGACGATCCGGGTCGGTTCCGGCGGCGTGATGCTGCCGAACCACCAGCCGCTGGTCATCTCCGAGCAGTTCGGCACCCTGGAAGCGCTCCATCCCGGCCGGATCGACCTCGGCATCGGGCGGGCGCCGGGCACCGATCAGATGACCGCCGCGGCACTCAGGCGGGGCATGGATCCGCTTTCCGACGAGGACCTGCCAAAGCAGCTCGGTGAACTCCTCGGGTTCTTCAGCGGCCAATGGACCGAGGGCCATCCGTACCGACACATCACTTCAGTCCCCGGAAATGGCAACCAGCCCGAGATCTGGCTCCTCGGCTCGAGCGGCTACACGGCGCAGGTCGCCGGACTGATGGGCATGCCGTACTCGTTCGCCCATCACTTCAGCGCCCGGAACACCCTGCCGGCGGTCGAGCTCTACCGGAAGCGGTTCACGCCTTCCGAGTACCTCGAGGAGCCGAAGGTGATGGTCGCGGTCGGCGTGATCTGCGCCGATACCGATGAGCAGGCCCGTTGGCTTGCCGGACCTTCTCGCCTGGCGTTTTCCCGCCTCAGAAGCGGCCAGCCCGGACGCTTCCCGTCGCCGGAGGAAGCGGCGGCGCATGATTTCACCCCGGATGAGGAGTCGGTCATATCGTCGATCGCCAAAGGACATATCTTCGGGTCTCCGGATACCGTCCGGGAACGGCTGAACGAGCTGGTCGAGGCCACCGGAGCGGATGAATTGATGATTTCCACGATGGTTTTCGACCAGGCCGACCGGGTCAGGTCGTTCGAGCTGGTTGCCGAAGCGATGAGCCCCGTTCCGTCTGCCTAGGGTCTCGCCGCCTGTCTTCCGCGCGTAAGCGTGGAAACAGACGTCAGGACCCGATCGTTACATAGGTCCGATTTCCTCCACCTGCATGGTATTTCCCATCAAGACCTGGCCGTTGAGACCGGGAAGTCGCCCTCGCTACGGTGTTCTTTCGTCTGCAACTCGCCGGCGACCCCTAGATGACCAATCATTCTTTACACACCCAGAGCGGCCGCGGTCGTTGGATCGCCGTCGCGCTCGCGCTGCTGGCCACGCTTGTCTGCAGTTTCGTCGCTCTCCAGAGCGGACGGGCGGACGCCGTGACGCCGCAGGAGCGGTACGACAACGCCCGCGCCAAGCTGGACGGCATCGCCGGTACGGTCGACGGTCTCAAGGCCCAGGTGGCCGAGGACAACCGCACGATCGACTCGCTGCTCGGGGAACTCTCCGGACTCACCGCAAGGGCGGACCAGCTCGAATCGGAACTCGCAGCCAAGCAGGCGGAGCTCGACAAGGTCGAAGCGACACTCGTCCGCGAACGCGCCCATCTGAAGAAGGTCAGGGCCCACCTCCAGCGGGCCCTCGACGTTCTGCGTGACCAGCTCGTCGCGCTTTACATGTCCGGCACGCCCGACGTCGCCGACATGGTGTTCGGTTCATCCAGCTGGGACGAGGTCGTTTCCCGCAGCGACTACGCCGAAGCGATCCAGGATCGTGACGAAGCGGTGATCGATCGCGTCACCGACCTCAGGAATGAAGTCACGCAGATCGTCGATCGCATGAAGGTCCAGCAGGCCCAGCTCGAGAAGGCCCGTGACCAGATCGCCGTCGAGGCGAAGGCCGCTGACGAGGCGCGCAACGCCGTCGCCGCCCAGCGCGCCGAGATCCAGGCCAACAACGACGCCCGCTCGGGCCGCATCGAAGCACTTCAGGAACAGGCCGGAGACATCGAAGGCAACCTGCCCGACCTCAGCGTTGATCCGGCCGCCAGTTCGGCCGGCCAACAGCCCGCGCCCGTCGACGGCCAGACCGCGGTGCTCGGTTCGGACGGCCTTGCGGCCGCGCCGGCCGGAGCTCCCCAGGCCGTCAAGGACGTCATCGCCGCGGCCAACGCAATCGCCGATATGCCCTACCTCTGGGGCGGCGGCCACGGATCGTTCGAATCCTCCGGTTATGACTGCTCCGGTGCGGTCAGCTACGCCCTCAACGGCGGCGGTCTGATCTCGTCACCGCTCGACTCCACCGGTCTCACGACCTGGGGTGAGCCGGGCGAAGGCAACTGGATAACGGTCCACGGCAACTCCGGACACGTCTACGCCGTGATCGCCGGCCTCCGCTGGGATACCTCGGGCACCGGCGGGTCGGGACCGAGCTGGTCGACCGACACCGTCTCTTTCCAGGACCCGTCCGCATTCATACCGCGGCACCCGTCCGGCCTCTAGCCTGGGGGCGCTCACTGACCTTCGATCCTTCGGAGCACGGGAATCATGAGGGTCACGGTCATAGCCACGGCCTGATCCACCCGTCGATCAAACGCTCCAGAGCGGGCCTCCGCGCCGTGATGATGAGCCTTGCAGTCCTCTTGCTCACTGCCCTCGGTCAGGTCGCTGTCTTCACAATCACCGGAAGTATTGCTCTGCTCGCCGATTTGATCCACAACTTTGGCGACGCTCTCACCGCGCTGCCAGTGGGTGCCGCGTTCCTGATGAGGTCGTACCGGGCCGAAAAGTGGGCGGGCTATTTCGTCGTTGCGACTATCTTCGTCAGTGCCTGCGTGGCCGGTGGCGAGGCGGTGAACCGGCTATTCAATCCAGAAGAAATCGACAACCTGTGGCCACTCGCAGCGGCCGGAGTGATCGGGTACTTTGGCAATGAGATCGCCGCGCAGATCCGGTTGCGGGCGGGCAGATCCCTGGGGAGCGCTGCGCTCATTGCCGACGGCAATCACGCCCGTGCCGACGGCTACGTGAGCCTGGCGGTGGTGGCGAGCGCCGTGGTCGTGGGCCTCGGCGTGGAAATCGCTGACCCGTTGATAGGCCTCGCAATCACTTTGGTGATACTTCGCATCACCTGGCAGTCCCTCGAGACCGTCCGCCATGATTCAGGCGGAGATCACCCTCATTGACCCGTTCCGCGCGACCGGCTTCGTGACGATCGCGCGGCCCCGGCGACCGCCGTCGATCGCGCGGCCCATTCGGCGGGTCCGTTCCCGGCTCGCTCTCAGTGCTCCATCCCCGACATCGCGTCCGACCCCGATTCGTGGTCCATTGCATCCACTGTCTCGTCCGCGTCCGGTACTCCGCCAGCCGGCGAGGGAGACCCGTACCACTTCGTGCGCCACTCATTCATCTGCTCGATCTCGCTGGTTTGATCGGCGATGATCGCTTCGGCCAGAGAAGTCGCCTGAGAGTCCTCGCCATCAGCCAACTGGATCTGGGCCATACGAATCGCCCCCTGGTGGTGGGGCACCATCATGTCGATGAATTCGCGGTCAAACGGCTTCGCATTCTCCAGCGACATCGGATCCATGCTCATACCCATCATCTCGTCGTCGAGACCCATCGATCCGTGATCCATCGAGCCGACGGGTTCGCCGTAGAGCCGCTCGTGGATTGAATCCAGCGTCATGATCTCCTCGGTCTGGGCGGCGACGATGTTGCCCGCAAGGCGCCTGATCTCCGGATGCTCACCTTCATTCTCGGCGATCTTCGCCATCTCTATCGCACTGTCGTGATGGGGCACCATGCCCGAAACGAACGCGCCAACTGTTTCCGTGGAGGAATCATCACCTCCACCGTCCATCAGTAACACGTATCCGCCGATCGCGATCAGCGCGACTGCACCAACCGCCAGAATTGACTTGATTGACATCGGTTATTCCTTCTGTTGAGGTTCATCGGCACGCCTCCGGGTGGATGCGTGAGTTGGTTCACTGAGCGTCTGGACAGCGGCGGGTTCCCGGTCAGTGCTTGACCAGGCGCCGGACTACCCCCATCAGCTCTTCGGTTCGCTCGGCCTGCATCTCGGGCTCGCCGCCGATCACGCAATGATGGGCGTGATCTTCGAGCAGACCGAGCGCGACCTTGTCGAGGGCTGCCTGGATCGCTGCGATCTGGGTCACGACGTCGATGCAGTAGCGGTCTTCCTCGACCATTCCCTGAACGCCACGCACCTGTCCTTCGATACGGCGCAGTCGTTTCTGAAGCGATTCCTTGTCGGCGGTGTATCCGCGGGCGGTCTGGTCGGTCGTCATCAGAGGCTCTTTCCGTAGTTCGAGTGTGTTTTCGAAGTCATTTCATGGCCGGTCGGGTGGGAAGCTTTGTCGTCGTCAAACAGCTGGAACGCCAGCACGGTCGCTCCGAAGATGAAGGCAGCGACGGTGATGACCGCGACGAGGCGGGCCGGGGGGCCGCCGTGGACTCCGGTCCTGTGCACAGCGGCGTGGCCCCTGCCGCGGGCGATCAGCCAGCGGTTGACCGGGATGGCGAACACGGCGGCTATGGCAAGAGCGAGCGAGAGTGATCCCCAGAAGAGAACGTCACCGAGGCCGGCATCCATCGCGCCCGGCACCAGGACCATGATCAGGTTGTCGACCACTTCCATGGTTGCGATCGAGAAAGTGTCCGCGGCCAGGGCAATCGGGATGACCGCGCCCAGAGCCATTCCCGCCCTGAGCAACGGCAGACTGGTCAGGGCGTAGCCGAACAGGAAGGCAAGTGAGACAGCCAGGGCGATCGTGCCGAGATCGGAAAAGCCGAGCGCCGTTCCGACTGCCAGCCCGGTGATCTCTCCGAGCGCGCAGCCGGTCAGGCAGTGGAAGGTGGCGCTGATCGAGAGACCGGTCAGCTCCCGGCCGCTGGTCGGCAGCTCGTGAGCGTGGTGGGGACGTGCGGCGGATGACTCCATTTCTCTTCTTTCTCCAGAGCTTGAATTCGGACTCGCACGAGATAGAGTAGCACTTACCCCTGGGGGGTATACTCTGGTTCATTTCAAAGGCGATGCAAACACGCCTGAACGCGGCATTCGCAGTGGAATCAGTCGCTGGAGCCGGGCGTGATTCCGAGGAAGCGGTGGGCGATCGCACCGGTCAGCAGGGCGATGAAGGAGACCCCGACCAGGAGGATGACCACCGCGGTGATTTCCGAGCCGACCGTGGTCGGCTGAAACTTCGATCCGAGCGTGGTCATCGTGGTGATCGCCCAGTAGATGCTGTCCCATTCGCCGACTTGCTGGTTGCTCTTCTCGAAGAAACGGAAGAGCGTGCCACCGGCGACGGCGATCACGAGGGTCATCAGCGCGGCGTACCCCACCCCCCTCTCCGAGAAGGCCCGGCCCGAGAGTTGGGCCAGTTTGAGCAGCCGAAGCAGCCTCAGGAGGCGGATCGCCCTGAACGCCTGGAGGCTCGCCGGCAGGATCGGCGGGGTGAGGAAGACCACGATCAGCTCCACCGGGTGATGCTTCAGGTACTTCTTGCGATCGGGCACCAGAATCAGCATCACAACCAGCTCCAGGGCGAAAATCAGGTAGGTGCCCCAGTTCAGGATTTCGGCGATGACCTCGAGGGTGCCGCCGATGTGAGTCTCGCTGAGCGCGACGCTTGGGAGAGTAAGCGCCGCCGCGATCATCAGCGGAGCGTTGAGCAGTTCCTCGGCCCGGATCGCCCGCGGCCCTTCGACCCCGTTGTCCGGTCGGGTGCCGCCGGTCAGCTCGGACTCGACGTCCTTTCGGAGTTCATGATCTTCGGGAACCTGGTCGGCCATCGAGAAGTTCTTCTACGCCGGACGAAAAGAGCCTGTCGCCGCAAAGCAGCCACCAAACCGCTTCTGGCAACGAAACTCAGTGATAGTCACTGAAATTCATTGCCAGAAGGCTCGAGGTCGAGGAGATTGGACTTACCATAAGTAGTTTGCTAAACTAATTAGCATGAATAACTACTTTTCACGGCGCGGGAAGAGCAAAGCTGCCGACGAGGATGTCAAGCTCGCAGTGGAGTCGGCCGAATCCACCGTGGATCCAGGTGCACGCCCAGAAACGACAAACCATGCGCCTAGTCAGACGAATAGTCAGACGACGCGTCAGACAACTGAGGAGTCAGTTCTCCAGGCGGGGAACGAAGGTTCGGCGGTCGTCCTGCGACTCGCCATCACGAGGACTGCCCGGAGGTTGCGCCAGGAGGCCGGAAGCGACCTTTCGCCGACCGCCCTGGCGGCGCTCGCCTCGATCGAGCGGCACGCGCCGCTGACTCCGACCGGATTGGCCGAGATCGAGGGTGTGAAGCGACCCACGGCGACCCGCGTGATCAACCACCTGATCGAACGGGAGCTGATCGAGCGCCTGCCCGACCCGAATGACGGCCGCAGCTGCCGATTGACGCTGACCGCAGCCGGATCCGGGTATCTGGCCGAAGCCCGGTCGCGCAAGAGCGCGTATCTGGCCCGCCTGCTCGACTCCCTGCCGGCCGATGACGTCGCGACTCTGGAACGGGCCGCGATCATCCTCGAAGACGCCCTGGAGGACTCCGACCAGAGGCAGAACACTTGACGGCGGCCCTGAAGAGGTCATTCGAGTCGCTCGAGGTCCCGAACTACCGCCGCTACTTCACCGGCCAGGTCGTCTCGCTTTCCGGCAACTGGATGCAGACGGTGGCCGAAGTCTGGCTGATCCTCAGCCTGACCGGCAGCGGCTTCGCGGTCGGGATCACTACCGCGCTCCAGTTCCTGCCGATCCTGCTGGCCGGCGCCTGGGGCGGTGCCCTCGCGGACCGCTTCTCCAAGCGGCGCCTGCTGCTCTTCACTCAGGCGGCCATGATGGTCCCGCCACTGATCCTCCTTGCCGTGACGACCTCCGGCGCGGTTCAGCCCTGGATGGTTTTCGCGCTCGTCTTCATGCGCGGATCCCTGATTGCCATTGACAATCCGGCCCGTCAGGCCTTCGTCATGGAGATCGTCGGCAGGGACCGGATCGTGAATGCGGTCAGCCTCAACAGCGTGATCGTCCACTCCGCCAGGGTGGTCGGCCCGGCCCTTGCCGGAACCCTGATAGCGACGGTCGGCGTCGCTCCCTGTTTCGGCCTCAATGCCGCAACCTTCCTCGTGATGATCTGGGCTCTCTGGAGCATCGACGGGAAATCCGTCGACGTCGCCCCGCGGGCGGCTCGCGACGATCGCGGAGTGCTGGACGCGCTGCGGTACGTCCGCGCGACCCCCGAACTCGCCGTGCCGCTGCTGCTGATGGCGATCGTCGGAACCCTCGGCCTGAACTTCCACGTCGTGCTGCCCCTGCTGGCCAAACTCACCTTTGCCGGCGGCGCCACGTCCTACGCCATTCTCGTATCGGCGATGGGAGTGGGCTCGGTCATCGGAGCGCTCGTGATCGGCGCCCGCGGCCAGACCGGCCTCGGGGTCATCGCGTTCTCGGCCCTCAGCTTCGGCACGATGGCCCTGCTGGCCGCATTGATGCCCAGCATGGCGACGGAGGTCCCCATCCTCGCGCTGCTCGGCGCCGCGGCGGTCACCTTCGCCGCCGCGATCAACTCGACGCTCCAGCTGGTTGTGTCGCCGGAGATGCGTGGCCGCGTGATGGCTCTCTACACGGTGGTCTTCCTCGGGACGACGCCGATCGGCGGACCACTGGTCGGCTGGATCTCCGAAACCTGGGACCCGCGCTACGCGCTGGCGATGGCCGCCTTCTCCGGCCTGCTGGCGGCGGCTTCGGCCTTCTGGATCCGCGGGCACACCGCTTTCGGGCGGTCGCAGGGCGTGGAACAGCCCGCCCGTTGAGCCGATCTCGGACGCCGGTGCCCTCCATCGTCTAGCCTCCGCCGGAGGTGCTCCATACCGCTCACGGATACTGGATCGCAGAGGCCGGGGCCCCGGACCTTCTGCCCCCGCTCGACGACGACATCGAAACCGACGTGCTGGTGGTCGGCGGCGGCTTCACCGGCATGTGGTCCGCCTGGCACCTGAAGCAGCTGGACCCGGACTGCCGGGTCACCCTGATCGACTCCGACCGGATCGGCTACGGGCCGAGCGGCCGGAACGGCGGCTTCGTCGACTCTCTCTGGGTCAGCTTCAAGCGCCTCGAGGAGTGCTATGGGACCCGGGCCGCGCTCGACATCTGCGAAGCGTCGGAGGATTCGGTCAGGCAGATCGGCGAGTTCTGCGAGGAGCACGACATCGACGCGTGGTTTCGGTATCAGGGCTATCTGAACGTCTCGACCACGACCGCGCAGGACGATGGCTGGAAGCCGAATTTCGAGGCGATGCGGCGTGCCGGCGTGGCGAGAGAGGCGGAGATCCTCGAGCCGGAAGACGTTGCGGCCATATGCCGCTCGCCCCGCTTTCGCGGTGGTATCAAGTACGACGCGGCGGCAACCGTCCAGCCGGCCCGGCTCGGGTTCGGCATTCGGCAGGCGCTCGGGGGTGCCGGCGTCGTGCTCCACGAGAACTGCCCGGTGCTCTCGGTTGATGACGGGCCGTCCGGGGTGGTCGCGAAGACGGCCAACGGCAGCGTCAGGGCGGAGCGGGTGATCCTCGCTACAGGGGTGTCACTGGCAGGCTACGGCTCGCCGATCCGCCACAGCACCACAGTCGCCTCGAGCCACATGGTGATCACCGAGCCTGTGCCGGAACTGATCGAGGAGATCGGCTGGACCGGGGGCGAGGCGATCAGCGACTGCCGGGCCCTGCTCACCTACTTCCGCACGACTCCCGACGGGCGCATTGCGTTCGGCTGGGGCGGGGGGAAGATCGCCGCGGCCGGACGCCGCCGTGGACGGGCCGAGTTCGACGCTGACGTGGTCGCGCAGGTCGGCCGGAACCTCCACGAGTACTTTCCCGGGCTTGAGGGCCGGGAGCTCGAATACGCCTGGGGCGGGCCGATCGACGCGTCTGCGACGCACTTGCCGCACGCCGTCGTCCTGCCATCGGGCCGGGCCTTCGCCGCATTCGGGTACACCGGCAACGGCGTCGGGCCGTCCCAGATGGTGGGTCGCTGTCTCGCTGCCCGAACGCTCGATGTTGAAGACAGATACTCGTCCCTCGCCCTCGTCGAACCCGCTTCCGCGCTGACCAGGGTTCCGCCGGAACCGTTCCGTTGGCTGGGAGGCACCGTGATCCGTGAAGCGATCGGACGGAAGGAATCGGCCGAAGCCGAAGGACGCCGTCCCGGCACTCTGGTATCGCTGGCCGCCAACATCCCCCGCCTGGTCGGCTTCCACATCGGCCGATGAAGTTAGCCGAAAAGACCGGACGGGTAGTCTCGAAGCAACCCGAACGGAGGAACCGATGGCTTCAATTCCCGATGATGCAGTACACCTTCTCGAAGGACAGCACCTCGCACATGTAGCGACCCTGATGGAAGACGGCTCGCCCCAGGTGACGCCCGTCTGGATCGGGCACGAAGGCGACATCGTCACCTTCAACACGGCCAAAGGGCGGCTCAAGGAGAAGAATCTGAAGCGCGACCCGCGGGTCGCAATCTCGATCATCGACTCCGAGAACCCCTACGTGCCCCTGGTCATCCAGGGCGAGGCGATCGAGATCACCGAGGAGGGTGCGGATGACGACATCGATGCCCTCGCCAAGCGTTACCTCGACGAAGTCGTCTATCCGTTCCGCCAGGACGGCGAAGAGCGGGTCATCGTCAAGATCAAGCCGGACAAGGCGACCTACCAGAACGGCTGAACTTCAGGTCACAAACGAAAACGGCCACCCGTCCTGGGTGGCCGTTCGTCGTTCAGGCGGCCCGTCGGCCGTCGTCAGGTCATCTACTCCGTGTAGCCGGCGGCGTTCAGGTAGTCGGCGGCGACGGATTCCGGCGTTTCCTTGTCGATGTCGACCCGCGCATCCAGTTCCTGCATGACCTGTTCGGTCAGGCCGGACTGGACCGCTTCGATGGTGGCGGCGTAATCCGGGCCCGCCTTGTCGACCGTCTTCTGTTCAGTCAGGAAGACGACGTTGCCGGCAGGCAGCAGGCCCTGGTCGTCATCGAGGATCGTGTACTCGTCCGAGACACCGAGCTGGGCATCGGTCGTGAACACGATCGAGAGGTCGGCCTGCTTCTTGTCGAGCACCTCGTAACGCAGGCCGATGTCGACCGGGGTGAACGACGCGAAATTGAGGCCGTAGTTGTCCTCTAGTCCGATCAGGCAGTCGACCCGCTGGCGGCACTCGGGGGAGCCGTACAGCTTGAGATCATCGCTCTTGCCTTCGAGGTCGGAGATCGTTTCGACCCCCAGCTCATCGGCCTTGGAGGTCAGCAGCCCGACCGCGTTGGCGCTCTGGAACGGGGTCGGCGGTAGTGCCACCAGTCCGTCCTCCTCGAGGTCGGTCGAGACCTGCTCGAACGCGTCCTCGGCGTTGCCCGGCACGTCTTCGGGAGCCGTGTCGTAGAACGAGGTGAGCGCCGTGCTGACGTACTCGGGGTACCCCGAGATCTCGCCGGCCTTCAGCGCCTGGAGGGCGACCGTCTCCGAACCGAGGTTGAGGTCGGTGCTGACGTTGTAGCCGGCGGCTTCGAGTCCCTGGGCATAGATCTCTCCGAGGACGATCTGCTCGGTGAAGTTCTTCGAGCCGATCTTCAGGTTGACGCCTTCATTGTCGGCGCTGGATTCGATCAGCTTGCCGGTGGTTGCATCAGGTTCCGAACTCGCGTCGTCACTGTCGTCGCTTCCGCAGGCCACAAGGCCGACCGAGAGCGCGCAGATCATCGCGAGCACCATTAGGTATTTGAGTTTCATGACTGGTGTTTCTCCTGTTTGTTGTGTTGGACGAATGCTGAAAACGTAGAAGACTGGTCAGGCGCGCTGAAGTTTCAGGCCTTTGGAGGTGAGCGCCCACTGGACGCCGGAGAGGGCGAGTTCCAGCGAGAGCGCCAGCAGGGCGACGAGGACCGCGCCGGCGAGGACTCCGGCGTCGCCGTAGACGTTGCGGCTGATGATCAGGTCGCCCAAGGTGAGCACTCCGGCCAGCGGGGCGATCGTCGCGGTGGCGATGATGTTGATCGAAGCGGTCCTCACGCCACCCATGATCGTCGGGATCGCCAGCGGCAGCTCGACCTTGGTGATGATCTCCCGGTTGGTCATGCCCATGCCCTTGGCCGCTTCGACCGAAGAGCGGTCGACCTGTCGGATGCCGACGAAGGTGTTGGTCAGGATCGGAGGAATGCCGAGGATCGCCAGGGCGACGACCAGGTTGAACAGGCCGACGCCAACCGCGGTCGCCATCAGGGCGATCAGCGCGAGTTCGGGAATCGCCCGGCCGGCGTTGCCGGCTGTGACTGCCACAAACTCCCCCTTGCCGCGATGGCCGAGGATCAACCCGACCGGCAGGGCCAGAAGGATCGCCACGCCGAGCGCCAGGAATGTGACCTCGATCTGCTTGATCGCGAGGTCGAGCACCTGGTCGGGGCCGCCGACCTGGACGCCGCCGGTGGCGGCCTCGCGTCCGCTGAACACGAAATTGAAGGCATCTCCGAAGAGCCCGAGTGCCGCCACCGGGACTGTCGCGAGCGGAATCACAATGCGGCCGCCCGTTTCCAGGGAGTGAGCAACCGGCCGGCGAGCAGGATCAGGGCGTCGAACAGGATCGCCATGATCACGGCGATTGAGCCGGCTACGATGATTCCCGTCTTGAACGTCAGGTTCGAGCCGACGATGATCTGGGCGCCGAGTCCGCCGCCGTTGGCGAACACTGCGAGGGTTGCCAGGGCGACCGTGCTGACCGTGGCGATTCGGAGCCCGGCAATGATCTCCGGCATCGCCAGCGGGATCTCGACCCGCCAGAGCAGCTGTCTCGGGGTGAATCCGACCCCACGGGCGGCATCGGTCACCTCGGTCGGCACATTGCGCAGGCCGGTGATCACGTTGCGGAAGATGATCTGGAGCGTGAAGGCGGTCAGGGCGATGATCGCGGTGGTGGTGCCGCGGCCGGTCAGGGGCAGCAGCAGGAAGAAGAAGGAGATCGAGGGGATCGTGTAGAGCACGCCGGTCGCGGCGAGGAACGGCGAAGCCAGCCAGCGCCGGCGGTGCGCGAGGATGGCCAGGCTGAAGGCGATCGCGAAGCCGATCCCGACGGCTGCGAGGACCAGCACGAGGTGCTCGAGGGTGGGGTCGACGTAACGGTCGAAGTTGTCGACGACCCAGTTCGGGCAGAACAGGTTGTTGTCCTGGATGCAGCCGCCGTCCGACCGGTCGCGGAAGAACTCGTCGTTGACCGACGCGATCTTGACGAAGTCAATCATCGTGTGGCCGGGCCAAGGCCGGGATCGCGACTTCGGCCGCTTCCTTCGAAGCGAGGAAGTCGGAGATGATCTCGACCGAGAGCACCCCGGTCAGGCGGCCACGGCCGTCGACGACCGTGCCATAGAGGGAGCCGTTGGCGAGCAGGGTGGCCAGGCCGTCCCTGAGGGTCGTGTCGGCGTCGATGGTCGGTACGCCGGTCGAGTCGGGCTCGGTGGGCACCCGCTCCGCCTCGAGGTCGCGCAGCGACAGCCATCCGAGCGGCCGGTTCTCGCCGTCGATCAGTACGGCGTGGGGGACTTCGGAAGTCTTCAGTGCCTGAACGACCGGGTCGCTCGGCTGGCCGGCCTCGGTGGTCGGGGCGTTCCAGAGGTCGACGTCCCTGACCCGCATCAGCGCCAGACGTTTCAGTGCGCGGTCGGCTCCGACGAAGTCCTCGACGAACTCGTCGGCCGGCTCCATCAGCAGTTCGGTCGGGGTCGCGTACTGGGCGACCTCGCCGCCTTTCTTCATCACGGCGATGCGGTCACCCATCTTGATCGCCTCGTCGACGTCATGAGTCACGAAGAGCACCGTCTTCTTCAACTCCGCCTGGAGCCGCAGGAACTCGTTCTGGAGGCGGCCGCGGCTGATCGGGTCGATCGCCCCGAATGGCTCGTCCATCAGCATGACCGGAGGATCGACCGCGAGTGCCCGGGCGACGCCGATCCGCTGCTGCTGGCCACCGGAGAGCTGGCTGGGGTAACGGTCGGCGAACTCGGGGTCGAGTCCGATCAGGTCGAGCAGTTTTGTGACTCTCTCGTCCACCCGGGCCTGGTCCCAGTTCAAGAGCTTGGGAACGGTCGCGATGTTTTCGGCGATCGTGCGGTGGGGGAAGAGCCCGATCTGCTGGATGACGTAGCCGATCTCGCGCCGGAGAATCGCCGCGTCGCCCTCCTTGACGGAGCGGTCGCCGATCGTGATGTCACCCGCAGTCATCTCGACCGTGCGGTTGACCATGCGCATCGCGGTCGTCTTGCCGCAGCCGGATGGTCCGACCAGGACGCAGATCTCGCCAGCCGGGATTTCGAGGTTGAGGTCGTGCACCGCATCGGTGTCCGCTCCCGGGTAACGCTTGCTCACGCCCTTGTAGCGGACCGGGGAGGCATCGGCGCCGTATGAACTTGAGATCTCCGCGGAGCGGGAGCCGTCAGGCACTTGAAGGATCTTATGCCCACGGGGGGATGGGACGGAAAAACAGGGCAGGCAAGGTCTCGTGCAGCACGACGACGCCAGCTTCCCTTTATGTGCATGTACTTACACTTCCGGGGAGTGCACTCTTTCAATTCCCTCATTTCCGGGCCCGCCAGGGTCCGTTTTCTCGTTGCCCTTGTTTTCGTCGTGGTTGCCGGAGCCGCCTGGACCTGGCATCTCGCATCGGCCGCGGACCCGCAGGCGAAGCTTGACGAGACCCAGGGGAAGATTGACTCAGCCAACCAGAAAAAGAGTGTGCTCTCCGACGAGATCGCCGGATTCAGCTCCCAGATCAGCGCCTATGAATCGCAAGTTGCCGCGCTCCGCGCCGAAGAACGTGAAGCCGAGGTTCGCCTCGCCGCCAAGCAGGAAGAGCTCGACCAGGCCCAGGCCCAGGTCGACAAGGCCTACAGGGAACTGAAGGTCCTCGCCGCCCGCCTGAAGCGCTCGCTCGAAGTGCTGAAGGGCCGGCTCGTTGCGATCTACCAATCGGGCAGCACCGACATGACCGAACTCGTGCTGACCTCAAAGGACTACGGCGATCTGCTCCAGCGCTCGGAGTATCTCGAGCAGATCCAGGATCGCGACGAGAGCATCGTCGGCCGCGTCCGGGGATTGCGAGACCAGCAGCAGGCGCTCCTCGAGACGCTGAAAGAGGCCAAGGACACGATCGAGGCCTCTCGCGACCAGATCGCCACCGAAGAGCAGAACCTCGCCACCGCCCGACAGGCTGTCGAATCCCAACAGAACAAGCTTAGAAGCGCCCGCGCAGACCGGCAGGCCGCGGTCGACCGGATCGATTCCGAAGTCGGCCATCTGTCGGAGATTGAATCCGACCTTCAGGCCAAGATCCAGGAGCAGATAGCCGCCGCCTCCGGCTTCGCGACCCTGCCCGCCGGCCCGATGGCCGCACCCAGCGCGGCCGGACTGATCTGGCCGGTCAGCGGGCCGATAACTTCCGGATTCGGCGGACGCTCTTCACCCGGCGGTGTCGGCACGACGTACCACGAGGGCCTCGACGTCGGCGTGCCCGAAGGCACTCCGATTCGCGCGGCCCAGAGCGGCACCGTGATCGCTGCTT
>JBBSKC010000057.1:0-15639 GCA_038256675.1 Solirubrobacterales bacterium | reverse complement strand
GCCGGCGCTCGACGCGGTTGTCCTCCGGGCGCTGCGCAGGGAGCCGTACGAGCGTTTCCCCGATGCCGACAGCTTCATCGACGCGCTCGACGCGGCCATGGCGGATCCGATGGCCGGGTATGTCGAGCCCGAGAAGAACTCGAAGAAATGGATGTGGTTCGCTGCACTTGCGGCGCTGATCCTCCTCTTCATCGTCTTCGCTGCGACCCGGGACAACAGCGTCCAGGTGCCGGACGTCACCGGGGAAAGCCTCGACCAGGCAGTTTCGAAGCTGAACGACGAAGGGTTCTCGGTCGGTGACGTCGACCGAAAGACCCAGTCCGGGCCCAGCAACCGGGTCCTCGAGCAGGACCCGTCGGGAGAGGCCGACCGCGACTGCACGCTGTTCGTCTTCTCCTGCTCCGACCCCGACGTGAACCTCGTGGTCAGTGCCGGACCCGGGCAGGCCGAGATACCGGACGTCAGTGGCCAGAGCCAGAGCGACGCCGAGACCGCGCTGGAGGAGGCCGGCTTGACGCCCACGACCGAGACCAAGCCTTCGAGCGATGTCAACTCGGGTGATGCGATCGAGACCGACCCGCCCGCCGGCGAATCGGTCACGCGGGGGTCCGAAGTGACGCTTTTCGTCTCGAGCGGTCCGTCACAGGTCGGGGTACCAGCGCTGGTCGGCATTACCTTCAACGCGGCCAAGCAGCGGCTCTCCGCCAGGGGCCTTGAATTCAACTCGACCGGAACCGAGAGCGACCGGCCCGCGGGAGAGGTCCTGACCCAGGATCCGAACGCAGGAACGAAGGTCGATCCCGGAAGTACCGTCGAACTGACGGTTTCGACCGGCCCATCCGACACGGACACCAGCGTGCCCAACGTCGTCGGACTGACCTCGGCGGAAGCCGAGTCGGATTTGCAGGCGGCCGGATTCACGGTTTCGACCCAGGACCAGAGCACGACCATCGAGCAGCAGGACGGACGCGTGGTCGATCAGAATCCTTCCGGTGGCAGCACAGCCGCCGAAGGGACCCGGATCGTGATCATGGTGGGGGCCTTCTCCTCCAGCGACGAACCCGCCCCGGACGCCGGTGACGGCTCCGGCGGAATCGGTATCGACTGATGAAAGTCGCCGTTCTGAGCGGTGGCCGCTCGAGTGAACACGAAGTTTCGCTGGTCTCCGGCCAGGCCGTGGTCGCCGGGCTGGCCGAAGGCGGGCACGAAGTCGTCGAAGTGCAGATCGCGAAGGACGGCACCTGGGCCAGTGCCGGCGAGCCGGTGGCGATCGTGCCCGGGGCCGGCCTGCTCGGTGCGGACGCCGCTTTCCCCGTGTTGCACGGACCCTTCGGTGAAGACGGTGCGACCCAGGGTGCGCTCGACACCGCCGGCGTCGCCTATGTCGGCTCCGACGTGCTCGGTTCCGCGGTCTGCATGGACAAGCTCACCCTGAAGCGTCTCTGCGGATTCGCCGGCATGCCCCAGGTCGATTTCGTCCAGGCCTTCACTCCCGGTTGGCAGGCAACGGCAGCGGAACTCGATCGTCCGCTCTGGGTCAAGCCCTCGCGGCTCGGCTCGAGCGTCGGCATCGTCAAGGTTGAAAACCTCGAAGGGCTTGAAGCAGCCGTTGAGGTGGCCGCTTCGCACGACCCGCGGGTGATCATCGAAGCGAACTCACCGGGCCGGGAGGTCGAATGTTCGGTGCTCGGAAACGAAGACCCGGAGACCTCGCTGCCGGGGGAGATCATCGCGGACGCCGACTGGTACGACTACGAAGCCAAGTACACCGAGGGCCGCATGGACCTCGCGGTACCGGCCGGTATCGGGGACGCGGCGATCGCGGAACTCCGTCGGCTTGCCACTCAGGTCTTCACCCTCGCCGGATGTTCGGGCATGGCCCGCTGCGACTTCTTCGTCGAGGATGATGGTTCGATCCTCCTGAACGAAGTCAACACGATCCCCGGCTTCACTCAGACGTCGGTCTACGCAAAACTATGGGAAGCCTCAGGCCTGTCGTACCCGGATCTCCTGACCCGCCTGATCGAGCTCGCCGTAGAAAGGCACCGGGAAGAAGCGTCCCACTCCTTCTAGGCGCTCAGTTCATTGAGCGAAGCGACTTGGATTCAGTCATATAGTCGGATATCCGATATCGCGACCCCAAACCCTTCGTCAATCTCAGCCGGAGCGGTGATCCACAGCAGGTAGTACTGGTATGGCTCGCCGGCGGCGACCAGGGCGACCTGCTCGCGTTCGGTCACGTCTTCGACCGCACCGAGTCGGGTCCACCCGCCCACTTCGTTCGGGACCGGGTCGTTTGATCCGTAGACCTCGAGCGACCAGCCGGGGGTGGGGGTGCGGATCTCGAGCGAGGTGGCTTCGACCGGCCTGCCGGTGTCGACGTAGATGCCGACTCCTTCCTTGTCGCTGAGGGTCGCGGCCTCATAGGTCTCGGTCGTCCAGGCGGAGGCATTGCGGTCCTCGTCGATCGCGAACCCGAGTTCGTCAGGATGCTCGGTGTCGTCGCCTTCGGGGTCAAAGTCGGTGGCCGAGGCGATCGAGATCTCGGATGAACTCGAGCCACCGCCACCCCCTCCACCACCGCCGCCACCACCACCGGTGTCGCCCCGGGAGATGAAGTACGCGGTTCCGGCGGCGATGACCAGGGCGACGAGGAGCATGACCACGGCCGGCCAGGGTGAACTCCTGGGACCGGGCAGATGACGGCGTGGCGCCGGCAGAGCGTCGAGCACGGAAGTCGCCTCGCCCGTGGTCCCGCCAGCCCGGATCGCCTCGACTTCGAGGGCGGCCTGGAGGTCCTCGTGCATGTCCTCGATCGTCTCGTAGCGGTCTTCGGGGTCCTTGTCCGTCGCTTTGTCGACGACCCGGGCGGAGGCGGCCGAGATGTCGGGTCGCAGTACCTGGACGTCCGGGATCGGTTCGTTGACGTGCTTCATCGCGACGCCGATCTGGTTGTCGGCTTCGAACGGAACGTCGCCGGTCAGCATCTCGAAAAGCACGATGCCCAGCGAATAGATGTCGGAGCGGGTGTCAATGTCCTTGCCCATCGCCTGCTCGGGAGCGACGTAGTCGGTGGTGCCGATCACCCGTCCGGTGGCGGTGACGCCTTCGTCGTTCAGCTGGCGGGAGATGCCGAAGTCGGTGAGCTTGGCGCGCCCGGTGGCATCGATCAGGACGTTCTGCGGCTTGACGTCGCGGTGGACCATGTCGGCTTCGTGGGCGACGGCCAGCCCCTGGGCGATCTCCAGCGCGTAGGCGAGCGATTCGGTCGCGTCTAGTGCCCCGACCCGGCTGATCCGCTGCTTCAGCGTCTCACCCTGGACGTACTCGAGGACGATGTACGGGCGACCGCCGTCTTCGCCCGCGTCGATCACGGCCACTACGTTCGGGTTGGAGAGCTTGGCAACCGCGCGTGCTTCCTGGTTGAACCGTTCGAGCTGCTCCGGCTGCTCGGTCATCTCGCGGTGCATCAGCTTGACGGCGACCGGACGGTCGAGGACTTCGTCGCGTGCCAAGTACACGGTCGACATGCCGCCGCTGCCGAGTTTGGCTTCCAGCCGGTATCGGTCGGAGAGGACAGTCCCGATCATCTGTGCGCTGGACGGAGGGGTGGTCATACGCGCAGCGAAATTCTCGACGGGGAATTTCTGTCGAGTTGCACTATTTCACCGATCCAGCCTGCGAAAAACCATGGACAACCGAGCCTACCTTGAGTCGCTCCGAACGGTAGCCGGGGGGCCGGTTTCGGGAAAAAGCGGTCATGTTCTGCAGCGCCGGGACGATGTACCCAATTTATCTGCCCGGCAGGGCGAAAAAGGGAGTGGAGCGTTCAGCTGCCGCGTTTGACCGAAAGCGGTCCTTCGGCGACCGTGCCGATGCGCCGCGCCTCGGGGTAATGCCCGCGGAGGACCGCCAGGGCCTCGGACTCGTCGGCCGCCGGGATCACGCAGCAAAAGCCGCAGCCCATGTTGAACACCTCGTACATCTCCTCCTCGGAAACCCCGGCCCGCTCGGAGATCAGTCCGAAGACCGGCTGCGGATCGAGCGGATCGTCGATTTCGTAGGTGACTTCGGATTTGAGTCGCAGCAGGTTGTCGAGTCCGCCCGAGGTGATGTGAGCGAGACCGTGGACCCCGGCGCCGGAACGCAGCAGGTCCATGACCGCCTTTACGTAGATCTCGGTCGGCTCGATCAGGACCTCGCCGAGCGGCCGGCCGAGCCGGTCGTCGTCCATGTCGATCCCTTCGAGGGCACGGCGGGCGAGCGTGTAGCCGTTCGAGTGGATTCCGGACGAAGGCAGGCCGATGACGACGTCACCAGGCGCCACGTTCGAGCCGTCGATGATCGAATCGAGCCGCACGGTGCCGAAGCAGGCACCGGCGATGTCGAAACCGCGCACCATGTCGCCCATCTGCGCGAGCTCGCCGCCGGGGATCTCGATGTTGGCAAGCTCGGCGCCCCGGGCGAGTCCGGTGCCGATCTGCTCGCACTGCTCCGGGTCGGCCCTCTCCACGGCGAGGTAATCGAGCATCGCCAGGGGTTCGGCGCCGACGCAGATGATGTCGTTCACGTTCATCGCGATGCAGTCGATGCCGATCGTGTCGAAGCGCCCGAGTTCTTCTGCGATCAGGAGCTTGGTCCCGACGCCGTCGGTAGAGAGCGCGATGCCGGTCGTCTCGTCTAGCTTGATCACTGCGGCATAGTGACCGCTGAGGTCGACCTGGCGCGACGGGCGGGCGAGCGTGGCCTTCCCGAGCGCGGCGACGAGCCGGCTGACTGCCTGGTCGGCGTCGCTCTGGCTCACCCCGGCCTGCGCGTAGGCGTCCGGTTCAGTCATTTCGCTGGATCGGTCCCGGGTTCATCACCAGAGGATTCAACACCAGATGCAGGTCGCCCCGTCAGCACGGCCAGGATCGTCAGGCCGAAGGCAATCCGGTAGATCGCATACGGCCTGAGCGCGCGGTCGCGCTCGACGATTTCGATCAGGCCGTTCGAGGCCAGGGTCGACGCGAAAGAGGTGGCGACCCCGATCGCCAGCCACCGGCGCTGGTCCCGGGAGACTCCGCGCTTGGCCAGGCGGGCGCCCTTTAGTGCGACCGCACCGATGATCACCGGCAGGGCCACGGTCCGCGAGAGCAGGTTGGCCTGGTCCCGGGAGAACCGCCGGAGGCGGGCGGCAGTCAGCGTCGCTCCATTGCGGGAGACCCCGGGCATCAGGGCGGCGGCCTGCGCTACTCCCAGCGCTAGTCCGTCAACCGGGTGGGCCTCGCCGCGCCCCCGGACCTGCGGTCGCCGGTCGGCCAGGGCCATCAGGATTCCACCGCCGATGAGCCCGGCGGCGGTCGAGCGCGGACCGCCGAGCCGGGCTTCGATCGTACGCTCGAATCGGTAGCCGACCACCGCGGCGGGAAGAAAAGACAGCGCGAGCACCATCGCCCGGCGGGTGTCGAACTGGGCGACCTCTTCCGCGATCTCGTGACGGCGGGTCAGGAGCAGCGCCATCGCCGCACCCGCGTGGAGAGCGACTTCAAAGCTCTTTCTGAGCTCGGGGTCGAGGCTCTCCCAATCCCATCCGGCCAGGCGAGGAACCATCGCCAGGTGCGCGGAACTCGATACCGGCAACAGCTCGGTCGGGCCCTGCACCAGACCGAGGATCACCGCCCGCTGAGTGTCATCGCTTAGGTATTTCAGGCATCGAGCTTATTCCCGACTAGACTTTGATGGTTCCATGCGACGCCCCGACTTCCATTTACGCCGATACCAGCTGTGGCAGATGGCCGGTGACGGCCTGCTCATCGCCGTTGCGTACTTCCTCGCCTTCCAGCTGAGGTTCCTCGACGACCCGGGAACGATCCCGGACCGTTACTTCGATCTCTTCCTGAGCTCGGTCGGATTCGTGATCGTCGGCAAGATCTTCATCTTCTACCTGTTCGGGCTCTACCAGAAGTGGTGGAGGTTCGTGGGTGGCCGCGACATCGCGCGCATCGTCCAGGCCGTGACCATCTCGAGCCTGCTGCTGATCGTCGTCTTCACCGTGGTTCAGCCCTTCAACCTCTCGCTGCCGCGCTCGGTGGCGATGACCGACTTCCTGCTGACCATGATGCTGATCGCCGGCGCGCGCCTCGGGACCCGCCTCTTCAAGGAGCGCCCGGATCGCGGCGCCCGGATCGCCCGCGGCCGGGAGGTCCTGGTGATCGGGGCCGGTTCCGGTGGCCAGATGGTCGTCCGCGAACTGCGCCTCAACCCGCACCTCGGCGAACGAGCGATCGGGTTCGTCGACGACAACCCGGGAATGGGTGGCATGCGCATCGAGGGCATCACCGTGCTCGGAACCACCGACGAGATCGGGACGATCCTCGATGAGACCGAGCCCGACGAAGTCGTGATTGCGATCCCTTCGGCGCCGGGCACCCTGCGCGGAAAGGTCGTGGCTGCCTGCCGCTCGCGCGACATCCGCGTGAAGACGCTGCCGACCGTTTTCGAGCTGCTGCGCGGCGGCGTCCAGCTCAGCCAGCAGCTGCGTGAAGTCCAGGTGGAAGACGTACTCGGACGTGACCCAGTGGTGGTCGAGCTGGCACGGGTCGGGGCGTACCTCGAGGATCAGGTCGTCCTGGTCACCGGTGCAGGCGGCTCGATCGGCTCCGAGCTCTGCCGTCAGATTGCGACGGTAAATCCGAAGCTGCTGGTCATGCTCGACCACGCCGAGGACAACCTCTTCCAGATCGAGCGCGAGATGGTTGCCGAGCGGCATTTCAACCGGGTCGAGGCGGTCCTCGCCGACTGCAAGGAGACCGAGCGCATGTTCGAGGTGATGCAGCGGTTCAGGCCAAAGGTCGTCTTCCACGCAGCGGCGTACAAGCACGTGCCTCTGATGGAGTCGAACCCTCTCGAGGCGATCCGCAACAACGCGATCGCGACCAGGATCACCTCCGAGACGGCGGCCGCGGCCAAGGTCGAGCGGTTCGTCCTGATCTCGACCGACAAGGCCGTCACGCCGCAGACCGTGATGGGTGCCTCGAAGGCCCTGGCCGAATGGGCGGTGAGCGCGGCTGGCGAGAAGCACTCCGAAACCCGTTTCGTGAGCGTCCGCTTCGGCAACGTGCTCGGCTCCTCCGGCAGCGTCGTCCCGATCTTCCGCCGGCAGATCGAGCAGGGTGGCCCCGTGACGGTGACCCACCCGGAGATGACCCGCTTCTTCATGACAATCCCCGAGGCGGTGCAGCTGGTCATTCGGGCGGCCGACACTGGCAGCACCCGCGGCGACGTCTTCGTGCTCGACATGGGGGACCCGATCAAGATCGTCGACCTGGCCGAGAACATGATCAAGCTCGCCGGATACGAGCCGCAGACGGACATCGCGATCGAGTTTACCGGCCCGCGACCGGGCGAAAAACTACACGAAGCGCTCTTCGGCGATGAAGAAAAACCGCAGGCCACCGCCTCGAAACGAATCATGCGGGCGGTGCGGGACAAGCGGATCGAAGCCGAATGGGTGGAAGATACGCTCGACCGTCTGGAGCAGGTCGTGCAGACCGGGGATGAGTCGAATCTGGCGGAATCGCTGGTCCGGATCGTCAATGCACCTGGCGAGGACGTGCCCGTAGGACCCGATAAAGCGGTGGTCTTTCCGCAGGAACCGGGTCAGGCGCTCTAAGATCCGCGATCTAGTCCACGGGGCCCGACCGCCCCGATTCGTCGGTGACTGAAGCGAGCAGATCTTGGAGAACGGATCTTGAACGATGTGATTCAAACTGTCGGTGCCTACGCCGGGCTAATCGCCCTGGTGGGTCTCGTCGTGGTTTCGATGCTCTGCTTTTCGATGGCCCGCGACCTGCGCCGGTTGCGCGAGTGGGCCGGTGGGGCACCGGAACGCGACGCCGAAGTCCGCGAGGTCAGCGAGATCGTCGCCGAAGAACGTTCACAGGAACTGAAGGTCCTCGCCGAAAGGGAAGAGCGCCGACTGGAGCGGTCGGGGCTCGACGACGATTCTTTCTGGAACCGGCTGGGCCGGACCGGACGGGTCATGGCCATCGTTGCGGCCGTCGTGATCCTCGGCGCCGGTGCCGCGTACGCGGGTACCACGCTCCTCGGCGGAGATGACGGTGGCGAGACGGTCAAGTCCGGCGGCAGCAAGAAGGCAAATCAGGCCGACAAGGGGACGAAGCCGAGTTCGATCAATGTCGCCGTGCTGAACGGAACCGGTGGAACAGAAGTAGGCCTCGCTGCCGAGTATGCGGCGGTACTCGAGGACGACGGATTCAGGGTCGGTGCGACCGGCGACACGGAGGAAGCCTTCACCGAGACCGTGGTCATGTTCACGAAGGGCAACGAGGACGCCGCGAAGATGGTGGGCAAGTCGGTCGACATCGACTCCACCGCC
Source organism: Solirubrobacterales bacterium (assembly GCA_038256675.1). Classification (GTDB taxonomy): domain Bacteria; phylum Actinomycetota; class Thermoleophilia; order Solirubrobacterales; family 70-9; genus 67-14. The sequence goes on along the minus strand of JBBSKC010000057.1, from coordinate 7,259 downwards.
CTGATCACATCAGAGGTCGCCGCCCTCGCCCCGGGAGCCACGGTCACGGCAGTGATCGGTACCGATCACTCCCCGCTGCCTGGTGGATAGTCCGGATCGCCCCGGGCGGCTGCGCTGGGTGGCGCCGGCCGCACTCGGGCTGCTCTTCATCGCCACGGTCGCGGCCTTCGGCTGGTCGCAGCGGTTGAAGCGCGAACCCCTGGTCGTCGACCGGGTCTCGTTCGTAGCCGACGGCAGTAGGGGCTACAAGCCGACTGTCATGACCCCGAACGGCGACTGCCGCCGCGACAACATTTCGATCAATTTCCGGACGACCAGAACCGACATCGCCTCGGTGGAAATCATCGGCCCGAACGGCGGCACGGTCCGTCTGCTCGAGAGCGACCGCTTCTTCAAGCGGTACCGGGAGCACGTGCTCCGGTGGAACGGGAAGAAAGACAACGGTTGGGTGCCGAGGACCGAGCGCTACCGGGTGCGGATCACGATGAAGGATCTCGACCGTGTGCTGTACCTGCCGGGCCGGATCCGGCTGCGAAAGGTTCCGCCCGGCGAATCCGCCTGCGTCAAGCCGACGCCGGCTGAGAAGAAGACCCGGGGCACTGAGTCGTGATCGAGTCCCTGGTCGGACTCATCGCGGCCGGTTGCGCCGCCGTCGGGATCGCGGGACAGCCGTCCCGGGTCCGGGCGATGGCGATGGTCGCCGCGGTGATCCTGGCCCCGGCGCTGATCGCGGGTGATCAGTGGAACGCGACACAGGTGGCCGAGCTTCGGAACTCACCCTCCCTGCTGGCGGCGGCTCTCGCGGTCACCGCGGTAATGGTCGCGGCGCTTGCCGCCGTGATCGTCCGCTGGCCGGTGATGCTGCCGGTTCTGGTTCTGGTTGCGCTGCCCTTCCGGGTGCCGATCGAGGTTGGTGGGGAAGAAGCAAACCTCCTGATGCCGCTCTATCTCGTGATGGCCGGCGGTGCGGCGGCTTCGGCCTGGCGGCAGTGGTTTTCGCCTGAACAGCAAGCCTCCGCCGGACCCGAGGCGGTTTCCCCGACGGGTATTGCCGCCTGGCTCAAGCCACTGCTGGCCGCGTCGGTCGTGCTGTTCGCGATCGGGCTTTTCTATTCGGACGACCGCTCGGTCGGCCTGCAGAACCTCTGCTTCTTCCTGGTGCCGTTCTCGGTCATTTTCGCGCTGATGATCGACGTCGAATGGAATCCGCGGCGCCTGCGCATCGTCCTGATCACGATCGTCTCCCTGGCACTGGTCTGCGCCACGGTCGGTTTCGTCGAGCACCAGACCCGGGAGCTTCTCTGGAACACCACGGTGATCCGGACCAACGACTTCCACGTCTACTTTCGGGTCAATTCACTCTTCTGGGACCCGAACGTCTACGGCCGGTACCTCGCGCTGGCGATCACGGTGATCGCCTCGGCCCTGATCTGGTCGCGCGATCGCCGGGAGACGATGCTGCTCTGCGCGGTGGTGGCAATCCTCTGGCTGGCCCTGGTCACGACTTTCTCCCAGTCGAGCTTCATCGCATTGCTGGCCGGACTCGCGACTTTGGCCGCGCTCCGCTGGAGCTTCAAGTGGGTGGGGCTCGGTCTGGTCGCCCTGCTGGCCGGAACGCTGCTCTTCGGCGCCGTGGCCGGCGGCCTGGTCAAGCTCGACCTGGACCGCCTGAACGCGCAGTCGAGTGGCCGCGCCGACCTCGTCTCCGGCGGCATCGACCTGTTCGAGAAACGCCCGGTCTTCGGGTACGGCTCGGGCGCCTTCTCGACCGCCTTCAGGGAAGAGGTTGCCGGACCGAACGCGCCGGTGACCGAGTCCCACACCGAGCCGATCACGATCGGGGCCGAGCAGGGCATCGTCGGGCTGACGGTATACGTCGCGCTGATCGTCGCCGCGATCGCCGCACTCGGCGCGGGCATGCGCAAAGTGATGCCGGGACTCGGAGGGGAGCTGGGGGCCTCCCTCGGGCAGCGCGGACCGCCGGCCGCGAGGGCCGCCGTGCTCGCCGCTTTCATCGCCGTTCTGATCCACACGTTCACTTACGCCGGGTTCCTCGACGACCCGATCACCTGGGTCCTGATCGCAATCGGTTATAGCCTCGCCTTTCCATGTCGGGCTACCTCCGCCGCCTAGCGAGCACAGGCGCCGCCTATACGGCGGCCAGCATCATCTCGAAGCTCATCGCGGTCGCGCTGTTGCCGCTCTACACGCGTTACCTCACGCCGTCCGACTACGGCGCGGCCGAAGTCCTCTTCGCCGCGGTGGTCGCGGTCAGCATCGTGATCCGGCTCGGTGTGGTGGAGGCGCTGCTGCGCTTCTATTACAAGACGGACGAGGACCCTGACCGGACCGTCGCGACTTCGTTCAGCGTGCTCTTCTGGGCCGGCACGATTTCGGCCCTGATCCTCCTGCCTTTCGCCGCGCCGATCTCCGAGCTGCTGCTCGGCCAGACCGACACCGAACTGACCCGGATCGCGATTGCCGGCCTCTGGGTCCTGACCCTCTCCGAGTACCTGCTGACGATCTTCCGGCTCGACGAGCGGGCCAAAGCGTTCTTCACCGTCACCGTGATCTCGGTCCTGGTGACGATCCCGGTGACCGTCGTGCTGGTCGTCTTCTATGACCTTGGGGCCGAAGGCCTGCTGCTCGGGTCCTACGGAACCGGTGCCGTCGTCGTGCTGTTCCTGATCGCCTACCACCACAGGCGGCTCTCGTTGATTCCCGACCTGCCGCTGCTCAGGCGCATGATGCGTTTCGGCCTGCCGACGATGCCGGCCGAACTCTCGCTCTACTCGCTCAGCTTCGTCGACCGGATCATCATCGCCCGCACCCTCGGCCTCGCTGAAGCCGGCCTGTATGCGCTGGCGGTCAAGGTCTCGCAGTCGGTCAACGTGCTGGTCCGGGGTTTCCAGCTCGCCTTCCCGCCGCTGGCCTATTCGATCGTCGACGACGACGAAGCGGCTAAGGCCTACTCGGCGGTGGTGACCTGGTTCGTCGTGTTAATGGCCTTGGTCATCACCGCGATCTGGCTGACCGCCCCCTGGATCATCCGGATCTTCGCCGCGCCCGAGTACTTCCCGGCCGAGGAGGCGGTCGGACCGGTCGCGGCCGGCACCGCGCTCTACGCGATCTACATGGTGCTGCTGGTCGTCCTCGGCCGCACCGGCCGCACCGAGTTCAACTTCCCGGCCACCCTGGCCGGCGTCACCGCCAACATCGGCCTCAACCTGATCCTGGTCCCGGTCTGGGGCATCGTCGGCGCCGCGGTCTCCCTGGTCATCTCCTACTCGATCGTCCTGGTTCTGATGTACGTCTTCACCCAGCGCCTCTTCCCGGTCCCTTACGAGTGGCTGCGCCTGCTCAAGGTGGTCGGAGCGAGCGCCGTCCTGATCGCGATCGGCGAGGTCCTCGTCCCGAATGACGGCTTCGCGGCCCTGGCGATCCGAATCCTGCTGACAGCGGTCCTGCCGGCAGTCATGGTGTTGATCGGCTTCTTCACCCCAAGCGAGAAAAAGTGGCTGGTCATGCTGAAGGACCCAAGTGCGCTGAAGGAAAGAATCAAGGCAGCGCGCGAGGCCGAAGCGACGGAAGAGTCAACCCGGGAGCAGGGCCTCTCGGAGGTCTACGAGGTAGAGCAGATGAACGAAGACTTGAGGAACTAGAGGCTCGGGTTTGAATCCGGTCCCGCCAGGTCTTTCACCATGGAAGTTGTCCCGAGGTCGGGTGACCGGTAGCCTGACTGTAGAGAGGGAGGACGGTTCGGGACGCAGGTGTTCCGTCCGGCCGCCGGGATGTTTTACAGGAAGAGGGTTTCATGATCGTTCGTACGCTGAAGGTGCTGGTGCTTGCCGGTGCCGGTCTGCTCGTGTCGGCTTCGATCGCTTCGGCTGCGATGCTCGCCAACATTCCGGAGCCGACGGTCACCGGGCCGGTTCTGGTTACCGCGACCTCGTACCCCTTCCTCGCCACCGACCAGGACCTCGCCAAGTACGGCTACGTCGAGGAGGAGTTCTTCATCGAAGGCGATGACGCCTACCGCTATGACACGTCCGGCAACGAAACGGTGACCGGCACCAAGATCACCACTGGGGGCCCGAACACAGACGGCACCTTCCCCTTCAAGACCAGGATCGTGATCCGCCGTCCGGCGAACCCGGCCGACTTCAACGGCACGGTGGTCGCCGAGTGGAACAACGTCACCGCTACCCAGGACGTCGAGTTCAACTGGTTCGGCGACCCCGAGTACATGCTGAAGAACGGCTACGCCTTCGTCGGCGTGACTGCTCAGACCACCGGCGTCGCGTCACTCAAGTCCTTCGACATCAACAAGCTCGACGGGACCCGCTACCAGGACCTGACGGTCGACGGCAACGGTGCGGTCCCGGTCAACCCGGGAGACGACAGGGACGGACTCTCCTATGACGTCTTCTCGTCGGCGCTCCGCGCCGTGACCCACCAGGGGCAGGGCGTCGACCCGCTGTCCGGATTCAACGTACAGACGGTAATTGCGTCGGGCGAGTCACAGTCTTGCGGCAGGCTGTCCGCCCACTACAACAAGATCGAGCCCCTGCACGAGATCGCCGACGCCTACCTGCTCACGGTCTGCACCTCGAAGCTGCGCACCGACCGCCCGGAGAAGGCGATCCGGGTGATCACCGAAACCGAGAACCGGACACCGAGGCTGCCGGCCGACCTGCCCGACACCGGCTCGCTCAGGCATTGGGAAGTGGCCGGGGCCTCGCACCTGCCGAGGCTCGCCTTCGACAATCTCAACGGTGTCCTGACCCGCGATTTCATCTCGGCCACCGCCAGCTGCCAGAAGTTCCCGCTCTCACTGGTCCAGTGGCCGTTCACCGCCAACCGGGCGATCGACAGCCTGGTCACCTGGTCGCGGGGCGGAGCCGCTCCGCCGATCGCTCCCCGGGGCAACTACGTGACCAATCCGGACCCGGGTCCACCGCAGATCCTCGCCCGGGACGCGAACGGGATCGCGCTCGGCGCGATCCGCTACCCGGAAGTCACCGTTCCGACAGCGGTCAACGACGGAACCAACGCACCCGCTCCGGGCGGCGGGCTGTTCTCCGCCCTCTGCGGCCTGTTCGGTTCGACTACGACCTTTCCGGAGGAGAAGTTGAGCACGCTGTACACCGACTACGCTGACTACGTGAATCAGTCGGCGGACGCCGCCGATCAGCTTGCCGCTCAGGACTTCGTGTTGCCGCAGGACGTTCCGCGGCTGAAGCAGTTCAGCCGCAATTTCCCGGGCCTGCGGCCGACCGCTCCGATGCTGGTCGGTGACGCTTCGAACCGCGGCAGCTTCGGGCTGACCTGGGTCGGTACCGAGGCCGCAGATTCCACCTTCGAGGTTCAGCGAAAGGACGCCAGGGCGTCGGCTGGAACCAAGGTCGGCGCCGATCCGAACGCGCCCATGGTGGCCCTCACTGATGAACCCGAAGGCACCAACACCTATTCCGTTCGCAGCAGCACCGTGATCCCCGAAACCAACATCTCCGCGGCCTACACAGTGACCACCCCGTTCTCGGAAGATTCGGTCAAGGTGAAGGTCGACCGCACCGGACCGCGAGCACCCACCCTGAAGCCGGCCCGGAAGCCGAACACCAACAAGAACGGCCGCTGGTATCGCGGCTCGGTCAAGGTGAAGGTCGCCGGACGGCCCGACCGGGTTTTGCCCGACGGCACCCCCGGATCCGGCCTCGATGTGGCCACCGTGCCGAAGACGAAATTCGTCAAGAAGTCCGGTCGCACCAAGCTGACGGTGAATACCAGAGACACCCTCGGCAACCAGTCCGAGACCGGTCGCCTGACGATTCAGATCGACCGCACCAAGCCGAAGCTGAAACTGATCTGCCCGAAGAAGGTCAAGTTCCGAAAGACGGCCACTGCCCGCCTGAAGATCCGCGACAACCAGTCCGGAGTCAGGGGCAAGAGCAAGCGCCGGGTCCGGATAGACACCAATCGGGCCGGCCGCAAGGTCGTGAAGGTCAGGGTCTCCGACCGGGTGGGCAACAAGCGCAGCGCCAAGTGCGTGACCAGGGTCAAAAGGTAGCGCCGGCTGCCGTTCGCCCTGCGGCGCAACTCCGCCCCTATTTACCTGAATTCAGAAGCTTTTGCTGGATCGAGTCGATTCTTTGATTGGTTGCCTGGCTGGCAGCTCTCAGTGACGAAACTTCGCTTTTGAGGGTTTGGTTTTCTCGGCGAAGGTTTTCAATTCTGGTCGTGTTGGCAGCTGCTTTGCCCTTGACTGATTCGGCTGATTGATTTGCTTTGTTTGCACTGGCTTTCGCTTCTCTTTGACCGGTACTTAAAGCGGCATTCTTCGCCCGCAGCTGTTTCGCCACTTCAGCGCTGATCGCAACAGAATTCGCAGAGCTCCTCGTAGCCAGATCCCTGGCGTCCTCGGCCTTGTTATTGGCAGCAATTCCAAAGTAAAGGCCCCCCGCTCCGATTAGAAGAGCAAGCGTGGTCAGGATGACCAGAGTCCTGTTTCTACTTTCCAGCTTCTCGTCCTTGACGGCCCGCTCAAAGCGCTCGTCCGCGACTTCACTTTCCAAGATCTCATCTTTGACTGCCCGCTCATAGCGTTCGTCATCAAGTGGGTCGACTCGATCGATAGGTCGTCCGTATTGATCGGTTACCGGAGCAGGTTGTTGAACCGGCGGCGCAGGTTGACGGTCCGTTCGGGGTGGAGGTTCCGCCGGATCTTCGGGGCGAGGGTCAACTGGGTCCATGCGACGCAAATTACCCGAACATTTCCCGGAGAAACAAGGGGGCCTCGTTATGTCCCTGGAAGCGCGCGAGGCAAGGAATGCTCAGAGCTTCAGGTTTCGGTCTGCCAGGCCTTCTCCGCGGTACGGAAATAATGCCTGCCTGGTGTGGGCCGCGTAGATCTTCGTCGGCGCTCCCGGTAGCACCAGCGAGGCGACTGTCCGGAGTCCGTACGTCCACGCCGTCAGGATTCGAACGGCGAAGGCCGCTGCTTTCGAGTGGTGCTTCTTCATGTAGATGTCCCGGTTTCGGTGGAACTCGACTATTCGGGGGAGGCCAGAGCCCAGGTCGTTTGAGAGCTGGTTGTAGTGGATCGCTTCGGCTGAAGGCACGTAGAGGGTCTGCCAGCCGCTTTCGGCCAGCCGCTTGCTGAAGTCGCACTCGTCGTAATAGACGAAGAACTGGGGGTCGAGGTAGCCGACCTTTTCGGCCGCCTCAGAACGGACCATCAGGGCGCTTGATTGCGCCCAGTC
>JBBSKC010000056.1:0-15737 GCA_038256675.1 Solirubrobacterales bacterium | reverse complement strand
GGGATGCAGTTGCAGGGGGCGACGGCGCCCGGCCCGGCGTTGTATGCCGCGAGGGCGAGCGCGGGGCTTCCGAACTGCTTGAGGAGATCGCTCATCAGATGGCCTTGGGCGTCGATCGCCTGGTCGGGGTCATACGGATCTTTCAGGCCGTAGGCCGCAGCGGTCGAAGGCATGAACTGGGCTACGCCCTGAGCTCCGGCCGACGAGCCGGCGTTCGGATCGAATCCCGACTCGGCGTAGAGCTGAGCCGCAAGCAGGGCGGCCGAGACGTTCCACTTCATTGCCGACGCGAGGATCGGCTTGCGAAACCGGTCCGGGACGAATGACGGCAGCGAGTCGGTCAGGGTCTGTGCCGGATCGCCCCGCCCCCCTGCTCCACCGGCAGAGTTTCCGGCCTCGGAACAGGGTGCCGGACCGGCCGTGAACCCGTAATGCCAGGCCTCCCAGGAATAGCGCTGAACGAAGCCGAACCGGCCGGCGTTCGCCGCCAGCCAGGCGTAGCCGTCGGAGGCACCGAGGTCGAGTTCGGTCCCGCAGCGGTGGAGTGACGTGCCGGGACGGGCCACCATGGTCGGGTTGGGATTGGCCGCGAAGAGCACCGCCTGCTCGGCGTCCGACCGAAAGGCGGAGTTGATCGTCAGGACCACTCCGGCCCCACTGGCCGCCGCGGCCATCGCGTCGAACGCGGCGGCCACGTCCGGCCGCATGCCCTTGCCTTGCCGCTCGGCGAGAGGGCCGCTGTAGCCTCCTCCGCTCGCCATCGCCGGCACGGCCCCCATCGAGACCGGGGCGCCGACCCGCGCTTCGGCCCAGTCGCTGGTCCATTTTCCAGGTCCGCCGCTCTCGACCTTCGATCTCACCGACACACGCGTCCGCACCGGCGCAAAAGAGAAGCCGTCCGGGAACCGCACCGCGACCCGGAGCGGTGACGCGCCGTTACCGACGGCGATCCGGACCGCCGTGAACCTGGCCCGCGCCAGATACTCGAATTTGCTCATGTGGGCGGGGTTCGGCAGGCCGTTCGGCAACGTCGGCGGGGCCAGGAGGCGGGGCAGGTCCCTTTTCATCGACCTCGCCGCCGAGAGTGCCGAGAGGTCGGCCACCGACTGCGCCCTCGCCTTGCCGGTGATGGCACCGGCGATCATCACGAGCGCGACCGTGCCCAGAACGAGCACGAAGACCGCGCCGAGAACCAGTGGTGTCGCCTGCCCCCTCTCCTGCAGCAGGCGGGGACGCCTTCGCGCCGGGCTGTTGCGGACCCGGCCGGCCGACCCCGCCAGGAACCGGCGCGCTGGCAACCGGCCCGGAGGTTCTTCGACCACCTCGACCCCGGTAGTCGCGGTCCGGCCTTCTTTTTCGGCGAGGGCCAGCAGGGCCCGGGCTCCATCGTCCTCGCGGCGGTCGGCCCTGAGCATGACAAGATCGACCGGGGTCCTTTCGAGCAGCTCCCGGTACCGCGATGCCGGTGTACAGATCACCCAGGGCGTCCCCGGCGGCAGATCGGCGATCACGTCTTCAATCAGCTCCACGGTGCCTTCGTCATCCGGAACGGAGACGAAGCACAGGCGACCACGGGTCCTCACGGTCAAATCCGGGCGGCTGACCTGTTCCTCGAGTCGCTTCGCGGCTCCGGCTGCAATCACGGTCGCTGACCGGCTGCGGTCGCTGACCTCGACCAGGACCGCGGCACCGTCGTCGCCGGCCAGGTCCACGGCAGCCCGGGCGGCCACCGCGGCGGCACCCTTTGCGCCACCGATCGCGGTCACGAGCGTTCCTGACGGGGCCTGGTCGTTCATGGCGATTCGGCCGTCGCGGACGAGGTCAATTCGAGCCGGTCCCCGAGTGAAGCGATCATGGCCGGCGGGCGGAGCCGCACTTCCACCCGGTCGCCGAGGCGCGTGACCGAATACCGGGAACGAGCCCAGCCGGGCAGGGCCCGCCTCACGGCGCTGTCGACCGGCTTGCCCCGGACCAGTGCGACGGCACCGGCCTGGGCGGCGCCGTCGGCGAGGGTCGACGAGTAACCGGCCACAAGAAGCTGGAAACAGAGCGCTGCGGCCAGCAGCAGTGCGGCGATGCCGGCCACTGCCTCGACCGAAGCCTGACCGGACTCAGCCGTCACCGAGAGACCCCGTTCCGTACACGAACGACTCCGGCAGCCCCGGAATCAGGGCGGGAATACGAACGCCAACCTTGACCCCGTCGTCCCTCGTGACCCTGACTTCCTGCCGGAGGGGCCCGGGCAACGCGTGTTCAGCCGCCGGCCGTGGCTCCTTGCCGGTCAGTACGGCCCTGGCGCCGGCCTTCGCGGCAATACCCGCGGACCAGAGGGCGTAGCCGGCGATCACGATCTGGGCGGCCACCAGCAGGGACAGCAGCACGATCGGCAGGGCCCCGATCAACTCGATCGAAACGGATCCCCGCTCATTCCGCTTTCTCTCAGTGTCCGATCCCATGCCGGGACCATCGACCGAAACCGCTCACAGCTGTCACCCCTTGTGCATCAAAAGTGTGAATCAGCCAGATGAGGGAAGACCTGAAGCCTTCCGGCTCACACCGTGATCCGGCAGGTCACCGGCGAATGGTCGGAGAGCCGGATCGCCAGTTTCGACTCGGGGTCAGGCACGTCGCGGCGCTCGGTTTTCCAGCTGGCCACCGCCTCGGCTACCTGCCCGTTGCGCAGAAGCAGGTGGTCGATCGAGCCTTCTTCGGTCGGCGGCTCGAAGCCGTACTCGAGGTGGAGTTCCTCGAAGGCGGAGCTCGACCCTGGCCTGATGTTGAAGTCGCCGCCGAGGACGAGCGGCTGGTCGCCGGCCCACGTTGTCGCAAGCCGGGCAGCGCGGAGGACGTCGCGCTGCCCTTGCTCCCGCCCGGTGCTGGCGTGGAAGTTGGCCAGGCAAAGGCCTCCGTTCAGCTGCACCATGGAGAGCGACCGCCGCTCGGGCCGCCAGCAGAGCGTCTGGTTGTTCCGGGCGATGATGACGCCTCCCGGTTTGTCGTTCCGGACGAGGATCAGGTTTGAGCCGCCCTCCCAGCTTCCCGGCAGGTGGGGGCGCTTCCGGGCGATCGGCGACATCAAGGGCGACATCCAGTTGCGGGACGTCAGGGCGCGGTGGTGAGTGCTGCCAGTGGCCGCCGCGAGCCGCTCGTCCCAGCGCGGCGGCACCTCCTGGAGCATGGCGATGTCCCAGTCGGCAGCCGCCAGGAAGGCACCGAACTCGTTGAACAGGTCGCGGTTGAGCAGGATGTGGCTCTCCCCGGGCACCGGCCGGCCCAGGACTTTCCAGGCGAAACCCGCCGGTCCCGGGTCGGGCGGGAAGTCCCTGCCGTGGAACAGGTTCCAGGACAGCAGCCGCCAGTTCAGTAGCTCTTCGCCTCCGAGAAGACCAGCCAGATTGCGATGCCGGCCGAGGCGAGCAGCGCCAGCCAGGCGAGAGTGCCGAGGCCGGTACTGAACATCATCGATGCCCCGGCTATCAGCAGCACGATCAGGCCGAAAGCCGAAAGCAGCACCAGCCGGCGGGAGTCGGGCAGCGCGAGCATCATCAGACGGTTGGCCCGGTACGCCTGATAGACGGCGAAGGACAGCACCGCGAGGAAGGCCATCGTCACGGCGGTGAGCACCGCGTTGGCGAAGTCTCCGCCGCCGGGGAGGAAAGCCACTCCCAGGGCAAGCACGGCAATGATCAGGATGTTGAGGGCCGACTTCATGACACCAGCCTAAACCCCTCGGGTCAGCCGGTCGCCATGAGGTAGATGCCGATGATGATGAGGGTCGCGGTGAGAACGACCGAGATGCCACCGACAGCGAGCGACGCGTAAGCCAGCCCCATGCGGTTGTCCTGGCTGTAGTCGACGTATTTCGCGGTACCCCGGATGCCGAGCGAGACCACGATGGTGAGCAGGATCGCCGAAACCGCACCCGCCGCAACCGATTGGAGCAGTTCGGACCAGCTAACCACCGTGGCGATCGTGATCATGAGTGCCCTGCGGCAACGGGGGCGCCGCGTCGCGCCCTGCGGATGAAGGCGGCGATGATCATGACCACCGAGACGACACTGATGATCACGGGACCGACTGTTCCGCCGCCGGCGAGGACCGTGATCCCGTAAATCGTCGCGCCGATCGCGGCCGCTGCCGGCAACGTGAGCAGCCAGGCGGTGACGATGTTTCCGGCCACGCCCCACCGCACGGCGGAGAGCCTCTTGGCGATGCCCGACCCCATGATGCCGCCGTTGATCACGTGCGTGGTCGAGAGCGGGAACCCGAAGTGCGATGACGCCATGATCACCGCGGCACCGGCACCCTGGGACGAAAAGCCCTGGGCCGTATCCATCTTGATGATCTTGGTGCCGGTCGTCTTGATGATCTTCCAGCCACCGCTGTAGGTGCCAAGCGCGATTGCGGTCGCCGCCGAGAAGATGACCCAAAACGGCGGGTCGGAACCGGCAGCGAGGACGCCGTCGGCAATCAGGGCCAGGGTGATGACCCCCATCGTCTTCTGGGCGTCATTGGTCCCGTGGGCGAGGGCTAGCAGACCGCCAGAGAAAATCTGGCCGAAGCGGTAGCCACGGTTTACCGGTCCGGGCCTGAGGTTGTTCACGATGCGGTAACTGATCGAGATCGCGAGAGCGGCCACGAGAAAGGCGAGGATCGGGGCGATTACACCGGGCACCAGCACCTTGCCGACAAGACCATCGATCTCGATCGCGCCGGTGCCGACCGCGGCCAGCGAAGAGCCGACGATGCCGCCGATCAACGCATGCGAACTGGATGACGGCAGCCCGTAGTACCAGGTAATCAGGTTCCAGGCAATCGCTCCCATCAGGCCGGCGAAGACGACGTTCAGCGCGTCGGCCCCGGAAAGTGCGTCGGGATCGACCACGTCGGAAGCGATGGTCGCGGCAACCTCGATCGAGATGAACGCGCCGATGAAGTTGAGAACCGCGGCAAAAGCTATCGCCGCCTTCGGTGAAGCGGCGCCGGTCGAGATCGAGGTCGCAACCACGTTCGCGGTGTCGTGAAAGCCATTGGTGAAATCGAAGGCGAGGGCCGTCACAACCACGATGATCAGAATCAGGTGGGCATCCATGAGTGCCTAGCTGTTCTTGATGACGATGCCTTCGAGAATGTGCGCAGCGGTCTCGGTGGCATCGATCGCCTTCTCCAGGACTGCGAACATGTCCTTCCACCGGATCACCACCATCGGGTCGATGCCATTGGAGAAGAGCGAAGCAACCGCATCTCTCGAGACGCGGTCTCCTTCATTCTCGAGGCGGTGGATCTCGATCCAGTACTTGTCGAGGTCGGAAAACGAAGGCAGGTTTTCGAGTCCGGCCGCCAGCTGCTCGCAGCAGCCAACCAGGATTCTGGTCAGATCCAGGGCCTGTGACATCGGCGCCTCGATCTTGTAGAGACCGAGGAAATCGGCCGCCTCTTCGATGTAATCGACGACATCGTCCAGCTTGGTCGCGAGGCCATAGATGTCCTCACGGTCGATCGGGGTGACGAAGGTCGAGTTGAGCCGCTTGATGATGTCGTGGGTGATCCGGTCGCCTTCCTGCTCGGTGAGCAGTATCTCCCTGGTCAGACCGTTGTCCTCGGGCCAGCTGCCCATCATTTCGTCGAGCATCGTGGCGGCACGCAGGGAATTCTTACCGGCCTCGTTGAAGAGGTCGAAGAAGGAGGAGTCGCGAGGTAGGAGTGAAAATCTCATGCCGGGCTGGGCCAACCTACCAGAGCCCTCGCCCTGAGAATCCGGTCAGTTGGACATGACGGGCGCTGCAACCGAGGCCAGTGCCTGGTGACGTTCCCGAAGTTCGTCCTGGACGTTTCGCCGCTCGCCGCCCTCGGGACTGAGCCTCGACCAGTTTCCGGCACTGTCCAGGACCCACGAATTCGTGTTGTCCGCGAAGCAGCGTTCGAGCATGTCGAGAACCTCGTCCCTGGCGGTCTCGTCCTCGATCGGCGTCACGAGTTCCACCCGGCTGTCGAGATTCCTGGGCATGAGGTCGGCCGACCCGATCAGGACCCTTGACTCGCTGCCGCGGAAGAACGCGTAGACCCGCGAGTGTTCGAGGAAACTCCCGACGATCGAGACGACCCGGATGTTTTCCGACCGGCCTGGCACTCCGGGCCTCAGGCAGCAGATGCCACGGATGTTCAGTTCGATCTCGACCCCGGCCATCGAGGCCTCGTAGAGCGCCTCGATGCAGGCCCGGTCCACGAGTGAATTCATCTTCATCGAGATCTTGGCCTCGCGGCCCTCCTGATGGGCCTCGATCGTCTGGCTGATCTCCCCCAGGATCTTGGCGCGCATGGTGTCGGGGGACACCAGGACCTGGCGGTAATCGTTGTCCTTGGCGTAGCCGGTCAGGACGTTGAAAATCTCGGCGACATCGGAACCGATCTCGGGGTCGGCCGTGAACAGACCAAAGTCCGTGTAGAGCCGGGCGGTGGTCGAGTGGTAGTTGCCGGTGCCGATGTGCACGTAGTTTCGAACCTGGTCGCCTTCGCGACGGACGACCAGCAGCGCCTTGATGTGGGTCTTGAGCCCGGGAATTCCGTAGACGACGTGGACCCCCACCTCCTCCAGCCGTTTGGCCCATTCGATGTTCGCCTCTTCGTCGAACCGCGCCTTGAGCTCGAGCATGCAGACGACCTGCTTGCCTCGTTCCGAGGCCCGGATGAGAGCCTGGATGAGCGGCGAATCGTGGCTCGTCCGGTACACCGTCTGCTTGATCGCGAGGACGTCGGGGTCCTTGACCGCCTGGGAGATCAGGCGCTCGACCGAGGTGCTGAAGGAGTCATAGGGGTGGTGGACAAAAATGTCCTGCTGCCGAATCGTCGAAAAGATGTCGGCGGGTTCATCTTCGTCAGCCTGGAGCCGGGGCTGGGTGACCGGATGCCAGGGCTTGTCGCGCAGCTCCTGGTATCCGGGCAGTTTGACCACGTCCCATAGATCGGCCAGATCCAGCAGGCCACCGATATCGAAGACTTCGTCATCCTGGAGCCGCATCACTTCGACCAGAGTCTCCTTGAGGACCGGATCCATCCGGTCCGAGACTTCGAGCCGCACTACTTCCCCGAAGCGGCGGCGGCGCACTTCTTCCTGAACCGCTTCGATCAGGTCATCGGCTTCATCGCTTACCGTGAAATCGGCGTCACGCGTTACGCGAAAGTAGCCGTATTCGAGGACTTCGACACCCGGGAAGAGAAACTCCAGATTGTCGGCGATCACATCCTCGATCGGCACGAGGATGTGCTCGTCCTCGTGCTCGACCCGGACGAACCGACCCAGCAGTTCTTTCGGGACTTTGATCCGGGCCAGGACCTGAGTCGACGTCTCAGGGTCGCGCAAGAGTACGGCCAGACTCAGAGAGAGGTTGGAAATGTACGGGAACGGACGACCGAGGCCGATCACCAGAGGAGTCAGGGCGGGAAAGATCTGGTTCTCGAAACGCTCGGCGAGCTCCTTGCGGTCCTCAGATTGGAGTTCGTCGAGCGAGGCGATCGTGATTCCGTGGTCTTTGAGTTCGGGGCGAAGGGTCCCGTCGAGTTGGTGTCGCAGGCGTCGATCGAGTTCGAGGGACCGGCTGCGGATCGCCTGGACCTGTTCCCGGGGAGACAGTCCGTCAGGGCCCCGGGCATCGATTCCCGCGTCGACCTGATCCCAGATCCCGGCCACCCTCACCATGAAGAACTCGTCGAGGTTCGAGGCGTAGATCGCACAGAACTTGACCCGTTCGAGCAGTGGCACCGACTCGTCTTCGGCGAGTTCCAGCACGCGCTGGTTGAAGTCGAGCCAGGAAAGCTCGCGGTTGAAATAAAGGGATGGATCGCTGAGTTCGGGCAAGGGGCCATCCTACCCGCTGGGCGGAAACGACTTGTGAATTCCGGTTACTTGAACGAAGCCTCGAGCGATACCCAGACGCCCTGCCGGGACTGTTCCAGCCAGAGCCGGCGAAAACGCTCGAACATCATCTGGCGGCGGGTCAGCAGGTGGACGACCAACAGTTCGAGTCCCCGGTATGCGGCGCGGTTCGGGGCACCCTGGACCAGGATCGGATCGAGGTCGCGGCTACCGCTCGCGCGGTCCAGGATCGTCTCGACATCTTCCTCTTCGAGCAGGCGGATCTGCTCCCTCACCTCGGGCAAAGCAATGTCGCAGTCCCGGATCTCTCCGAGAACGGCCTGGAGCGCCCGGGCCGAACGGCGCGCGCTGTGGGCCTGACTGCCGAGTGCCTCCGCGGTCAGCTCGAGCGCGTACCGGAGGCGTTCGGCAGCAACTCTCATCTGGTGCTGCTCCGTGACCGCGTTCGGCTCCAACGCTGCCGGTACGTTCTTCCGCAACCGGGCCAGCCGGCTGACCACGAGTTCTGTGGCCGTGTCGGGGATTTTCTGGAGCGGATGGTGAGACCCACGCAGGCTGGCGTTTTCGGAATTGCTCACCGGGGCATCGGTCAGGTCCTCGATTCGGACCCGGAAGGCCTGCATGCGCCTCCCGTGGACGAGCTGGGCCAGAGCTCGGTTGGCGTCGGCCTGCTGACGGCGCAGGCGTTCGGTCAGGCGGGTCATACCTTCGGCTTCCGGCCCGTCCATCTCGGCAGCGACACCCTCGACGGTGTCGACCACGGAGTCGACGTCCCGCCGATTGGCGACCGCCTTCGTCATCGCCCGGACCTCCTGCCGGGCGCCACGCGACTGAGCTTTCGTGAAGCACGGACTGAACATCTCGATCGCGGCCCGCATCCGGCGGCAGGCCAGCCACATCGGCTCGGTCGAGTCGGTGTTGCTCACGTCCAGGAGGCCACGGCTCAACCCCACGACCTGGTCGACCCGGTCCTCGAGCACCAGCGCCGCAGCAAGCTGGAAGCGCTCGTCCGGCGTCGATCCGGGTTCTGATTCGGGGGTCGAAGGCATCGGGCGAGAGCCTATCTTCCGGCGGGTTCCCGGGAGGCGACCGAAGACGGCCGGCCCGGTCAGCCGGCGATCGCCGGCTCGGAAAGGTCGACGCTGCCGTTCAGCATGTCGAGAACGATGCCTTCGCGGATGCCGCCCTTGCCGATCTGGAGCGGGCCCCCGAGAAGTTCGGAGACCTTTTCGAGGATCAGGACCCCGGTCGGCAGGATCTTCACCCGGACCGGATCGAGTTCGAACTGGCGAGCCACGTCATTGCTCGAATCGCCGCAGAGGACACGGATGCCGCGCTCCAGGGTTTCGTACTCCAGCACCACGCCGACAAGCCGGCGGAGCGAAGTCGAAGTGCCGCCGACCGCAACCACCTGGTCGGGTTGTTCGATCTCGACACCTTTGAACTCGTCTTCGATCCGGTCGCGGATCTTGCGAATCTCCGAAGCCGAAGGCGGATCGCCCTCGATCAGTTCGTCGGCGAGCAGACCGGAACCTATCGGCCAGGACAGGACCTCCTTGACGCCCTCCGACATCGACCCGAGGATGATTTCGGTGGACCCTCCGCCAACGTCGACCACGGCGACGCTGCCTTCGGCCGGATGGCCCAACGCCTTGGTCGCGCCGAGAAAAGCGAGCCTGCCCTCCTCGCGCTCACTGATGATTTCGACCGGGATGCCGGCCCTGGCCTCGATCGCCTTGACCATCGCTTCGCCGTTCTTCGAATCGCGAATCGCCGCGGTGGCAACGGCACGGAATGCTTCCGCCCCGACTTCCCGGGCCAAACGCACCTGGGTGTCGACGACCTCGGACACTTCTTCGATCTTTTCCTTCGAAATACGGCCCTTGCCATCCCGGGCCTTGCCGATCCGGGTGTAGGCACGCTGCTCCATGACCTTCGTGATCTGCCCGTCCTGGGGCTTGGCCACGAGGATCCGGGTCGTATTTGAACCTATGTCGATCGCTGCGCAAAGCATCTGGTTTCCGGCAGCGATCTTCGCAGAAGGACCGGATGCGGTTTCCGTCCCGGTTCGCCGTCTGGGCAGGGGCCCGGGCCGGCCCGTCCTCCTACGGAGGAGCCGGACCATCAGGCCTGGGGTCACTCAGAGAGGATGGGAGGCGTCTTCGAACTCGCGAAAGAGCCCGGTGACGACGAAAGCCACCTGCTCGCCGACGTCGACCGTGTTGTCACCCATGCGCTCGAGTGCCCGGGCCGCCAGCAGCATGGTCATCGCCCATTCCCGCCGGTCGATGTCGTCGCCGATCTCGATCGCGAGGGCGAAACACTCCTTGTTCAGCCGGTCGACGATGTCGTCCTGTACGACCAGGTCGAGCGCGGTCCTTTCATCTCGGTCCGCAAAGGCCTTTTTGGCCTGGATGACCTGGGCCCGGACGTGCTTGCCCATGGACAGAATCCGGCTGACCATGTCCTCATCGCTCGGGGGCTCGTTCCCGACCAGCGGCAGGAGCTTGCAGATGTTGACGCACTGGTCGCCCATGCGCTCGATATTCTTGATCACGTGGAGCAAAGCCGAAATCAGGCGGAGATCCGTGGCCACCGGCGATTGAGTTGCGAGCAGGGTGATCAGCCCCTGATGCACCTCCAGGTAGCGCCCGTCGATCTGGTCGTCATCGCCGATGACGATCTGCGCGAGCTCGAGATCCTGGCGCTCGACCGCTTCCATCGTGCGGTCAAGCGACCGGTTGACCAGGTCGAAACCGCCCAGAGCCTGTGTCTCGAGGCGCGTGAGCTCCTCCTGATACTGGACCCTCATCCTGCCGCTCGCCGGTATTTCCGCCATGAGCTAGCCCGCCTTTCTGGTTCCGCGGATATTCATCCCCGGGATCTCTGAAATCGATGAACGTCTGAAAGCGGTCAACCGAACCGCCCACTCACGTAATCCTCAGTTTCCTTGTGGACCGGGTTCGAAAAGATCTTCTCGGTGTCGTCGAGTTCGATCAGCACTCCCGGGTCTCCGGTCTCGCCAATATTGAAGAAGCCAGTCCGGTCGCTGGCCCGGGCGGCCTGCTGCATGTTGTGAGTCACGATGACGATCGTGAACTTCTGCTTGAGCTCGTCGATCAGGTCTTCGATCGCCAGGGTCGCGATCGGATCGAGGGCGGAACAGGGCTCGTCCATCAGCAGGACGTCAGGCTCGACCGCGGTTGCCCTGGCGATGCAGAGGCGCTGTTGCTGGCCGCCCGAAAGGCCCGATCCAGGCTTGCTCAGGCGGTCCTTGACTTCGTCCCAGAGGTGGGCGCCGCGCAGCGCCTTCTCGACGATGCCGTCCATCTGCTCCTTTTTCATGCGCTTGCTGTTGAGCTTCAGGCCAGCCGCGGTGTTGTCGTAGATCGACATCGTCGGGAACGGATTGGGGCTCTGAAAGACCATTCCGATCTGCTGGCGCACGCGTACCGGATCGACTCCGGCGCTGTAGATGTCCTGACCTTCGAGAGTCACCGAGCCTTCGACCCGGGCCCCGTTGATCAGTTCGTGCATGCGGTTGAGCGAGCGCAGGAAGGTCGACTTTCCGCAGCCCGAAGACCCGATCAGCGCGGTGACCTTGTTCGGCTCAACAGACATCGTCACGTCCTTGACGGCGAGGAACGAGCCGTAGTAAATGTTCAGGTCCTTTGCCTCGATCCGCTTTCCGACGGCACCGGAGCGGAACGATTGGGTCGAATCTTTGGTCGAGGACGATGCTGCTGTTTCCACTTGACGCTCCTTGGTATCCATTTCTATTTCCGAAGCTCCGTTCCGTATCGACGTGAGATGAAGCGGGCTACCAGGAAAAGAACCATGACGATAACGATCAGGACCAGCGCCGCCCCCCAGGCCCGGTCGATGAAAGGCTCAGGAGGTACCCCGGGAAATTTGTACTGCGTGTAAGTGAAGACCGGGAGGTTCGCCATCCTGCCCTCGAACGGGTTCAGGTTGACCGACGAAAAAGTTCCCGTGGTGATCAGCAGCGGAGCAGTTTCACCGATCACTCTTGCGACGGCGAGCATGACGCCCGTCACGATGCCGGCCATCGCAGTGGGCAGCACCACCTTGGCGACCGTGCGCCACTTCGATACGCCCAGCGCGAACGATGCTTCACGCAGACCGTCCGGAACGACGCGCAGCATCTCTTCGGTCGAGCGCACCACGATCGGGATCATCAGGACCGTGAGTGCGAGCGAACCCATCACACCGAGCCGGATCCCCGGACCGAAGAGGATCGAGAAAAGGGCGAAGGCGAAAAGTCCGGCGACGATCGAGGGGATGCCGGTCATCACATCAACGAAGAAGGTCAGGGCGCGCTTGAGCTTGCCCTTTCCGTACTCGTGGAGGTAGACCGCAGCCATGATCCCGATCGGTACCGAGGCGAGCGTGGCCAGTCCGGTGATGATCGCCGTGCCGATCGCGGCGTGAAGAATTCCGCCACCATCTGCGATCACGTTCCTCATCGAGGTGGAGAAGAACTCGGAGTCCATGCGAGCCAGACCCTTCGAGATCACCGTGTAGAGCAGCGATGCCAGGGGAACCATGGCCAGGGCGAAGATCGATCCGATTCCCAGGGTGATCGCGCGGTCAAACGCCTGCCGCCGGCCCTCTACGATTCGGCCCCAGACGTATATGCCCAGAATCGAGATCAGCGTCGTTCCGATCAGCAGCAGCACGAGGTTGAAACCGATTGCGATAAGTACCCCCGTCAACGCTGCCGCGGTGCCGAAAATAACCGCCCACGGACCCCAGGCCGGGATCCGGCCGTCCTTGTCGCCGAACGGATCGGTCGGCGGCGTCGGTGCCGCAGCGGGCTCCGGAGCCATTGTCGGAGTCTGTCGGTCAGTCATCTATCCGCTGCCTTTCGATTACCGCCCGGGCCACTATGTTCACCACGAGGGTGATCGCGAACAGCACAAGGCCGCTGGCGATCAGCACGTTGACGTCGAGTCCTGAAGATTCGGGGAAATCGAGGGCGATATTCGCGGCGATCGTCGAGGGGTTCGACGAGCTGATCAGATTGAAGGTGACGCCGCCCGACACCGAGAGGATGATCGTCACCGCCATGGTTTCGCCGAGAGCCCGGCCGAGTCCGAGCATCGAGCCGGCGACTATCGCCGATTTGCCGAAAGGCAGAACTACCATTCGGATCATCTCCCAGCGGGTCGCGCCGAGCGCGAGTGCACTTTCCTGGAGACCCCTCGGGGTCTGAGTGAAGACTTCGCGGGCAACGGCGCTGATGATCGGCAGGATCATCACTCCGAGCACCACGCCGGCGACGAGCATGGTTCTCCCGGTGGTCGAGGCCGGACCTTCGAAGAACGGGATGAAGCCGAGGTTGTCGGCCAACCATTTGGTGAGTCCGACAGTTGCCGGTCCCAGGACCGCAATCCCCCAGAGACCGTAAATGATGCTGGGTATAGCCGCGAGCAGGTCGGTCAGGTAGCTGAGCGTGTCTGCGATCGGCTTGGGCGCATAATGACTGATGAACAATGCCACCGCAACCGCCATCGGCACTGCGATGATCACCGCCAGGAGCGCGGCGATGACCGTTCCGAAAGCCAGTGGCGCGATGTAAGAGACCAGCCCGTCTCCGCCGGGAATCTCTTCCGCGGAAGCAGTGAGCGCCGGCCAGGCCTCGACCATCAGGAAGATCGCTACCCCGGCCAGCAGGGCGAGGATCAAAACTCCGGCACCGGTTGCCATACCGGAGAAGATGCGATCTCCGATGCCACTTGGCGGCGTACCGACTGTGGCGGCTTCGTTGTCGGATTTCTGGCTGTCTATGTCGTTCATCTATTTCGTTTCAATTCTGCGCTTCTGGGCTTCGAGTTATCTGCGAGCCCATACCGGCGATGGCGGGCGGTCCACCGGAATGGTGAACCGCCCTTCCGTGCCGGGTCCTGGTCTGCGGGAAGCAGCCTCGGAGTCTCGCTAGTTGGATCCGATCGCGTCAACTGCGGGCTGGATCTGCTCACGCAGTGAGTCCGAGATCGGGGCGGAACCCGCATTCTCGGCCGCTACCTGCTGTCCTTCGGGGCTGATCAGGAACTGGTAGAAGGCCTTGACCAGTTCTCCATCGCCCTGCGAGTCGTAGTTGGTGCATGCCATCTCGTAAGAAACCAGTGAGATCGGGTAGACGCCCGCGGCGGTAGTTGTGCGATCCAGGTCGTAGGCGAAGTTGTACTTGCCTCCCTTTCCGGAAAGCTCCGAGCTGTCTACAATCTGAGCCGCGGCTTCGGGTGACGGCTGGACAAACTCGTCGCCAACCTTGATGTTCGCCGTGTTCAGGTCTCCGACCTGGCTGAGGTCCGCATAGCCGATGGTGCCTGAGCCGGCATTGATCGCGCTGATCACGCCTGACGTGCCCTGAGCCGCTTCGCCACTCTTGACCGGCCAGTCGCCCGAGACTTCAAAGTCCCACACGTCGGGAGCCGCGGCGGCGAGGTAGCCGACGAAGTTCTCGGTGGTCCCGGACTCGTCCGAACGATGAACCGGAGCGATCCTCTGGTCCGGCAGTTCGGTGCCTTCGTTTTCGGCGGCGATCGCCTGGTCGTTCCAGTTAGTGATGTCGCCCTTCATGATCTTGGCAAGAGTGTCGGCCGACAGGTTCAGCTCATCAACGCCGTCGAGGTTGTAAGCGATTGCGATCGGCGAGATGTAAACCGGGATCTCGACATAGTTGTCGGGGCCGCCGCAGCGCGCCTCGGCGTCCTTGAGCTCCTTGTCTTCCATCGCAGCGTCGGTCCCGCCGAACGGAGTCGCACCAGCGATGAACTGTTCACGTCCGCCGCCCGATCCAACCGGATCGTAAGAGATCGTGACTTCGGGATTGTCCTGCTGGAAAGTGGCGATCCAGGCCTGCATCGCGGCTTCCTGAGAACTGGCCCCGGCGCCGGCGATCTGACCCGAGAGGTCCGATCCGCCGCCTGAGCCCCCACTGTCACTGCTGTCATCACTGCCGCAGGCAGCGATGCCGAAGGCGAGCGCTGCCGTAAGCGGAAGCACGAGCAGCAAGTTCTTGATTCTCACTAGTTTCCTCCAATAGTTCGGTTTGTTGCGACCGTTCGCGGCCACAATGGGGCAGTGAACACCCCTCAGAGGGCGATCGTGTTACTGCCCTGTGAAAGTGACGCAATCGACATAGCCGCTCAATCCGCCAGTGGACGCGGCGAGAAGCAGTACCCAAATCCGATGTGGGTCTGGATGTAGCTCCAGTGGGGCAGAGCAACCTCGAGTTTGGTCCTGACTTTCGATACATAGACGTCCACCGACCGGTCCGACGCCCGCATCGGAGATCCCCAGACCGATTCAAAAAGCTCCTCCCGGCCCACCACGCGATCAGCCTTGGCCACCAGGGCGGTCAGGATCTGGAACTCCCGGACGGTGAGCATGAGAGGGCGGTCGTCCGCGAGGACGGTGGTCTCATCAAACCTGACTTCGAGGGGTCCGGCCCGTAGCACCGAGTCTCCCTGCTGGGGAGATGCCATCTTGCTGCCTTTCATTGTCCCTATTCCGCGCCGGTCGAATCGCGGCGACCTGTCGAAGAAAACCGGGAAACCCGGGTGGTGGTGTTATCTCCTTGTGAAAGGGGTGAAAAGACCGAGATCAGTCGAGTTCATCCTGGCAGGAGATTCGTATTGTGCCGGTCATTTCGCCCGACCCTTTCAGTGCGATGACCCTGAATTGTTAGGCGGAAGTTTCCGAGGTGTGACAAAACTGTGACCATGACAAAATGTGAACGCCCGGAGAGGTGGGCGTTCGGAACTACAAAGAAAGAGCTCTAGACCGGTGCGGAGAGCACGTCAGTGCTCGGAGAGGCAGCTCGGTCGGAGCCTTC
>JBBSKC010000055.1:0-15781 GCA_038256675.1 Solirubrobacterales bacterium | reverse complement strand
TCAGGATGTGTGCCGAGTCATGGGGGATGGCGAAAGTCTGCACTTGACCCTGTTCGCTTCCTGGGAATTCGAGACAGTTACCGGAAAAATGGTCGAAGAGTGCCTTGCCGAACGTTCCCTCCGGCAATTCGCGCAGGCGGAGGTACCGCGCCTCGAGGTCGGGCTTTTCCTCGCCGTCGCCGAACGGCATCAGTGCGCCTACCGCCTCGGAGCCTGATCCGGCGGACCTGGGAGGAAGGAAGTATTCAGCGCCTCGCTGAGCAAGCCTGTCAGTAGCCCGGCCGATCCTTCCGGACGTGGCATCGCCCAGGATCCCGAGGTACTCCTCGTCGACGGAAAGAGCAGTTGCATAAGCCTGAAGGCGCTGCGTCTTTTGGGAATCGAGTACCGCACCGACCAGGGACATGACCGCGAGCATCCGGGTCACCACGCACTCATCCCCGGAAGAGGGCACCCGGGCAGCAAGCTGCTCGGGGGTCGGCTTGGTAAGTGACGCGATGTCCACATCCTCCAGGCCCATCGCGATCGTTCCCGCAGCTTCGATCGTTTTCGCGTCCATCGCGGACATGCCGCCAGCCTCGCCGTTGGCGACGAAACTCATCGCACCGAGCACAGTGCGAGCCTGGATGTCATCAAGGTCGAGGATCACGACAAGTCACCCTGAAAATTACCAATGGCCGTTCAGCCGGTCAACCCGCATTGCGACTTCCCAGGGATCGATGACCGTCGAGTGCCAAGCCGCATTGCCTCGGCCGTGGTCTGCCAGACGTCGGGGTCGATGCCGAGGCCGACATGACATCCGGGGATAAAAACTTCACCAGGAACGTCGTATGCCGAGAGCGATCGTGGCTGCGAGGACAGTTTCGGGATCTTCCAGTTGGTCGCCGTAGAGATCACGGAGCTGACCCATTCGGTAACGAACGGTTTGGGGATGAATGAACAACTCAGCGGCGATGTCGTCTCGTCGACCTTGGTGGAGTAGCCAGGATCTCAGGGTCTCAGTGAGCTTCTGTGCGGTGGATGGACGCAAGTCCGCGAGTGGGGCGAGAACCCTGGCTTTCAGGTCGCTAAGCGCTTCGGAGTCCGCACCAATCACCAAGTCGACCAGGTGGTCGTCTGCGTCCCTGGTTTCACTGGTATCGGGAAGATCCAGATTTCGAACCTGGATTGCCCGGGAATAGGAAAGGCTCACGTCTACCCAGGGTCTCTGAGGTCCGATGATTGCCTGACGCCCCGCGAGCGATGTCTTGAGCCTGTCGCGTTCTGACGAGGTGATTTGTGGCACCAGCATGATGCGTAGATCCTCATCGGATTCGAAACTTGAACCATCTTCGGAAAGCTGGAGTGATCGGGCGTCGACGGTGCCGGTGAGACCTCGAGCTCGCGAGGCAGGGAGGATCACTGCGCAAAGGCTTTCTGGCGGCTGCCATCCGGCTTGCTCGGCTTCCGCCTGCAGGAGTTCGGCGCTACCGCCGGCGAGCAATCTGCGAGTGAAGCGCTCAAGTGTTCTTTGCCGGCTACGGTCAAGAGTTTCAAGTTCGTCGGAATAGCCAGAAACGCTCGCGGCGGACAGCTCGTCGATGTAGGAGAAGTTCAGCTCCGCGAATCGGGAGAGCCAGTCGCCGGCCACGCCGGCTTCCACTGCCACCAAAGACCATTCTCGCCAGGCGACTCGGGCACCCACCCGGTAGGCCGAGAGAAGCACGTCCATTGTTCGCCCGCTTCTGGCTTCTCCGCGGCCAAGCGCGTATGCCCCGTCCAGAGCCGGCTGGAGGGGGGATGCGGGATCTGAAGTCCCTGAAGCGGCGGCAACGTCCAGGAATCCACGCAATGCCAACTCGACTGCACCATCGAGTGTTGCGCCAGCGAAAAGGCGCAAGTCCCTATAGCCCGGGACCTCAGAAATAACTGCCTCTGCGGCGGCGGTCGCAACTGCGGGCAGTTCAATTCGAAGCTTCTCAGCCACATCGTCCGTGATCTCAAGCGTATCCAGAGCCATATCGGTCGATCGTACCTGTATTTGTTCGTAAAGAACAAAACTGGTCATTCAGGTTCACTTTCTACGGCCAAGAAGCTCACGCAGGAATGAATCAAGCTTCTGTCCATGCCAACCACACTTCCAGGTCGATCACCAATCAACGCTTTCCGTGACCGGGCAGCCAGAATCGCCGCCCTCGCAGCAACGCCGCTGCTTCCGGAGGATTACATCGACCTGGTGAGCCCCCTGTCATCACGAACTGATCTTCGCGGTCGCATCGTCACGGTCCACCCAGAAACTCCCGACTCGGCCACCCTGGTGATCAAGCCGGGTCGCACCTGGAATGGTCACGTTCCCGGCCAGTACATCCGGATCGGCGTAGACATCGACGGTGTCCGCCAGTGGCGGGCTTATTCACTGACATCCCCGGCGACCCGTTCGGACGGCTGCATCACGATCACCGTCAAGGCAATGCCCGACGGCTTCGTCAGCAACCACCTTGTCCATCGGGCTCAGGCCGGAACCATCGTCCAGCTCGACCAGGCCTGCGGTGAATTCACCCTTGGCGAAACCGTTCCGGACAAGACGCTCTTTGTAACCGCCGGCAGCGGGATCACGCCGGTGATGGGCATGCTGCGCAGCCGCATCGACGAGCTCGAAGACGTGGTTGTGGTCCATTCAGCCCCGACCGAAGCGGACGTGATCTTCGGTGATGAACTTCGCGGACTGGCCAACGACGGGCAGATCACTCTGATCGAACGCCACACCGACCTTGAAGGAATGATCGACACTGAAGAACTTGCGTCGCTTGTTCCCGATCTCACCGAGCGTGAGACCTGGGCCTGCGGCCCGACCGGAATGCTCGACGCTCTGGAAGGTCATTTTGCTGAAGCCGAGCTTGCCCACCAGATCCACACCGAGCGCTTTCGGCCCAGTGTTGTCATTCCCGGAGAGGGTGGCGAAGTGACCTTCTCGACTACAGGAACCACCGTCGAAGCCGACGGCGGAACTCCGATCCTCGACGTCGGCGAAGGGGCTGGCGTACTGATGCCGTCCGGTTGCCGTATGGGGATCTGTTTCGGCTGTGTGGTCCCCCTGCGAGAAGGCGCAGTTCGCGACCTTCGCAGCGGTGATCTGACCGAAGCAAAGCTCGGCGACGACGTCCGAATCCAAACCTGCGTGTCGGCAGCCGCCGGCCCCTGCGACATCGACCTCTAAGGAAACAATGACCGCAATTCAGAAGGACCCAGACAATCCGATCGCCCACCTGTCCCGGCAGGACATCGAAGACATCGGCGCCGAACTCGACGCGATCCGCGCCGAGGTCCTCGCCAGCCGCGGGCAAGAAGACGCCGCCTACATCCGGAACGTGATCGACAAGCAGCGCAAGCTCGAACTGGCCAGCCGGGGTGTCCTGCTCTTTTCGATCTTCCCACCGGCGTGGCTCCTTGGCACCGCCGGGCTGTCCGTCGCCAAGATCCTCGAGAACATGGAGATCGGGCACAACGTCATGCATGGTCAGTGGGACTGGATGCGCGACCCGAAGATCCATTCGACCACCTGGGAATGGGACAACGCCTCACCGGCCGATCTCTGGAAACACTCCCACAACGAGCTGCACCACACCTACACCAATGTGCTCGGCAAGGACAACGACCTCGGCTACGGGATCATGCGGGTCGACGAAGACCAGCGCTGGATGCCGTTCTACCTCGGACAGCCGCTCTGGAACTTCATCAACGCCTGCTTCTTCGAGTATGGCATCGCCGCTTACGATCTCGAGCTCGGCAAGAACTGGAAGGGCCGCAAGGACAACCCTGAGTTCCAGAAGCAGTCGAAGGCAGTCCTCAAGAAAATCCGCGCTCAGGCCACCAAGGATTACGTCGTCCATCCGTTGCTGTCAGGTCCATCTGCCGTTACCACCTTCGGGGCCAACGTCACGGCAAACCTGGCCCGAAACCTCTGGACCCACTCCGTGATCATCTGCGGCCATTTTCCGGAGGGTGTCGCGACCTTCGAGAAGAAGTCGATCGAAGGTGAGACCAGGGGGGACTGGTACGTCCGGCAGATGCTCGGCGCGGCCAATATCACCGGCTCGCCTCTCATGCACCTCATGACCGGCAACCTTTCATTCCAGATCGAGCACCACCTGTTTCCGGACCTGCCGAGCAACCGGTACGCCGAGATTTCACCGCAGGTCAGGGACATCTTTGACCGCTATGACCTGCCGTACGCCGAAGGCCCGCTGCCCGTTCAGGTCGCATCCGCCTGGAAGAAGGTCATCCGGCTCTCGCTTCCGAATGACTTCGGCGAGAAGGCAACCGCGGCGCCGGGCGAAATCGCGAAGTTGGCCACTTCGGTTCCCGGAGGACTGTTCAGGAGGGCGAAGAACGTCCTGCGCTCACCGGAAAAGGACGAAGCGCCCCTGGCGACGGTGACGGATCTTCGCGATCACCGTGAGCCGGTGAAGACCGAGGCAGCCTGACCTGACTCAGCGGTCCGTTCGGTCCAGTGAGTAGCCTTGCGCGATGAAGACTCAGGGTACTTTCCGGAAGCTGGCCATATTCATGACCGTTCTGGCCGCCTTCGTGGCACTCACGGCGACGGCGAGCACGGCTCGCAACAACGAGAAGGTCTTCTGGGTCGACCTCGCCGCACAGGGCAAGCAGCATCCGGACTTCGTCTACTTCGTGGCCAACGCGGGCGGACAGGTTCGCAACATCACCTGGAAGCATTGGGGTGACCACAAGGCGGTCGGCCGGGGACGATACGTGGACACATCCGCTCGTTACCCCGGAAAGCTGAATCAGAACGGCCCGGCGAAGCTGATCGCCAGGAAGCCCATCCGGTGCACGCCGCGCTTCGGCGACTTCAAGGGCACGACGATTCGGGTCTACCGCCACGTCAAGCTGATCTACCCGAACGGCAAGGGCGGGAAGTCCACGGCCAACGTCTCGGCCACGGCGGGCTACCTCACGTGCAAAGAGACTCGGTAGAACAGCAGGACGAAAAGTCGAGGGTGATCGCGCGCCTCATTCTGCGGGCACGCTGATGATTCGGTCATCCCCGGTGGTCGGCACACCTCGACCATCCGTGTTGTTGGTGAGTACCCATAGCGAGCCCTCCGGGGTGACGACGGCATCGCGGAGGCGACCGTATTCATCGGTGAACCGTTCTGTGGAAGACGAAAGGTCATTGAGGGGAACTTCGCGAAGGCGCTCGCCGCGCAGGTTCGCGATGTAGATCGAGTCGCCACTGATGGTCATGCCGCTGGGACTGGCCTCTTCCGGGGCCCATTGCTGTACCGGGTCTACGTACTCGTCCTGGTCGGCCATCCCTTCAACTTCGGGCCAGCCGTAGTTGCCACCCGCTTCGATGACGTTGAGTTCGTCCCAGGTGTCCTGGCCGAACTCGCTGGAATAGAGAGTGTCTCCATCCCAGGCGATGCCCTGCGGGTTGCGATGACCGAGGCTGTAAACGAGCGATCCGTCGAACGGGTTGTCTTTCGGCACCCGACCGTCCGGGGTCATTCGAAGGATCTTCCCTGAAGGCGAATCGAGATCCTGAGCGTTGTCCGAATTCCCGGCGTCGCCAACCGTGGCGTAGAGCATGCCATCGGGACCGAACGCTACTCGGCCGCCGTTATGGATGCTGGAGGCAGGTATTTCGTCGAGAATCATCTCGGGTTGACCCAGCCCGAGTGAACCCGCATCGCCAGTGATTTCGAAACGTTCGATTCTGTTCTCTCCGCTCGCGGTGAAGTACGCGTACAGGTAGTCGTCCCGAACTGTGATTCCGAGCAAACCGCCTTCACCCGAAGGAGCCACACCCCCGATAGTGGCGACTTCGCGCTTTTCGCCTCCTTCGTCGAGCTCGAGGATGCGGGTCGAGTCGCGTTCGCTGACCAACGGAGTCCCTTCGTAGAACGTGATCGACCAGGGGGCCTCCAGATCCTCCGTAACGGTCTCGACTTCGCCGACTGCCGGCGGGTCCTGAGGCTGCGGATTCGGTGCGGGCTCCTCGGAAGATTCGCCACCGCACGAAGCAAGGAGGAGCGATACCACCAGAGCGGTCAGGATTCCGCCGATGCGGATCAGGTTCGTGGGCGGTTTCGTCATCTGAGGACCTTACCCAAGGAAATCGAGAATCAACACAGAGCTGCTCAGCTTCGACAGTTTCGAAGTCCAAAGCGACGGGAAGGTGACGTGCCGTGGCAGAACCATGTGTGAAGTGACTTGTCAACTAGAAGAAGACGCCAACCTCGTTCACGAGAACGCGAAGCGACCTGCGTATGTCAGTATCCGATTTCAGGGAGAGCCAAGGAGCGAGTGTGCCGTCGGTGCCCCAGCCAATTTGACGCGGGTCATATATTGATACGGTGTTCGTGTCGTGGCGTGGTTCGGCCGCGCCGGCAAGGGAGCCCAATCAGCAGAAGTAACCTTCGGGAGGAGCAGGACATGAGCTTGGAAGCGTCGGCAAAAGGTATCCGTGCATGGATGGCCCTGGCGATTTTCGCCCTGGCCGTGGCAGTCGCGTTTGCGGCGAGTTCGGGGTTCGCTCCCGCCGATGCCGGAGCGAAGAAGAAGCGCCCGGCAAAGGTGAACCTCAAGATCACCACACCGAACCAGAACCAGCTCCTCAAAGCCGGTCGCCTCACCGTTCGGGTGGTCGCGCGTGGCAAGACAAGGGTTCGCCTCGCCGCCTTCCAGGGAAAGCGTGGCAAACTCCTGCGCAAGAAGGTCGTCAAGTTCCGCAAGAACGGTCGGCAGGTCCGGCGGGTGAAACTGCCCCTCACCGCCGCCGGCAAGCGAGTCCTCTCCACTTGTGGTGCCAAGACTCTCCGGGTGACCGGCAAGTACAAGCGCGGCAAGCGCAAAGCGATCGCCAAGGCCAAAAAGCGCCTCGCCCGCAGCGCCAGTCGCTGCCAGTCGCCGCCACCGCCGCCAGTCTGTTCCGCTGACCAGACCGGCACGCCGCCCAACTGCGTGACCCCTCCGGCGATCGATCTGAGCAAGGCCGATTCCTGTGACTTCATCGCCCAGCCGAAGGAAGGGCGCTGCCTCATGCCTTTTCCGAACGACTACTACACCCGGGCCGACAACTCGAGCCCGACCGGTAAACGGCTCGATCTGAAGACGTCCGGCATGCCGAAGAACGCAGCCGACGTGCCGATCGACGCCACTCCTTACGCAGCGTCGGACGGCTTCAGCCAGGGCCAGAGCATCGTGCTCAAGGTGCCGGGTATCGAGAACGCCGCGGCGGTGAATGTCAACGGGTTCGTGCCGCTCAGCCATCTCAGCCGTTACACGCAGCCCGACCAGAAAGCGGTCGTGATCGACGCCGAGACCGGTGAACGCTGGCCGATCTGGGTCGAGGTGGACGCCAACGCCCCGGACGATGCTTCGCGGGCACTGCTGATCACCCCGGCAAAGAACTTCGACGAGAAGAAGCGCTACATCGTTGCCCTGCGCAACCTGACCGACGCCAGCGGCAACGCTCTCGAGGCCCCCGACGGGTTCCGTTACTACCGCGACTCCTGGCCTTCGAAAGAGTCCCGCATCAACGAGCGCCGCTCTCATTTCGAGGGCATCTTCAGCAAGCTCGGCCAGGCCGGCATCGAGCGTTCGGACCTATACCTTGCCTGGGACTTCACCGTCGCCAGTGACCAGAACAACTATCGCCGGGCGATCCACATGAGGGACGAAGGGTTCAAAGTCCTCGGCGACACGACGATGGCCGACAACGTGCGGAACGGCACGGCGCCCGCCTTCAATGTGACGAACGTCTCGACCCACAGCGACTCGCGCATCGAGCGCCGGGTGCGAGGCACATACACCGTGCCCTGCTTCCTGGAGCCCGACTGTAAGCCAGGCGGGACCATGGACCTCGACCCGGACGGCCTGCCGCAGCGAAACGGCGATTATCAGGCGAACTTCGACTGCATCATCCCGCCGGCCGGACTGAATGGCCCGGATCCGGACAAGCTGCGCCCGTACGTTTTCGGGCACGGTCTGCTCGGCACGGCAAGTCAGGTCACCGGCAGCATCAACCCGAACCTGGCCGAAGAACACTCGATGATCGCCTGTGCGACCGACGAGATCGGCATGGCCAGCGAAGACCTGCCCAGGGTCGCCGCCGCACTCACCAACCTGTCCAGCTTCTCGGTCGTGCCGGACCGGTTGCAGCAGGGACTGCTCAACGAGCTCTTCCTGGCCCGGCTCATGTACCACCCGGACGGCTTCGGTACGAATGCGGCCTTCCAGGACACCGACGATGAGTCGGTCATCCGGACCGACAACGTCTACTACATGGGTGCCAGCCAGGGCGGCATCATGGGCGGACCGCTGACCGCGATCTCCCCGGACTTCATCCAGTCGGCCCTGGTGGTCGGTGGTATGAACTACTCGACCCTGCTGACCAGGTCCTCCAACTGGCCCCAGTACGCCGCCATCATGAACCCGGCTTACAACGACCCGTTGACCCGGCCACTGATACTCAGCATCATCCAGATCCTCTGGGACCGGGGTGAACCGAACGGCTACGCCCACCGGATGACTGACAACCCGCCACCGAACACCCCGGAGCACAACGTCACCCTCCAAGTGGCTCTCGGCGACCATCAGGTCAGCAACTTCGCCAGCGACGTTCAGGCGAGGACCATGGGCCTGTACACCAACAGTAACCCGATTCAGCAACCCCAACGCTGGCCCGACTACGAAGCCCTCTGGGACATACCGAGGCTGCAGCCGTCCGATTACCCGACCACCAAGTCGACTTACTTCTACTTCGATGGCGGCCCGGTGCGTTCGAATCCCAATCCAGGACGTGAGTTCATCGGAA
This sequence comes from Solirubrobacterales bacterium, assembly GCA_038256675.1. GTDB lineage: Bacteria > Actinomycetota > Thermoleophilia > Solirubrobacterales > 70-9 > 67-14. The sequence continues at coordinate 6,963 of JBBSKC010000055.1, read as the reverse complement.
CCGGTGTGCCGCCATATGAGAACGTGCCGCCCAACCCCGCCTGGGAGGACCCGCACGGAGCACCGCGTGGGGCCGAGGTCCCGGTCGAGATGATCGACACCTTCTTCAACCCGAACGGAACCATCAACGACGTCTGTAACGACGCCCCCTGCTACGGGGGAGGGTGGACGGGCTTTCCCTGACTCTCAGCCCTGAGTGGGTCCCGAGCAATCAGTGTGGGACTCACTGCGAACCTGTTCGAGCAGTTAGCTGGGCCGCTCAGTGAGCAGCAGCCGAACAGGCTGTTCAGCCTGGTGGGCACATGTCTTTTCCCGTCCGACGGGTTCTCTTTACCCGGTTATACTTTTGGTATGAAAACTGCCGTATCGATTCCGGACGATCTGTTTGCCCAGGCAGACATGCTGGCCGACCGCCTGGGCAAGAGCCGTAGCGAGATCTACCGTGAGGCTCTGGCTGACTACGTCGCACGGCGCGAACCGGGCGCCGTGACCCGCGCACTCAATGAGGTCGCTGAAGAACTTGTCGGGGAGCGGGACGAATTCAGCGACGAAAGTGCGCGTCGAATCCTCGAACAAACTGAATGGTGATCAGCCAGGGGGACGTCTGCTGGGCGTCGCTCGACGATCCAATCGGGTCGAGTCCCGGGTTCCGTCGGCCCGTAGTGATCGTCCAGGGCGACGACTTCAACGCCAGCCGGATCGCCACGACGGTCATAGTTCCTCTGACCAGCAACCTGCGGTTGGCGGCAGCACCGGGGAACGTGATCCTGAACGCCGCGATTACCGGGCTACCTAAAGATTGCGTGGCGAACGTCTCGCAGATACTCAGCATCGACCGCGCCACGCTTGAAGACCGAGTCGGACGCCTCGCGGCAAGTGATGTGCGGCTTGTGCTAGCCGGCATCGACCTTGTGCTCGGGCAGGAATAAGAGACCCGATCCCGGGGACGCCGACTCACGGCTGGGTCGGCTCGAAACCCCCGATTCATCCGCGGACTGAGGCGAACGAGTTGCAGCTTCACAAAGTATTTGAGGTACCACGGGGAAGGCTGCCGACCCTCGGCACCAAGGGCCCGACCGTGCGTAACGACCGGGCCATATGTAGTTGAAGCGAAACGGTGCTCCGACCGGGACCTGATGCCTGGATACTTCGAGAAGTTTGGCCGAGTCACAAGGACCGATTAGTTTGAGGGGCGAGACCGGTCTTAGGCGACACAACCTCACCGAAAGGGACCCCATGGCCATTCGACTCAACCCGTACCTGAACTTCAAGGACAATGCCCGCGAGGCGATGACCTTTTACTACTCGATCCTTGGCGGAGACGTCGTCTTCTCGACCTTCGGTGAATTCGGTATGAGCGAGGATCCCGCAGAGCAGGAAAAGATCATGCATTCGATGATCACGGCCCCGGACGGCATGGTCCTGATGGGTTCGGATGCGCCCAGTCACATCGACACCAGTGGAGGCCATTCCGGATTCAGCGTCACAATCAATGGTGACGAGGAAGAGCGCCTGGCTGGCTACTTCGAAAAGCTGAGTGAGGGCGGAACCGTCACCATGCCTTTCGGCCAGGCACCCTGGGGAGCGATCTTCGGCATGTGCGTCGACAAGTTCGGAATCAACTGGATGATCAACTGCCAGGAAATGGAAGCCTGAGTAAACCCAATCACACCCAGGAAGAACGACTACTTGAACACGACCTGCCACATGTCCATTTCGCTCGATGGCTTCGTTGCCGGGCCCGAACAGAGCAGCGAGAACCCGCTCGGGAAGCGCGGCAAGGAGGTTCACGCCTGGCACCTCGGTGACGATCGCGCCACCGAGGCCAACGAAACAGCGGCCGGCTGGCTCATGCGCCCGCGCGGCGCCTACGTAATGGGTCGCAACATGTTTGGCCCGATCCGTGGTACGTGGGACGAGGACTGGCGCGGCTGGTGGGGTCCCGAGCCGCCGTACCACGCTCCGGTGTTCGTGCTCACCCATCACGCCCGCGAGCCGATAGAGATGGAAGGCGGGACGGCTTTCCACTTCGTCACCGACGGCTTCGACGCCGCCTATACAAAGGCGTGCGAAACGGCCGGTGAGAACGGCGTTGACATTGCGGGCGGCGCCGCGACCGTGCGGCAAGCACTCATCGCTGGGGTCATCGACGAGTTGACGCTCGACATCGCTCCCGTCTTGCTCGGTTCAGGCGAGCGCATCTTTGACGGCGTCGAATCCTTCGGACTGGAGCCCGTAGAGGTGCTGCATTCACCGCTGGCCACACATATCCGGTACTGCCGCGCCGAGTGAGCGACAGGTTGTGCAGCGACTTGTTTTTGACTCCTTCCACGACAGGTGTTTGACTCATGTAAATCGAGGGCTTCCGTCACATGAGTGACGAGAATGCTTGAACGGCTCTCCGGGCTCCGGCTCTGAAGGCGCTCTCGCCTTCCTGTGAATATCACTCTCGCTGAGGTACGAAAGATTTGCTGTCGACCAACCGATCACTATCCCTAGCTGGCCGGGCAGACCTGTCTACTCTTGAGTAGGTAGTTCATCATCGCGCTGCGGTTACGACGGTATATCGCGCATGGCTGCGACCGAAACTCGGGTTGGGTGGGGGGTAAAGCATCGTGACGAAAGAAGAACTCACGCGGCTGGAAGGATCGGTGCGAGTGCGTCGGGTCTCCGCTGGTGAATGACTTGGGGAGCTACTCGCAAGACCAGCCGGGCAAGAAGCTAAAGGTCAAGGTCGCGGCAACCACCAGCGAGGTCTGAAGGCCATCAGGTCAAGGGTTGCTTTGATCCGACGCTGAGCACGACGGCCACACCGATGTCGCCACACAACAGGTGTTGGCCGCTGACGCCCCGCACCTGGTTCACGACTTTACATAACCGACATTATCGCGCATAAGACGAGTGCGACACCCGAGGTCGCCAGTTGCTGTGCCGCGACTCGATACCTGCATTGAAGCGACGAGTCTTGTTCAGTACCAGCGACAAGCTTCGTGTTACCTCAATTCAGTGCCTTGGCTGCGCTGAGCGGAGCTAGGATCGAGGGCAGATCGTATGCGCAGCAGATCCTCTGACCGTCGGCCGAGATGAGAACCATTGTTATGGCTATTTGCTCGCAACGCTTCGACTCGCGCTCGCTCGAGCAAAAGTCCATGGTCTTTGGTCGACGCAAAGCCCTGACTCAACAGGACGCTTTGATCCACCACGATCCCGTTCGGCGGGACTTCTTCGATGTATCGCTCGTCGATGAGGCGCGAAACATCGTCTTCCGGTTCGATGACGCCCCGCACCACGCCGGCGGGCCAGCCTGACTCGTGCATCGCTGTCCCCAGGATCTCGAGATCCCGTTCGCTCAGTGGGCTCTCGATGTACGCGGCGGGGATGTCCGGAACGATTTCTGACATGCGCCGCTTGAGCGCCTTGTTGATGGACGGTGTGCTGCCTTTCTTGGTCGATGATTTCCGGAAGTTTTTGGTGGCCACGCGATAGAACTCTCGGAGTTGTTGTTCCCTGGTCAGAGCCTTCGTTCGAAAACGAAGGTCACGGGTCGTGACGAGCGATGTCCACAGCAGCCTGCTGTCTGGGCGGTCGGCGGCTCGCCGACTAATCGCACACCTGAGAACTTCGGCCAGGTCGCCGGACACGTCGGCACCGAGCAGTCTGACCCGTCCCGCCTCATCTACTTGCACCTGTTCGAGTCGGAGCGCATTGATTTCTCCGAGCGAAAATCCGGCCGAGACGAGGCCGAAGACCAGCGGGTACTCGATCGTCGGCAGCTCGTGGAGCTGTGGCATGGCTACTTCCTCGAGCTGGTCAACGATGTCGTACGCCAAAGGGTTTGTGAGGGTTTGACCGGATCGGAAGGTAGATGACCATATGCCGCAGTAGGCGCTTGGACTGATGGTCCCGTCGTGGTTGCCGGCAGAGGTTCGAATGAGACGGGCCAAGGCCCCACGCGAGAGTTGTTTGGTGGCGGCCAGTCGGATTGCCGCCCAAAAGCCGCTCGTGAATTACAGGACGGGTGGCATGTCATCCAATCAGGGGACCAGATAATTGCCTTGTGCAATCGTGTTGAGATCAGAATCTTCTGCTGAACTCTATGCGGCGCAAAATCCTTTCCAGGCAGGTAGTGTCATTAGAATCGAAATGCATCAGGACGGGCCGAATTGAACGCCCAGATCATCAAGCTCTTCATCTTCATCACCTTCTGCTTCGCGGCCCTGGTCGGCTTCACCTCGTACTGGTCGGTGTTCGACGCTCAGAACCTGAAGGAACAGTCGGTCAATAAGCGACCCTTCTTCGAGGCGCAGCAGATCAAGCGCGGGAAGATCCTCGCGGCCGACGGATCGGTGATCGCCGAGTCGAAGCCGGTTGGCCAGGGCGCCTCCCGTCAGTTCGTGCGGGAGTACCCGAACGGACCGCTGTGGGGCCACCCGATCGGATACAACTTCGCTCAATTCGGCAATGCCGAATTCGAGAAGTTCCACAACTCCGAGCTGATCGGGGAGAACTCGGAGTTCACGACGATTCTCGACGAGATCCGGGGCCGCAAGCAGGTCGGCCACGACGTCACCACCAGTCTCGACCCGACCGCCCAGCAGACCGCGGTCGACCTGCTGGCCGGACGGCCGGGAGCCGTGGTCGCGATCGAGCCTTCGACCGGCAAGGTCAAGGCGATGGTCAGCGAGCCACCATACGACCCGAATCGGATTCCCGATGACTTCTCCCAGATCAATAACGAAGCTGGATCGCCCATCGTCAATCGCGCAGTCCAGTTCCCGTATCCGCCGGGATCCACCTTCAAGCTCGTCACCGCGGCGGCGGCACTCGATAGCGGCGCGATCGACGGCGCCACGCTGATCGAAGCGCCGCCGAGCCTGAACATCCAGGGTTCACCACTTTCCAACGATTTCCAGCAGGATTTCGGAGCAATTAACGTCACGACCGCCTTGACCAACTCCGTCAACACCTTCTTCGCCAAGCTCGGCCGAAAGGTCGGCAAGGACACGCTGTACGAGTACATGGACAAGTTCGGCTTCAACGCCAAGCCGCAGATCGACCTGCCAGAAGACCAGAAGGCGAGTAGCGGTATCTTCGATTCGGAGACGCGCGCCCTTCTGGGGGACGGAGAAGGTGTTGACATCTCGCGAATCGCGATTGGCCAGGAGCGGCTGCTGGCCACACCGATCCAGATGGCTGAAGTCGCTTCGACGATCGCCAACGGCGGCAAACTGATGAAGCCTCAGATCTGGGACGAGGTTCGTGACGTCGACGGACGGACCCTCGACACAATGAGCCCGGATGAACAATCGGATGTGATTTCAGAAGAAAGCGCCGCGACGCTGACCGAGGCAATGAAGGCCGTGGTCAACGAAGGCACCGGAACCGCAGCGGCGCTAAGTGGCATCGACGTCGCCGGCAAGACGGGCACCGCCGAGGTTCCCGACCAGGAGCGGTGTGCCGGGTTGCCGAACCAGGCGTGGTTCGTCGGCTTCGCGCCGGCCGATGACCCGCAGATTGCGGTCGCCGCCACGGTCGAGTGCACCGACGGGCAGGGCGGTACGGTGGCTGCTCCGATTGCCGCCGGCGTGATGCAGACCCTTCTGTCAGATTGATTGAAAGAAGAAGTCCATGTCAGCCGTACGAGTCGGAAATTCGAGCTCAACTACGTCCAGAGCGGCCCAAGGCGCCCTGGACGTAAGGTCATATCACGACCTCATTCTGGATCTATTGAGACCCTCTTAAGTCATTCCGACCAAGACTAGCCCTCTAGCACTGAGCGCCGTAATGAACGGCCACATAAATCTCGTCAAAGTCTCCGGGATTGGGCCTGTCTCCTCCTGGGTTCATGCAAACAACTCCGTGTCCGTTGAGCCGAAGATAATTCGTCTTGTTACCACACCGGTTCCGAGCAGATTTCAACCTTCCGGGAAAGTAGGTTGAGCCCGAGTTCCCACAGGCGCGTCCACCAGCATTACCGTTGAAGTTCGTGCCTGAGTAAGCACATACCGAATTCGCAAAACAGACAGATCGGGTCGCCGATTTGGACTTCTTAGGAGCCGGTGAATCCCCTGCGGCACTGGCGAATGACGCTCCCAAGACGCTCGCGGAAATGATTGCGAAAGCAATAGATACGATAATTCTCGTTCTTGACTTTTTCACAGCTCTCCTCCTTAGCAGTTGGCCATACCGAAATACGCCCAAATATCCTCATTCGATGGACATAGTTCGAACTGATACTAGGTATAGCAGAAGGAACTCCATACGACTGCCGCAGCGGTCCGATACACGAATGCAGCGGGTGGGCTTCAAGTTGCCGAGATCCACTGCACGGAACCGGTAAGTGAGGAGATCCGATCACCGCGACAATGGCTTCAGATCACGTGTTCAATTGACCGTTAGCTCGATCGATTTGAGACGCCACCGCATCCGTCGGTAGCCGACCAATTCCCACTCCTCGGGTTCTCCGAAGAGGATGACCGTGAGCGGATCGGACGATCTGCCTTCGGCCGAGCGCGCGATCTTGCTTGATGTAGCGCGGTCGGTCCAGCTCGGAGCAGAGGTTCCGCCGGGGTGCGAATGCCAGTCCCCGAGGTAGGTCGTAATCCTTCCGGAATCTCGGTAGGCCTTCGCGATTCTTCGTTGTTGCCATTCCCCGTCGGGTTCGAAACGGTGGGACTTGTGCTTCGCATTGATGCCGGGACCGGTCTGGGCCATCACTTGGATGACGCTCTCCTCCTCCGCGGCCTTATAGCCAAGGAGGGCTCCACCTGTCTCACGCGGATACGAGCGCCCGGCCTCGGCTTTCATCTCTAGGTGTAGTTCCTAACCACGTTGTTCCTTAAATCCGGGTGGACCCTGCATGCTGGAGGTATCTAGCAACCAGCAGCAAGGAGACACCCGGATGGAAGTACACGCTAACGCCTCACTGACGCCCCAGGGCCGCCTGACCATGGTCAGGCGGCTG
>JBBSKC010000054.1:0-15915 GCA_038256675.1 Solirubrobacterales bacterium | reverse complement strand
TTACCCGTGGCTCCGGTGTCGCCGGTGTTACCCGTGGCTCCGGTGTCGCCGGTGTTACCCGTGGCTCCGGTGTCGCCGGGGTTACCCGTGGCTCCGGTCGCGCCGGTGTCACCGGTCGGGCCGTCCGGGGCGAGTTGGATCACGACGGGTGTATTCACGTTCTCGCCGTCGAGTGACGCCACGACGTTGGCCGTACCGGGCACGTTGTTGGACGTGAGGATCGATGTCGCCTTGCCCGATTCGGTCTGGGCGGTCGGCTCGATCGTGCCGAGGCTGCTCGAGAATCCGACCGTGGTCGGCGGGAAGCCGACTTCCGGTTGGTTGCCAAGGTTGTTCTTGACGAAGCTGGCGGTGATCGAGGACTCGTCTTCGTCCGAGTAGATGGTCGAAGGCACAGCCTTGATGCCCATCACGAGCCAGGGGCTGGTCGAGATGTCGTCTCCGACCTTCGTGTCGCAACCGGCCGTGTTCGCTCCGGTGTTGCAGCCCCACCAGTTGTTCCTGGCGAGGATCGGGTCATCCGAATCGTTCTGGATGCCGACGTCGTTGCCGGCGATCCGGTTGCCCGTGGCGCTGGCGTCGAGTTCCCCGACGTTACCCGGAAGGGCGAGGAGGCCGATCGTGTTGCCGGTGAACGTGTTGCGGTTGATCTGCGCCGTGAGTGAAGTCGGCGTCGGGACGAGCGTCACACCGATGGATTCGCCGTTACTCGGATCGGGTGTCACACCGAAGGTGTTGCCTTCAATCGTGAAATCACCATCCGTGGCCCTGATGCTCGTGACGTTTCCGCCCGTGGTCGGGGCCGTACCGGTGAAGGTGTTCCCCTTGACGCTTACCACTGCGGTCGCAGGCGCAGTGGTGGTGCGGTTGACGGCCGACTGAATGCTGTCGAACGTGTTGTTCTCGATGGTCGAAGTGCCACCGTTGAACATCAGGATGCCGGCAGCGCTGTTTCCGCCCAGGAAGGCGAGATCGGAGATCTCGTTGCCCGTGGCATTCACCTTGGCTCCGTTCTGGAGGGCGATTCCGTTCTGGGCGATCACCGCGGTCGGTCCGGCACCGGTGATCTCGGTGTCGTCGACCTGGAGGGTCAGGCCGGGGCTGCCCAGAGCGGCGGCCTGGATGCCGGCCTTCTGGAAGTTGTGGATGAGCGAGTTGAAGACCCTCAGCTTCCGGACCGTGCTGCCTCCACCGACCGAGCGGTTGAGCTGCGCGATGCCGTAACCGCGCTGTGCCCCGTTGAACGGTGTGTCACGGGTGTTGGTGGTCTCGACGTTCGAGACCAGACCGCCCGATTCCGCGAAGAGGATGCCCGAGAAACGGTTGTTGAGGTTGCCCTCGTCCTGGCCGTCGACGATCAGGTCGCGAACGGTCACGGTCGAGTTGTAGATGCAGATGACGCCGGTCCACTTCGTGCCCGGCGCCGATTCCTGATCACAGGAGACCAGCGGGTTCGTCGCGGGCGTGATCGTGGTCGTGTTGGTCCGCCCGGTGCCCTTGATCGTGATGTTTTTGCTGTCGACGTTGGCGCCGGTGAAGGAGCCGTCGCCGACGATGATCTTGTCGCCGGAGCTGGACTGGTTCACCGCGTACTGGAGGGTCGCGCAGGGATCCTGGTCATCGCGGCAGTTGTTGCCGCTGTCATCTCCGACCGGCGGCTCTTCGACGTAACGGTCCTGCGGGCCACCGTTGACGGTGAAGTTGTTGTTCACGGTCTGGTTGTCGACGGTCGAGCCAATGACGACCGAACCGTTGTCGTGGCTGCTGACCAGCGTCGACGACGTGCCGGCGTTGCTCAGGTTGTCGGTGGTCGGACTGACCGTGGCCACGCTCGGGTTCGAGGTGCTGTAGTCGATCTGCGGATTGCCCGGAACAGCCGGCACCGAAGCGCCATTACTGTTGGTGTTGATCGCCGCGTTGATCGTGACCGAGCCGTCAAGCGGCAGGGTCGCACTAGTCGGCACTGCGGTCAGCACCATCCACGGATTCGCGTCGACGTTCGCGTTGGCGGCCGGAACCCCGAGGTTCGGGGTACAGGCTGGCACCAGCTGCGGGTTGGTGTTGCAGCCGAACCAGTTGTTCTCGGCGTCGACCACCGGGTTGCCTCCGCCCGGGGCGTACCAGGCGAAGATTCCGTTGACCGGGGCGTTCGAGTCGAGACCGCCCGGGGTGCCCGGTCCCTGCAGCAGGCCGTTGCCGACGATGCGGCTGTTGTGAATCTCGATCGGACTAAGGATCGTCTCTTTGTTGTCGAGCGAGATCCCTGGGCCGCCGTTATCAGTGATCGTCGAACCTGTGACCGAGAGGCCGGTCAGGGTCGCCGGGTACGGCGTGTAGGAGCCGCTGTCCCCGGCGTAGCCGCGGACCTGAACGGCGATTCCTTCGCGGACGGAACCCGAAATCGTCGAATCGACGACGTCGATGTTGGAGTAGGTGCCGTTCTTCAGGTTGATCTGGAGGCCGCGACCCGTGTTGCATCCTGGGCACGGGGTGAGGTTCGTATCGGTGATCGCGATACGGGTGAACGTCGCGTTGCTGAGACCCTCGAAGTACATTCCGGTCTCTTTGTTGCTGTCGAAAGTGGTGTCGGTAACGTCCAGGCCGTCGAAGGAGCCGACGTTCGGGCCGTTCGATGCGAATGGCCCCTTGGCCAGGACGTAGATGCCGTTCTGGTTCTCCGAGATGTCGCTGTTGGTGATCGTGGTGTCGGTGACGATCGCCGAACGGTTGTCGATGCCGCTGATGAAGTTGTTGATGGTGACGTTGTCGAGGTTCCAGCCGTCGGCTGGGCTCTCGAATGAGATGCCGTAAGCCGTATTGGGGCTCAGCCCGGTGATCGTGACCCCGTCAAGGGAGATGTCGTCGACCGAAGTCGCGCCGCTGTCTGTCTTGATGGCTCCAATACCGCCAGTGGCTCTTGAGCTGACATTCAGATCCTGGAGCGTGGTGCCGTCGGCGCCATCATCAAGCACGAACTCGCTCTGGTTGACAGTGCCGACGGTCGGGCCGACGTTGACGCCACCACCCGGGTTGCCAATGATGCCGATGTCGTTGTCCACACCGATGTTGGTCTCCGGGTAATCGCCCTCGCAGACGAAAATGTCGGAGCCGTCCGAGACCGAATTGACCGCATCGGTGATGTTGTCGAAGTCCGGGGTGGCACAGGTCGCCCCGGCAGGTCCGTTGCCCGAGGTGTCGTCGTTCACCGTGACGTCACCGGCGATGTTCAGCGTGATCGGGGTGGTCTGGTTGTCGGTCGTCGCCGTCACCGTGATCGGGGTCGCCGGAGGCGGTCCCGCGGTCAGGGTGTTGGTGTCGGTGCCACCGATCGTGCTGCCAGATGCCGGGAAGGTTCCGCTGGTCGTGGTGTAGGCCAGGTCCTGTTCGGGCAGACCGGCTCCGACATCGTTTCCGTCCGAGTTCACGTTGAACGAAGCGGTGATGTTCGAGTTGCCGTTCGGGGCAATCGAATTCGGGGCCGCGCTCAGAGTGAGCTGGAGCCACGGGTCGTAGTCGGCCGTGCCGACGACCGTGTCACAACCGGCGGTGTTCGGTCCGGCGTTGCAGCCCCACCAGTTGTTGGTGAAGTCGCGGGTGCCGGCGCCGCCGGCCGAAGCCTCGAGGCCGACCGTGTTGCCGACGATCTCGTTCTTGTTGACGGTTGCGTCGAGGTCGAATCCACCGCCGTTGTAGAGCGAGACGCCTTCATCCGAGCCGTTGAACTTGTTACCGCGGATCTCGATGTCAGAGTCGCGGACACCGAAGCCGAACGAATCGTTCGAGTAGAAGAATCCGGCGGTTGCGTCGTCGACGATGTTATCGAGGAACAGCGGCTTCGCGGTCGGGCCGGAGAAGGATCCGCCGAGGGATGAGTACCCGACGTAGCAGTCGGTGACCGTGTTGTCGTAGACCTCGACGTTGTTGTACGGCACGAAGGTGTAGATGCCGTAGCCGTTGGTCGAGCAGTCGCTGACGTCGTTGTTGAAGATCTTGTCGACCACGCCACCGCTGTCGCCGGGGTTCGAGTCCTGGACGCCGGCCGCCGAGGTGGTGATCGTGTTGCCGGAGATCGTTACCCCTCGGGAGTGGTTGTTGCCGATCGCGGTCGTGGTGTTGCTGACCGTGTTGCCGGTGACCGTGCCACCGGTGGCAAGCCAGGTGAAGATGCCGATCGAGGCACCGCCCGGATCGCTGACCACGTTGTCGACCGTGTTGTTGGTGATGTCGAAGTCACCACCGTCGCTGGCGTAGATGCCGCGCAGGTAGATGTTCTTGACCAGTGTGTCCTCGACCACTGTGCCGGTCTTGGTCGGCGAGGCGCTGGTCAGGATTCCGCCACGGGCCCAGATGTCACCGGGCGTTGCTTCGTCATCGCCGTCGACCGTGAGGTCGGTGATCGAGACGTTGTTGGCGTCGATCAGGAAGACGATCGAGGCGTTGGTGCAGAAGGTGCCGCCACCGCCCTGGTTGCAGTCGGGGTTGTCGAGCGCCGGGTGGACGATCGTGCCCGCGGTGCTCTCACCGATGATCTGGACCTGCTTGTTGACCACGACGTTCTCGACGTAGGTGCCGTCGTCGACGAAGATGTGGTTGCCGTTCGTCGCCCGGTTCACCGCCCGCTGGATGGTCTTGCAGGGGGTGGCATCGAAGCGGCAGCTGTTGCCCGCGTCGGAGCCGGTCGCGGCGTTGACGTAGCGGTCACCGGTACCGGGAACCACGTACGGGTAGCTGTAGCTCTGGCCGTCGATCGATGCCGTAATCGTGACGTTACCGCCATCGACGTCGGTGATGAGCGCGTTGCTGACGCCGTCGGATCCGAGCTGCTCGGAGGCCGGTGCGACCGTGGCCACGTCGGTGTCGCTGCTCGAGTAGTTGGCCGGAGTGATCGCCGGGACCGCATCCGGTGCCACGGTGAAACCGTTCGAGTCCTTGGTGATCTGGATGCTGACGTTGGCGGTGCCGTCGAGCGCCAGTGTCGGATCGGCAGTCGACTCGGCGACCAGCCACGGATCCGAGTCCACGGTTCCGGGGTCCTCCACCGTCGAATCACACGGAGCGACGTTCGGTCCGGCGTTGCAGCCCCACCAGTTCTGCTCGGCGATGACGGGGTCAGACGATCCGTTGTAGAGGCCGGTGTCGGTGTTTCCGTAGAAGCGGCCCCTGGTGACGTTCATGTCGAGGTCTCCGGGCGCGGCGCCGTATGCGTAGAGCCCTGTCCTCATGCCGATGAAGGTGTTGCCTTCGAGGTCGGCGGTCACCTGTGGTGTGCCGCCGTCGATCTCGGCACCGACCACGTCGGTGTTGTTCGGCTGCGGATCGATGTCGAAGAGGTTGCGGTTGAGCTCGAAGTCAGCATTGAGGCCGTACATCCCGAACACGTACGGGTAGCCGGCGCCGGTCAGATCCATGGTGCCAGTGAAGGAACTGTCCTCGATCGTGATGTCCTCGTCGCCGCCGAAGGTGTAGGCGTAGAGGCCAAGCTGCATGTTCCGGAATTCGGTGTCGGTGATCGTGCCCCCGCCGGAGTTGTTCAACAGGGTGCCGGTGGCAGTGTTAACGGCCGCTCCCCGGTATCCGATGTTGCGGATCAGGCTCTGGTCGATCGTGAATTCAGTCTGGTTGTTGACCTGGACGCCGTTCTGGCCGTTGAGCGTCGTCGATCCCTGACCGACGACCTCCGTGTTGATCAGGTTGAAGGTGAGGTTGGAGTCGTAAGACGCTTCCGCGGCTACACGACTCGTGGCGATCAGCACGCCGGTCTTCTGCCAGTCCCGGATCAGCGAATCCTTGACGGTGAAGGTCCTCGGGGCTCCGTCCTGATTGACCTGAACCACAGCGTGGCCGTTCTGGGCGCCGCTGAAGCTCGTGTCCCGGACTCCGGTGACTTCGACGTCGTCGATCATGCCGCCGGCCTGGTAGTAGGCGATGCCAGCGAAGCGCGGCGTATTGACCCCGGTCTTGCCGTTGCCGTCGACGATCAGGTCGGAGGTGGTGACCGTTCCGCCGTCAACGCAGACGACGGCCCGCCAGGTGCTGGGGCTCGCTCCACAAAGAGGCAGCGCGGTGTTCGGCGCGGTGATGGTGGTCGTGTTGGTACGGCCGGTCCCGTGGATGGTCAGGTTCTTGCCGCCGGTGTTGACGGAGCCGACGAAGTTGCCGTCACCGAGCTCGACGGTGTCACCGGACGCGGCCCGGTCGACCGCGTGCTGGACGGTCAGGCAGGGGTTGGCCTCGACGCGGCAGTTGTTGCCGGAGTCGTCGCCGTCGGTGGCGACGTAGCGATCCGCCGCGGCACCGGTCGAGGTGAACTCGTGGTCGATGGTCTGGTTGTCGACCGTGGTGCTGACCGTCGCGGCGCCGGTGTCGTCACCGGTGACGGTGGCGGCTGCTGTGCCGGAAGAAAGGTTGCCGCTGGCCGGCGCGACCGTGATGTTGTTGGTGTTGCTTGAACTGCTGGTGACAGTCGGCGTGCCCGGTACCGGGCCGGCACTGTTGTTGTCGCTGTTCGTGTTGATCGCCGTGTTGATCGTCGCGGTGCCGCCGAAACTCGTCACTGAATTAGAGGTCGGGACCGCGGTCATCACCAGCCACGGATCACCATCGGCCGGAGCCTGGGTCGTGTCGCAGTCGGGGCCTCCGGCGATCGGGCCTTCGTTGCAGCCCCACCAGTTGTTGATCGCGTCGACCGCGATCCCGAGGGGCGCGGCGAAGGTCGGGAAGACGCCGTTCACCGGTCCAAAGCTGTCCTTCGGTACGCCATTGACCCCGGGGCCGGCCCGGAAGCCGTTGCCGGCGATGCGGCTGCCCGTGATGCTCGGGGTGGTGGTGATCGTGCTGCGGTTGGCCATGGTCAGACCCGGGCCGCCATTGTCGGTCAGGGTGAGCCCGTCGAGGGTCAGTCCGGCGAGGGTCGCCGGGTTTGCCGTGTAGGTCGGTGAGTCGCCGGTCCAGCCGCGTACTTCAACCGTGATGCCTTCGTAGACGGAACTGTCGACGGTCGAGTCCTCGATGTTGATATTCGAGTAATTGCCGTCCTTCAGGTTGATCGCGATGCCGCGGGCGCCGAAAGGCAGGCCCGGTCCCGGGGCGATGTTCGCTCCGGTGTCGGTGATGTTCAGACCGCTGAAGTTGGCGTTCGAGAGGCCTTCGAAGTAAAGGCCGCGCTCGTCGTTCTGGTCGAAGACGGTGTTGGTGATGGTCAGGCCGTTGAAGACGCCGTCCTGGGCAGCTATTCCAGGCTGGTTCGCGGCGTAGATGCCGTTGTCGTTGAGTGAGATCTCGGAGTTGGTGATGCTCATGTTGCTGACTCCGCCCTGGGTCCAGATGCCGCCGAGGAACTCGCGGATGTAGACGTTGTTGAGGGTCCAGCCGGTGGCGGCGTTGCCGGTGGTCGCATCGCCGAAGTTGATGCCGTCACCGGTGTTGGAGGAGAAACCGTCGATCGTCACGTCGGTGATCGACACGTTGTCCACCGGACCCGCCAGGCCGGCCGGAACCTGGATCGCGCCGAGGTGGCCGGTGTGCCGCGAGAGGATCGTCAGGTTGCTGAAAGTAGTGCCGTCGGCGCTATTTCCGAGCACGAATCCGGGCTGGTTTACCGTTCCCACAGCTGGGCCGACGTTCACGCCAGCTTCGGACGCACCGTTGATGGTCAAATCCTTGTTCAACGAAATGTTCGTCTCGTTGTAGTCGCCGTTGGCGATCTGGACCGTGTCGCCGTCGGCAGCGCGATTGATCGCGTGCTGGACGGTGAGGCAGGGACTGCCGATCGTGCGGCAGTTGTTGCTCGTGTCATCACCGGTGGTGGCCACGTAACGGGTGGCCGGGGCTCCGGAGATGACGTAGGGGAAAGTGATGGTCTCGTTGTCGATGGTCGAGGTGACGTTGACCGAGCCGGTGTCCTGGCTGGTCACCGTGGTCTGGCTGTCGCCCGAGCCGTCGAGCGGGTCGCTGCCCGGGGCGACGGTCGCGCGCTGCGGGTCGCTCGAGGCGTAGTTGACCGGAGTGCCGGCCGGGGCGGGCCCGGCGGGGTTGGAGTCCGAGTTCGTGTTGATCGAAGTGTCGATCGGGACGCTGCCCGGGAAGGCGAGCGGACCGCTGGTCGCGGTCATCACCAGCCACGGTTCACCATCGACGATGGCGTTGACCGTGTCGCAATCGGGACCGCCAGTGACTGGGCCTTCGTTGCAACCCCACCAGTTATTGATTGCGTCGACCGGGATGCCGTTCGGGGCAGGCGAGACGGTCGGATTCGGGAAGGTGCCGAAGACACCGTCGACCGGGCCGTTCGAGTCCTTGGGCACGCCGTTCACGCCGGGGCCGGCGCGGAAGCCGTTCCCGACAATGCGGCTCGCAGTGATCGAAGGCGGAGTGAGCAGAGTGGTCTGGTTGGCGACGGTCAGACCGGGGCCACCGTTGTTGGCCAAGGTCAGGCCACTGAGCGTGAGGCCATCGAGAGTGGCCTCATTCGGCGGCAGGTACGCGCCAGCGTCGCCGGGCCAGCCGCGGACTTCGACCGTCATGCCTTCATATACAGACCCCGTGAAGGACGAATCCTCGATCGCGATGTCTTCGTACGTGCCTGACTTCAGGTTGATCGCCAGGGCACGGGCTCCCGAGGGGAGACCTGCGCCGGGGGCGATGCCGTCACCGGTGTTGGTCACGGTGATGCCGCTGATGTCAGCTTCGGAGAGACCTTCGAAGTAGAGCCCCCGCCAGCGGTTCGAGTCGAAGTTGGAGTTGGTGAGATCCAGTCCGTTGAACGACCCCCGCTCGTTGGCGAGGTTGCGGGTCGAGTAGATGCCGCCGTAGTAGTTGTCGTCGAACTGGCTGCCCGTGATCGTGAAGTCGGTGGCGTTCCAGTTGTCCGCGTGGAGTCCGTAGGCGAAACCTTCGACCAGGACGTTGTTGATGTTCCAGCCGCTGGCGGGGGCAGTGATACCGATGCCGTTGTTGCCGCCGGCGCCCTTGGCCGTGGTGATCGACACGTTGGTCAAGTCGATGTCGTCCACGCTGGTAGCACCTGCGGTGGTGCCGACCGCGGACCTGGTCCCATTGGAACGGGCGGTGATCGTCATCGTGCTGAAGGACGAACCGTCGGCCGAGTCATTCAGCTCGAAGGTGTCGAACGCAGGGCTGCCTGCCGTCAGGCCGACGATCGTATTAGCCCTCGAGGTGCCCACGAAGTCAATCTCCTTGGACACCTGGATGTTGGCGAGATTGTAGGTGCCGTTGGCCAGCGAGATGGTGTCGAGACCCGAATCGACAACGGTGATCGCGTAGTTCAGTTCACAGGGATTAACGGTGCAGCTACCCGCGACCGCTCCACCCGGAGTTGCGAGACGGGTGGCGGCGTCAGCCATCGCGGCGCCAGTGATCGACATCACCAGGCTGGCGATGAGTGCGATGACGATGTTGCGGATGCGCGTGTTCTTCACGGCAGGCGCACTGACGGATGCGTCGAACCCCAGGAACTTCATGAGTGCAAGTAACTCCCTGTGACTGAATCGATTTGACTGGACGAACTGCTCTTCAGTTCTGTCTAATAGCTCGCGCAGCATAGACAGGAATCAGGGCAAAAAACAGGGTGATTGTTATAGACATATACGTCTATTCATAGAAGACACCGTACGACCCGTGGTATGTGAACCGTTAATGTTTTTAGGTAGGGCAATGCCAGTTGGCAAGCGACTTGTGGCGCTCTGAACGACGAGAATCCGGCTCGCCAGAAGGATTCAGTTCTCCCACCTATTGGCACGGCTGCAATGGGCTTCGTCCCGCGCAATTAGTTCGGTGGCCGACGGCTATTCGCATTACTGAACGATTCAGAAACTCGCTGAATTCTTCTGGGGAAACCGGGCCCCAACTGCGCCATCGATGGCAAGGCGACCGTCTCGAGCCGCGAACAGGCGCCGAAGAGAGAATGGTGACGAGGCGTCCGACGAGTTGTCGGTCAGGTTGTCACGAGGGTGAATCGCCGCCGTTGAGCCAGAAGGCAGCGACCCGTAATCCGTACTTCGACAACGTCGACCACGATCCTTCCCCCGGGTCCGCCA
Organism: Solirubrobacterales bacterium; assembly: GCA_038256675.1. Lineage (GTDB taxonomy): Bacteria > Actinomycetota > Thermoleophilia > Solirubrobacterales > 70-9 > 67-14. Next base: position 5,860 of record JBBSKC010000054.1, on the reverse strand, counting down.
AAGAGGTGCGGCTCAGCGCAGGGCTTCGATCCAGTCGAGGCGTTGCCCGCAGAGCTGGGCGGCCTGACTGGCGGGCAGCGAGGTGACCTGGGTCCGGTTCTGGACCGGGGAAACAATGATCGGTCCCAGGCCGAACGGGTATCCACCGGTGGCCGGGCGGAGCGCTCCCCCCTGCTCGTACTCGAGGGTCGCCTGCTGCGGGCCGCCGCCGAGGTCGAACTTGCCGAACTCGATGTACTGGGCGTTGTTGTTCAGCCGGTTGCGTACCGCGCCCATCGGGATCCCGCCAATCGTAAGTGTGACCTTCCCCCGGGCCGACCCGCCCACGTAGGCGTCGTATTCCCCGCTTGCCGGCACCTCGATGTCGGCCGTCGCGGTGCCGTCAGAGGTCGGCGTGACCGTGCCGCCGGCCGGATCCGGAACCCAGCCGTCCGGGTACGAAGTGAACTCGCCGACGCCGTTCGGGGCCCGGGTCACCGCGGCCACCCGGCCGCCGGGACCAGCCTTGGCCGCGACCGACTTGATCTTCGCGCAGGTCGGAACCGCTGCCGGATCGAGAACGGTTCCGAAAGGCACATGGATGATGATCGAAGTGGCGTCGAAGTCCTCCGGCCGCTGCCAGACCTCGTAATAATCGCCGCGCTCGACCAGTTCGTACGGTGAAGGCGGCCGGCTCTGGCCGGGGTTCCGCCGGAGGACGAGCGTGCGGTAGGTCAGCAGGCCTTCGACGTCGGGGCTCAGCTCGAGCTCGTCGGTGTCAGACCAGGCGCCCTTCTCGGCTTCGGTCCCGTCCCGCCTCGGGATCTGCCGGCGCCGGAGCTCGGATGAGCCTTCAGCGTCCATCAGGCGCAGGAAATGCCGCACGCCGTACGCCTGATACTCGGTCATCAGGGTCGGGCCCTGGCCGGCGAAGTCCTGGCCGATGTCCGAGAGTTCGGCTAGCTGGTCTCGGGGAGCGAGGTACGCCTCGTGGTACTGAAGGCCATTCGACGCGAGAACGCCGACCGGTACCACCAGGAGCACCAGCCCGGTCAGAAGCAGGGGGATCTTCACCTGGACGGACTTGACTCCCGGAATCCATTCCCGCTTCGTGAGCAGGGCGCCGATGCCGACCATCGCAAGGATCAGGACCGAAGCGGTTCCGGTGGCCAGCGCCTTGCCCTGGACCCACGGGGAACCGACGTACCAGACGAGGAATGAACCGAGCCCGCAGCCGCCGGCGAACAGCAGCAGCGCCCAGGCCCGGCTGAGGATCGAAGCCCAAAGGCCGAAAATCCAGGCGATCCCCGCGGCGGCGAGAAGGACGAATGTGATGAATCCGGATTCGGGCTCGATCCGGAAGTCACCGGCCGGCCATGGTCCGAGAACCTGAGTCAGCGGCAACGCCCTGATCAGGTTGCCCATCTCGGTGGTGTTCGTGAGCGGACCCTGATTCGGAGAGAACAGCTGGCCTGCCGCGAAGACCGTCGGCAGACCGATCGCCACGACGCCGAGGATGACTACCCCGGCTCGGGCAAGGTACGTCGTGACCAGTTCGCGGTCGATGCCATCCGGCTTCCGCGACTGCCAGACCAGCTTGCCGGCCATCAGCAGCACCACGCCGAGGATCACGGCCGCGAGCCAGGGCGCGCCGCCGGCTCCCATCACCCCGATCAGGGCCGCCCCGGAAACGATCGCGCCGGGTGTGGTCCACCGGATCGAGCGCCAGCCACCGGGGCCGATCAGCCAGATCGCGGTGGCCGCAAGGACGGCGACGACCAGTGCGGTCGCAACCTCCTTGATTCCTCCCCACAGCGAATACCCGACGAGCAGGGCCGGCTGGGCGGCGACGAAGACGACCGCGGCTCTGACCCGGACGTCGCTGATCACCGGCTTGACCAGTTCGAAGAAAACCAGCGACATCATCGCCGCCATCAGCGCCAGATACGGCTGGAAGAGCCAGGCCGAATCCTGGCCGGTCATCTCATGGCCGATGGCCAGGGGGATGAAGGAGCCGAGCGGGTAACCGGCCGAGAGGTTGATCTGGACCGTTGCTTCGTAGCTGGACGCGGGGATCCCGGCGGTCGAATGGCCGTAGGTCAGGACGTGGTCGGCGAAGGCGAGCCAGGTCGAAGTGTCATCGAGCTTGACGTAGCCGGCGAAAGTCGCGTCGCCCGACATGATCACGGGGGCGCCGTAGACGAAGAAGACGAGAACCGCGCCGGCAACCGGCCAGACCGGTATCGACCGCCCGCCCTTGAAAGGCCAGTTGGTCACGAAGCCGGCCACGGCGAGCGCGACGATCGCCGACGTCGTGAAGTGGGCGAGGCCGCTGAAGCAGGTGATCAGGCCGCCGACCGCGATGATCGCGGCGAGGCCGACCGCGGGCAACAACGGCCCCGGCATGCGCCGGCCCATGATCCTTTCGAGCAGCAGGCCGAGGCCGACGCTGAGCGCGACCAGGACGAGCGGGAAGATTAACCAGGCGAGAATCAGGGCACGGGCACGATATCGCCACTGCGGACGGTGTCGAGCGCTGCGCCCTTCTCCGGGTGGTAAACCTCGACCTGGAGGTTGGACTCATCCGGGAACGAGAGGATGACGCTGTACGGGTTCTTCGGGTCGTAGAACCCGATGCCGTCCTCGCCGACCTTGACCGGAATGAGCTTCGCCTGGCCGGCCAGGCTCCTGGTCGTCTCGTAAGCACCCTCGAACGGATAGGTGCCGATGTCGAGGAAGGTCTGCTCGGTCGAACCGGCTTCGGCGCCGTCGGTCAGGTATCGAATGTGGACGTTGCCGGACTCGTCGTCGCTCAGTTCGAGTTCGGTGCCGGACTGCTCACCGGCCCAGAAGACGTTGTGTCCGACATCGTCCGTAGTCCCGTCGAGGTCGTCAACCGAAACGATCTGGGCTCCATTGGCCGGGCCGACCATCACGTCGGTATTGCCATCGCGGTTGCAACCGGTCACGAACCAGACGAGAAGTCCGGCGAGGAGAGCGACACCGACGACGATCACGACCCTGGGGCCGGGACCGAGATTGGGATCACTGGGAGCTAGTGTCGAATCGGTTCCAGTCACGGCAGTGAGTAGAAGACTCTAGTTTCACTTTCTTTAGGGAACCTCAAGGCACGACAGAAGCCCGGAAGCGGATTCGAACCGCTGACCCCTTCCTTACCATGGAAGTGCTCTACCAACTGAGCTATCCGGGCGAAGAGGGGCAGGTTACCGAAGCCGGTTCTTTCAAGTGTGGGAGTCCAGGAAAGCGAATGGATTCAGGAACTGACGCTTCCATAATCCTGATCGCTGGACTTCGGTGAGCGTTGCCTCATCGCAAACCTCGTCCCAATGCGTCTCGATCGCATCGACTTGATTGTCGATGATCTCACGGGCCTCGACGGAACTGAGGTGGTAGGTGTCGGATCGCGCCACGCACCCGTCCAGCTGGCTGTATCTCCAGCCATCAGTCCCGATGTCCATGAGCTGCTTGGCTTCTCCACCAGTACGTGGTTGGGGACAGATGTCGTAGGCAGGGGTGAGGGACAGATATTCGCCGTCCCAGAAAGCAGACTTATTCCGGGCGTGATCATCCGTATTCGAAGTAAGAATGTTGAAAGTTATGCGGGAAAACAACTCTCGAAGCGTGGCGTCCGGATCGGAGAATCTGAAGCGAATGATTTCCGCCAGGTCTGCGTAGCTCGAATATCGGCCTCCGTACTCGCCAAGCCCAAGAACCGTCAGCGCCGAAACCATGGCCCGGCGGCCACCTTCGCCCAACCGATCGAACCTTTCTACGAGCAGGACCTGCTTGCCCATTACTTCCTTGATCTCAACCCTCGACGTATCGATGTTTGCCAGTTCAGCCAGCCGCATCGCCACGAACTCCGCTTGAACCGTTAGGAATGTGTCAGCTACCGAGCTGAACTTCGCGATCAAGTGGCGGTCTCCGTCCTCGAGGAGTGACTTGGGACGAGCGCCTCCGATCGATGTGCCGCGCAACAGGGCGTCTTCCAGACCTGGTGGAAGAGGTACCCCCTCTTCAACACTTTCCGCGGCGGTCATCAACTCGGAAAGAGTTGCGCTGCCGAATTCACGAGCCACGTACTCCGTCGGAGATTCCTGGAAATCGAGTGCCCCGATTCGGTCGGAGCCCGCAGACATGAGGTAGGTGAGCTCACGTAGGTCCGTCGTATCATGGGTCGCGTCCCCGAAACGGCGATGCAGGATTGCCCGCTGCCCCCAGGAGTCGGGCCCAGCGTCCGCGAGACACCCGTGGACTGTTCCATTCAACGGCACATGCTCTTGATCGTTCAAGGGCAGTTCGGGCAGGTAGATCGGAATGCTTTTCTCATTCTCCACGTACGACTTCCCATATCGGAAGGTCAGGGTTTCGCCTTGTTGGTCGACGCGCCCCGCCACAATTGGATCGGTGGCTTCAGGTAGCCAGATCCACACGAATCCAGTTTCCGGCTGACGGTCTGCAGCTGCTGCTTCAGAAGTCATTGCTCAGGTTCCCCGTTGGCCTTCGAGCTCGTTTCGGAAGCAGTGCAAGTCGCGTTTCGACGTCTCTTGCCTCGAGGTATCGGCGTTCCGGGTCGGCGTGAAAGAGCGGGACGCCTACGAGAACTGCTGCCTCGAACGCTGCACCCAGGCCCACGCTCAGATCTCCCCGTTCAACCTTCCTCATCGTCATGTGGTTGATGCCGACTCGCTCTGCCAGCTCCTCCAGGGTCCATCGACGCTCAATCCGGGCGAGGCGAACGCGATTGCCCAGGAGCTGGGCTGCTTCTGCGGCCAGGGGCGAGTAGGTGCGAGGCTTCTTCATTGGGACAATGTAACATAGATAATAGACCTTTATCTATATTTGAATATAGATTCTCTACGCCTCGCGCTCAAGCTTCACTACTCTGATCCGGATCTCCGGCCTTGCCGATGTCACGGCGGATGCCTTCGCTGATCGCCCGCTCGGAACCCTCCTCCATCGCGATCTGGAACGAAGCGACGAAAGCGTCGGAGGCGAGCGGCCGCAACCTGGTCAGCGCCTCCTGGACCCGGGGCCACCCTTCCCGCGGGCGGCCGGCCCGGTCGAACGGCTTCCAGATCTGGTCGACGAAGAGCTCGATGAAGACGTCGGCGACCGCGTCCGAGCGGACCTTCAGCCGTTCCATCGCTTCAAGAGCCTCGCCGGGCGGCACGCCGAACTCGGCCAGTTCGACCCCCGCCGCGTAGAGCGTCGGGCTCAAAACCTCGTATCGGTCGCCGCCGAGCGGACGCATCAGGCCGAGCCGCTCGACCCGTTTCGCCTGCTCTTCGTCGAGGGCCGAGCCCCCCCAGGGCGCGGCGATCTCGGCCGCCTCGAGAATCTCCGGCTGTTCGCTCTCGTAAGGCGCCCGGGCGGTCCGGGTGAAGTCGAGCAGGTCACCGGAAGAGCCGCGCGCCGAATCGATGATGCGGCGGATCGCCTCGAGGTTGAAACCCTCCTCCTGGAGTTCGCGGATCAGGGCGATCCGGCCGATGTGCTCCTCGTCGTAGAAACCGGTGCGGCCGACGACCTCGGGGGGATCGAGCAGGCCGCGCGACTGGTGCGCCCGGATGTTCCGCACGGTCATGCCGGTCCTCCGGGCGAGGTCCTCGATGGTGATGCCGCTCGTTTCAGCCTTGGGTTCTGCGTCGGTCTGGGACATCGGTGGGATGATCGTACGGGGTGACCCCCGGGCCCGGTAAGGGTCATTCCCAATAGACAGGAACCGCCCGAACCCCGAGCCTTGCCACATGAACTCGAACCCGAAAGCAAAAAAGCTCACCAGATCCCGCGACGACCGCTTCATCGGCGGTGTCGCCGCCGGCATCGCCCACCACCTGAACGTCGATCCGGTGATCGT
>JBBSKC010000053.1:0-16402 GCA_038256675.1 Solirubrobacterales bacterium | reverse complement strand
TGCGACGCCTTCCTCGTCCTTGCCCAGACCGACGCCGGTGTCTCCTGCTTCCTGATGCCGCGCCTCACACCCGACGGCACCCGCAACAACTTTCACATCCAGCGGCTCAAGGACAAGCTCGGCAACCGGTCGAATGCCTCGTCCGAAGTCGAGTTCCGGAGCGCCTGGGCCCGGCTGGTCGGCGAAGAAGGCCGTGGCGTGCGCACGATCATCGAGATGGTCGGCCACACCCGGCTCGACTGTACGATCGGCGCCAGCGCCGGAATGCGGGCCGGCATCGCCCAGGCAAGTTTTTACGCCTCCAATCGCTCGGCTTTCGGCAAGAAACTGATCGACCAGCCTCTGATGCAGAACGTGCTGGCCGATCTTTCGATCGAGTCGGAAGCGGCGTCGGCTTCAATGATGCGCCTTTCCCGCGCGTACGACGACGCCGCGACCGGTGACGAATCGGCACAACTGCTGAAGCGGATCGCGACGCCCGTGCTCAAGTACTGGATCTGCAAGCGGGCTCCGTGGCACGCGGTTGAATCGCTCGAATGCCTCGGCGGGAACGGCTTCGTCGAAGAATCGGGGATGCCGCGGCTCTTCCGGGAGAGCCCCCTGATGTCGATCTGGGAGGGCTCGGGCAATGTGCAGTGCCTCGACGCTCTGCGGGCGATGGTCAAGAGCCCGGCCAGCGTGGAGGTGCTCTACAACGAGATCGGCGAGGCCAGCGGCGCTGATACGCGCCTCGACGCGTACGTCGACCGGCTCAAGACTTCGATGGAGACCTCCCCCGAGACGCTCGAGGTTCGGGCCCGGCGCATCGTCGAAGGTCTCGCGCTCGCCCTCCAGGGCTCACTGCTGGTCCGCCACGGTGATCCCGCCGTCGCCGACGCCTTCTGCGCCTCCCGCCTCGGCGGGGACTGGGGCGAGGCCTTCGGCACCCTGCCGGCCGGCCTTGACTACGAAACGATCATCGAGCGAAACACGCCAAGCGTCTGACCAACCGCTGGGGCAGGGGCTAGGGCTAGACCTGGACCCAGTCCCCGGCGAGGCGGCGGACCATCGCCTCGCTCAGGTCGATCGCTTCGTTGACCGTGCCGAAGTCGACGTTTTCCGAGACGTCGCTCGGCCAGTGATAGTTGGCCGGCTGCTTCTGCGCGGTACATGAGCAGATGGAAACGGTCGGATAACCGGCGGCGAGCGCTTCGAGGCCATCAGTCCCGTTGTGGATCTTCAGATTGGGGAAGAGCTCGATCCCGAGGTCGGCCGCCGTCCGGTCCGCCAGTTCGAGCGCAGCCTCGGGGTAGTCGTACATCTTCAGGAAACCTTCGCCACGCAGGACGGTCAAGTGTGGCGAGCCGACCGTGTCGAGGTTGATGAAGAAGGTCGACTCCTTCGGCAGGCCGGGGAAGTGCCGTTGACCGAAAGCCATCATGCCCTCGGAGAAGGACTCCTCGGCCCCGGCCGACAACAGAACTATGCGAAGGCCGGCTGGCGGGTCGGCGATGAAGCGACGGGCGAGGTCGAGCAGGGCGACCACTGCGGTGCCGTTGTCATTCGCTCCGGGAACGACGCTCCGGATGCCGATGTCGGCCATCGCCGCCGTCGAACCGGCGGAGAACGCAACCGCCGCCCGGGCGAAGCTCCGGTTGCCGGTCAGACCGGCCGCCACCGCCAGCAATGGGCCTCCGACCACCGGTGCCATCAGCATCGGGCTGGTGTCCATCTGGTTGAAGACGCCGGTCTTCGCGGCCAGCTTGGGGATACCCGGATGGAAGATGAAGCCGGAGTGGGCGGCATCGTGGTGGCTGACGAGGACGACCGTCCGTTCGGCGTCGGGGTCTCCCAGTTCACAGATCACGTTCGACGTCTCGTGCTCCGGCAGGTATTTCCGGAGCGGCCGGTATCCCGGCGGAAAGTCGCTGGCGATGGCCGCGGCGCCGAGCGCCCCGAGGATCGCAGCGGGGAAACGCTTGCCTGCCAGTGCCGCAAGTCCGCCAAGGACCCCGGCGGCAGTGCCGATGCCGATCGGCCACCAGTAGGTCCCGTGGACCGTTTCCGTCTCGATCCGGGCATCGGCTCCGAGTTCGGCGAGCTGGTTGACCATCCACCGGGCAGCCTCGAGTTCTCCGTCCGATGCCGACGGCCGGTCGATCCGTTCGAGCTCTTCGAGACGGGTGCGCAGCCAGTCCCCGTTTTGTGCGGATTCAGGAGTCAATCGTCCTTGGACGATACTTACTGGCCGAGGAGAAAGGACCGGTCCCATACGATAGGTGGCCAATGTTCGGCGGTGGCAAATCTTTCACGCTTTTCAGGGTCTGGGGAATCCGGATCACGGTGGACTGGTCCTGGTTCATCGTGCTCTTCCTGGTCATCTTCTGGCTCTCTGATTTCTACGGAACCCTTCTCGGGCAGCCGAATTCCGCGACCGAGCCGTATCTCCTGGCGGTAGCCAGCGCGATTGGCTTCTTCGGATCGATCGTGCTGCATGAGCTCGGCCACGCCTTCATGGCGAAGCGGAACGGCATCGGCATCACCCGGATCTCACTCTGGATCTTCGGCGGGGTCGCCCAGATGGACCGCGAATCGGACAGTCCCGGCACCGAATTCAAGGTCGCGATCGGCGGACCGGTCGTCACCGCGCTGATCGCGTTGGTGCTTCTCGCCGTCGGCATCTTCACGGTCGGCTGGGCGACCTTCCAGGACGCCCTCGAGATGCAGGTGACCGCCGACACCAGCGGCATCGTGGCGATGGTCGCCTGGCTGGCCGCGATCAACGTGATCGTGCTCGTCTTCAACCTCCTGCCGGCGTTCCCGATGGACGGCGGGCGCATCGTTCGCGCGATCGCCTGGAAGATCACCGGCAAGCGCTCCGCCGCGACCCGCTTCGCCGCCGGGCTCGGCCGGATCTTCGGTTTTCTGTTCATCGGCCTCGGCGTGGTCTGGGCGGTGACCGGCAATGTCTTCAGCGGTGTCTGGCTCGTCCTGATCGGCGTCCTGATCACCGGGTCCGCCCGGGCGGCGACCGTTCAAACCAACGTCACCAGCCGGCTGGAAGGCGTCAAGGTCGGAGACGTCATGGATGAGAATCCGGTCGCGATCCCCGGCACGACGACGATCGACCGGGCACTCGACGAGTATTTCCTCCGTTACCAGTGGTCCTGGTTCCCGGTGACTGACGGTTCCGGCCGCTTCCTCGGGATGGTCATCCGCGAACAGATCGACCAGATCCCGGAGACCGACCGGGTTTCGACCACGGTCTCCGAGCACCTCGAATTGAACAGCCGGGCCTTTCACATCAGCGAAGAAGCCCTGCTCGAAAGCCTGCTCGGCAACCCGGACATGCGGAAGTTCGGGGCCCTGATGGTGACGGACCACGGTGGCCAGCTCGCTGGTGTCGTGACCGTCGAACAACTCGGTAGGGCGCTTAAACCCTGACCTAAATAGGATCGGCCTCTGGCAATCGCAGTCGACACATTCCTGATCGTCCTCGCCCTGATCGCGAGTGAACGCGTCCATCGGACCAAGGTGGCGCTGCTCGGTGCGGCGGTCGTGGTGCTCTTCGTCGGTGAGTACAACGAGGAGCTGGCGATCGCTTCGATCGAGTTCGCGACACTCGGACTACTCGCCGGGATGATGATCCTGGTCTACATCACCAAACAGAGCGGGATCTACGACTACATCGCGGTTCGCGCCGGCCAGATCTCGAAAGGAAGGCCTTTCCTGCTGGTGGTGATGATGTCGCTCACTGTCACGGTCCTCTCCGGGTTCCTCGACAACCTCACGACGATCCTCCTGATCGTGCCGATCACCTTCCTGCTGGCCGACACGCTCGACATCAGTCCGATGCCGTTGATCATGGTCGAGATCATGGCCGCCAACATCGGTGGCGCCGCAACCCTCATCGGTGACCCTCCGAACATCCTGATCGGTGCCGCAGCCGACCTCAACTTCAACGACTTCCTGGTCAACAACGCGCCGGGGGTGCTCGCGATCCTCGCGGTGGTGACGGTCGCCCTCTATTTCATTTACCGCAAGGAACTCCAGGTAGACCCCTCGAACCGCAAGTACGTGTCCGAACTCGACGCGCGTGCATCGATCTCGGATCCGGCCGAGCTCAAGCGGACGATGCCGGTCCTGATCGGAACGATCGCCGTTTTCTTCCTCCACCAGTACATCCACATCGAGCCGGCCACGATCGCCCTGACGGGGGCCGCGGTCGGGCTCGCGGTAACGCGGATCTCGATCGAGGACGCGCTCGAGAACATCGAATGGACCACGATTTTCTTCTTCATCGGGCTGTTCGTCATGGTCGGCGCCCTTGAGGCCACCGGGGCGATCGACCACATCTCCGACGCGATCCAGTCGGTCACCAACGGCAACCGCGACGCCGAACTGGTCGCCATCATCTGGACTTCGTCGATCGTCGGCGGCATCGTCGACAACATTCCGTTGACCACCGCCATGATCCCGGTGGTCTCGGAGATTCAGCCCGACAGCTCCGACGACGCCTACTGGTGGGCCCTTTCACTCGGTGCCTGCTTCGGCGGCAACCTGACCATGGTCTCGGCCGCGGCCAACATCGCGGCCGCCGGACTGGCCGACCGGGCCGGCCGTCCTTTCACTTTCTTCCAGTTCATGAAGGTCGGCTTGCCGGTCACCCTGGTTTCAACGATTCTGGCAACTGCGTACATTCTCCTGCGGTACTAAGCGAAATGAGATTCCTTGGCTGATCACATCGTCAGAGCAATCATCCGGGAGGTCAAGCCTCTCGTGACTTCAGACCCGGTCGGCTACGCGGCCCGCCGCGTGGTGCAGTCCGGCCTGCCCGCCTTGCCCGTGACCGACGAAGACGGCAACTACGCCGGGCTGTTCGGCGAACGCGAATTCATGACCGCGGTCTTTCCCGGATACGTCGGAACCCTGATGTCAGCCCGGATGATCCGTCGCTCCCTCGACGAGACGATCGAGCGCCGCATCAGCAGCCAGGAAGAACCGGTTCGCGGCTACCTGACCACTGATCCGGTCCTGGTCGAAGACGACTATTCCGACACCCAGCTGGCCGAGACCTTCCTCCACCACCGCGTGATGGTCGTCCCGATCGCCACCGAGGGGCGGGTACACGCAGTGGTCACGAGGTCAGAGTTCTTCCAGGCTCTGTACGAACGAATCGCCGACCTCGCCGAAGACTTCGGCGACTGATTCCCCAGCGGGCTCAACGAATGCAACGAATCTGCACAATCACTTGATTTGCGGATCGCGGCGGGTAACCTTGGCCAATGGCGATTCAGTCACACCGGACCACGTGGACGGACGAACGGCTCGATGATCTGAGCCAATCGGTCCGAAGCGGGTTCGTGCGGAACTCGGAGGAACACCGGGAAATGCGTCAGGATCTGAGGGAAGGCTTCAATCGGGTGGACACCCGGATCGATGCCCTTCAGCGAACCCTGGTCGCGGGAATGCTGGGACTGGCCGGAACGGTCGTGGCAGCAGCCTTGACGATCATCGCCACCCTGAACTGACCGAGGGGTCGACCTCTGCGGCGACCTAGCTTTGCTTCAGCCAGCCCTTCTCGATCAGGAGTTCAGCCACCTGGACTGCGTTTAGACCGGCGCCCTTTCGGAGGTTGTCACCGACCAGCCACAGGTTGAGGCAGCGTTCGTGGCTCGGATCCCGGCGAATGCGGCCGACCAGCGTGTCGTCCTGGCCCGCCCCCTCGATCGCCATCGGATACTCGCCCCTCGCCGGGTCGTCGATCACGGTGACACCGACGGCATCGTTCAGGATTCTCCGGCACTGGCCCGGGCCGAGTTCGTCCCTGGTCTGGATGTTGAGTGACTCGGAATGGCCGCTGATCACGGGCACGCGGGCGCAGGTCGCGGAAATCCCGACCTCTTCGCCGAAGCCGAGGATCTTGCGGGTCTCCGCCATCACCTTGCGTTCTTCTGTGGTGTAGTCGTCGCCGTCCTTGAAGGTCTCCACCTGGGGCAGCACGTTGAAGGCAACCTGGTGCGGATAGACCGAAGGCGGGGAGATGCTCGCCCCCGCCAGGATCTCTGAGGACTGCGACTTGAGCTCCTCGATCGCCTTGTTCCCGGTTCCCGAAACCGCCTGATAGGTGGAGACGACCAGGCGTTCGAGTCCGGCCGCCCGATGGATCGGCGCCAGCGCCATCATCATCACCATGGTCGTGCAGTTGGGATTGGCGATTATGCCCTTGTGGGCCTCGGCGGCTTCGTCGTTGACGCCGGCGACGACCAGCGGCACGTCCTCGTGCATGCGCCAGAAGCTGGTGTTGTCGACGACCACGGCCCCGGCCTCGACGAACTTCGGTGCCCATTCGGCACTGACCGAACCCCCGGCTGAGGAAATCAGGATGTCGATGCCCTGGATCGACTCCTCCGAGGGAACGACGCAGGTGATCACGGAGCCGCCGAACGGCAGGGACTTTCCCTCGGACCGGGCGGACGCGAAAGGAACCACTTCGGACGCCGGGAACTCACGCTCGGCGAGGATCTCGAGGATGGTCGAACCGACCGCCCCCGTTGCCCCGAGGACGCCCACTTTGTAGGTGTCCTGGCTCATAGCCCGGAAACGGTGGGGCGGTGCTCGCCGGTTGGATCGTCGGGAATGATCGCGTCATCGCCGAGGTCGAAGGCGGCGTGAAGCGCCTGGACCGCATGGGTGACCTCGTCGGCCGGGATCACGCAGGAGATCTTGATCGGCGAAGTCGAGATCATCTCGATGTTGATCCGCTCCTTGCCGAGGACCTGAAAGACCTTGGCGGCGACGCCGGGGTTGCTGCGCATGCCGGCGCCCACTATCGAAACCTTGCCGATGCGCTCGTCGGTCCGGACCGCGTTGCTGATCTCGCCGAGTTCGCCTATCACGTCAACCGCGGTCGGCAGGTCGTCGCGGTCCACGGTGAACGACAGGTCGGCCAGGGCGTCGTCGCCGACCGGCTCGTTCTGAATGATCACGTCGACGTTGACGTTGGCCTCGGCGAGGGAACTGAAGATCCGCCCGGCGATTCCAGGTTCGTCGCGGACGCCGACCACGGTCACGCGGGACTCGTCGTCGGAGTGGGTAACTGCGGTAATTATCGGTCGTTCCATGGTCTCGCTTTCGGGAAGTACGAGGGTACCGGGGATATCTTCGAAGCTGCTCCGGCAATGAATCGGGACGTCGTAGTTGCGGGCGTACTCGACCGCCCTCAACTGGAGCACCTTGGCCCCCGACGCTGACATCTCGAGCATCTCCTCGTAGGAAACGACCGGCAGCTTGCGGGCACCGGGCACGATCCGCGGGTCCGCGCTGAACACACCGGTGACGTCGGTGTATATCTCGCAGACCGACGCGCCCAGGGCGGCGGCGATGGCGACTGCGGTCGTATCTGACCCGCCCCGGCCCAGCGTGGTCACGTCGCGGCTGTCGGTGGAAACGCCCTGGAACCCGGCGACGAGCACGATCTTCTCCTTGCCGAGGGTTTCCTTGATGCGGTCGGCACGCACGTCCACGATCCGTGCCTTCGTGTGTGACGAGTCGGTGACGATGCCGGCCTGGGAACCGGTCAGGGACACGGCCCCGTGGCCCATGTCGTTGATCGCCATCGCGGCCAGCGCGCAGGAGATCCTCTCGCCAGTCGAGAGAAGCATGTCCATCTCCCGGGGGTCCGGACGGTCGGATATCTCGAAGGCGGCAGCGACCAGTTCGTCAGTTGATTTGCCGCGCGCCGAGAGCACGGCGACAACGCGTTTGCCGGCCTCGCGAGCAGCGACGATCCGGCGGGCAGCCCGCTTGATCTCGGTCGGTCCGGCGACCGAGGTGCCACCGAACTTCATCACGACGATGTCGTCTCTTTCCGGCATGAATCTCAGGATACGGGTACCTGCCGTTCAGCTGTCGCGCAAGGCGCCGGGCGCGGAACGGCGCGGACCGCGATCGTCTGTGGCGCTCGGCTGCGGGCGACTGAGTGACAAGCGTCACGCACCCGGGAGATCTGGCCGGGACCGCATAGAGTCATAAGCAGTCATGGGGAACCGGAATGTTTGATTCGCTGGCCAGGCTTGCAGATAGGCGTGCCCGCCGCGTCGGGCTGATCGCGATCGTCTTCTTCTTCTTCGCTGCGGCCATTGGCGGCTCGGTCGCTGAGTATCTCGGTCCCTACGGAGCCGATGACGACCGGACCGAGTCGGTCAAGGCCGACAAAGCACTTGAGGAGGCCGGCTACCGGCCATCCGACACGACGGTCCTGATCAGTGGCGTCGACATCAAGGGTTCGGCCGCCGACCGGCGGCAAGTCGAAGCGATCCGTCGCGAGATCCTCGCTGAACCCGGGGTCAAGGAAGCCGTCGGATTTGCCCAGACCGAGTCACCCACCTTCATCTCGCTGGACGGGGACCAGGCCCTGATCGCGGTCTCGCTCGAATCGACTGAAGACAAGGGCCGCCAGGACGCGGCGGCCGATGTGGCCCACGCTCTCGAGGACCGCGACAACGTCACGGTGGGTGGACTTCCGCTCGCCAACGAGCAGGTCAACGTCCAGGTCGAAAAGGACCTGCAGCGCGCCGAGATCATGGTCTTCCCCCTCCTGTTTCTACTCTCGCTGCTCTTCTTTCGCAGCCTGGTCGCGGCGATCCTGCCGCTCATGGTCGGGGCGCTCGCGATCGTCGGCACCTTCCTCGCCCTGCGGATCGGGGCCGAGGTCGGATCGATCTCGGTCTTTGCGCTCAATCTGACGACCGGGCTGGGGCTGGGCCTGGCGATCGACTACAGCCTCTTCATCGTTTCTCGTTACCGGGAGGAGATCGCGGTCAGCGGTCCGGGGCTGCCGGCGATGAAACGCACCATGAACACCGCCGGGCGCACCGTCTTCTTCTCGTCGATGACGGTCGCCGCCTCGATGGCCGCCCTGCTGATCTTCCCCCAGCGGTTCCTCTACTCGATGGGACTCGGCGGCCTGCTCGTCTCGGTGCTCTCGGCGGTCGTGGCCCTTACCGTGCTGCCAGCGGTGCTGACCCTGCTCGGCAACCGGGTCAACTCGCTGTCACCGAAGTTCCTCCAGCGCCGCGAGCGTCAGGAAGCCAGTTCCAGCCAGGAGGGCTTCTGGTACCGGCTGTCCCGGTTCGTGATGAAGCGGCCGGGGCCCATTGCGGCGATCACGACCCTGCTTCTGATCGTCGTGGCGCTGCCTGCCTTCGACATGAAGTTCGTCCCGGTAGACGCCGGAATCCTGCCGCCGGAAGCCAGTTCCCGTGTGGTCCAGGAAACACTCGAAGACGACTTCCCCGGCGGCAACTCCGAACGGGTCAGGGTGGTCGCCGATGGCAACGAGAAGTCGGTCGAGGGACTGATCCGCCAGATCGAGGCCTCGCCGAACATCGTCTCGGTAGATCCGCCGCAACGCCTGCCCGGGGGCATCACGCTGATCGAAGGGACCACCCGGGCTGGCTACATGGAGGACCCGACCCAGACCATGGTCGACACCCTCCGGGACCAGCCGTCGCCGGCGGGAGTGGCAGTCCAGGTGACCGGCGACACGGCGCGTTTCCTTGACTTCCAGACCAGCCTGAAGCAGCACTTTCCGATCGCGCTGTTGATCATCGTGATCGCGACCCTGCTCATCCTCTTCATGTTCACCGGCTCGGTGGTGCTGCCGGTCAAGTCCCTGCTGATGAACGTGCTCACTCTGGGCGCGGTCTTCGGTCTCCTCACCCTGATCTTCCAGGACGGCAACCTCAGCGGTCTGCTGGACTTCGAACCGCCCGGTGGCATCGACCAGTCGACGCCGATCCTGATCCTCGCGATCACCTTCGGCCTCTCCACCGATTACGCCGTGTTCCTGCTCTCGCGGATCAAGGAAGCCCGCGATTCGGGCATCTCCGATTCGGAGGCGGTCGCGGTCGGTCTCGAGCGGACGGGCCGCATCGTCACCGCCGCGGCCCTGCTCTTCGCGATCGCTGTCGGGGCCTTTGCGGCGGGCGAGATCGTTTTCATCAAGGAACTCGGCCTGGGCACCGCCCTCGCCGTCCTGATCGATGCGACGATAATCCGCGCTCTGCTCGTCCCCTCCCTCATGGAACTCCTCGGCAGCCGCAACTGGTGGGCTCCGGGACCGCTCCGGCGATTCCACGACCGCTGGGGGATCTCCGAGACCAATGCGCCGACCTCCCCGGAACCGAAACAATGAAAACGAGAACGATGACCGACTTCGAAACCGACACCGCAGCGATAGAGATCGCCCCCGGGCGCTACCGGGTCGAACTGAACGACCGCTGGTGGATCGGTCCCGGTCCGAACGGCGGCTACGTGGCCGCACTGATGCTGCAGGCGATGAGCGAGATGACGGCCGACCTGACCGAGGGCGAGACTGTCCAGCCGCCGCGCTCGCTGTCGGTCCACTTCCTCAGCGCCCCCTCGATCGGTGAAGCCGAAGTCGACGTGAAGATCGAGCGGCAGGGTCACTCGACCACCTTCGTCTCGGCCCGCCTGATGCAGGACGGCGAGACCGAAGCCAAGGCGATGGCGGTCTTTTCCGCCGAGCGCGTCGGCCCTTCCTTCAACCATTCGAAGATGCCGTCGGTGCCTTCACCCGAAGGCGGCCTCGAACTCGACACCGCCAAAGCTCCGGTGGCGGTCTTCACTCAGTACCGCGCCGTGCCGGTGATCGGCGGCGAAGCTTTCGGCGGTGGCCCCCGGGCCGAGACCGGAGGCTGGATGAAGCTGAAGGACGAGCAGCCGATGACCGCGGTTCTCGCGGCGGCGATGCTCGACGTCTGGTTCCCCGCGCCTTTCGTGACGCTGACTGAACGCGTCTTCGCGCCGACCCTTGAATACACGGTCCACTTCCCCCGCGAACTGCCGGTGCCGGGATCGGAGGCGGCTGACTGGGTACTGGTCCGCCTGATGGCGGACGAAGCCCACGACGGTCATTTCAGTGAAGACGGAGAGCTGTGGAGCCGGGATGGAACCCTGCTCGCCAGGTGCCGTCAAGTGGCGCTGCTGCGCAGCCCCAAGTAGCCCGGGGTTTCTATTCCAGGGTACGGCGACCGGCCATCGCCCGCCCGAGAGTGACTTCGTCGGCGTGCTCAAGGTCGGCTCCGACCGGTAGTCCTGCCGCCAGCCGGGTCACGCTGACCTGGCTGCGCAGCAGGTCGGCGATGTGGATTGCCGTCGCCTCGCCCGTGGTGGTCGGGTTGGTCGCGAGGATCACTTCCGTGATGCCCCCGGCGGTGACCCGCTGACGCAACTCGCTGATGCGAAGGTCGCCTTCGTCGATGCCGTCGATCGGGGACAAGGCTCCGCCGAGGACGTGGTAGCGGCCGCGGTATTCGTGGGTCCGCTCAATCGGGATCACGTCGGCCGGTTCCTCGACCACGCAGATGAGATTCTCGTCGCGGGAGTGGTCCTCGCAGATCCGGCACTGCGGTCCTTCGGCGAGATTGAAGCAGATCTCACAGAGACCGACCTTCTCCTTGACCTCGATGATCGCCTCGGACAGGCTTCGCACCGAAGCGTCATCGCTGCGCAGGATGTGAAAAGCGAGGCGCTGGGCCGTGCGCCGGCCGATGCCGGGCAGCTGGGAAAGCTCGGCGGTGAGGCGACTTAGTGGTGCGGGTCCTTCGCTCATCCACCGGGGAGGCCGGGGCCACCCATACCTGGCATGCCCGGCATATCGGGCATCTTCGAGGCGGCCAGTTCCTGAGCCGAGCGGATCGCTTCGTTGACGGCTGCCTGCACCATGTCGGCGAGCATGTCGACATCTTCCGGATCGACCGCATCCGGATCGATCGTGACGTCCTTGATCACCAGGTCACCGGAAATGGTCACCTTGACCATGCCACCGCCGGCGCTCGCCTCGACTTCTTCGTCCTTCAAAGCCTCCTGGGCCTCCACCATGTCGGTCTGCATCTGCTGGGCCTGCTTGAGCAGGGCGTTCATGTCCATACCGCCGGGCATTCCACCCATTCCTTTACGTGCCATTAGATGACCTCCTCTGCGTTGAATTCCGATTTGACCTTCTCGACGAACTCGTCTTCGCCGACCGTGTCGCTGCTCTGCCCGAACGAATCCCCGCTCGAAGCAGAGCCATCCAGTTCGCCGTAGGCGACTTCGAGTTCTTCACCGGTGACCGTGAGCAGCGCCGCCATCAGCTGCTGGCGCCGCTCCGTCTTCTCGGCGTTCCGGCGATTGAACGAAGACTCGGGCGGAAAGCCGATCTCGACCTTGCCGGCACCGGCACCGACCGGCCGCGTGCCTTCGAAGTAAGACGCGGTCGGGCCGGACCCGCCGGCGCGCAGCGCTTCGAGGACGGTCGGCCAGATCTGGTTGAGTTTTTCGAGGTCGAGGTCGTCCGCGGACGGGGCCGGTTCGGGTTCCGGCTCGATGACGGACACCGGCTCGGGTGCTGCCGCCATGGGCGGCGCATCGGCCGGGACCGGTTCGGGATCGACGGTCGGTGACTCGACGACCGTCTCGTGCTGGCCGCCGGGGCCGGGATCACCCGGATCGGGCCCGGGGACCGGCACCCCCGAGCGCTCGAGCTTCTCGATCCGCCGCATCAGGCCTTCGGCGCCAGGGTCGAGGTCAGGCCGGGCCGCCTTGAGCAGCGCCACTTCGACCGCCAGGCGGGCTTCGTCGCCTTCGCGGATCGTGGTCAGGGCAGCCGCGAGCTCGTCGATCGTCCGGATCAGCGTGGCCGGTCCGATCGCGTGCGCCTGGGCGGCGAGGCGCGGGGCGTCGGTCGCGGTGACCGCGAGGGCCTCGGGGATCTCGCCCGTGGTCTGGGTGACCAGCAGGACCCGCAGGTGGCCGAGCATGTCCCGGGCGAAGCGTGCCGGGTCCCGCCCGCTCTGGGCCATGGTCTCGACTTGGGCGAGTACTGCTTTCGGGTCGGAGGCGACGATCGCGTCGACCACGCCGAAGAGCAGATCGGCGTCGGCGGCACCAAGCAGTTCGAGCACGTCGTTCAGCTCGATCGTCTTGCCGCTGTAGGCGACGAGCTGGTCCAGCGTGCCGAGGGCATCGCGGAAGCTGCCGGAAGCGGAACGCGCAATCATCGAGACGGCTGGCTGCTCGATCTCGATCGTTTCCGCCACCGCAACCCGGTTGAGTACTTCGGAGAGCATCTCCATCGACGGCCGCTGGAAGTCGAAGCGCTGGCAGCGGTCGGCGATCGTCGGCATCACCTTGTGGGCCTCGGTCGTGGCGAGGATGAAGATCGTGTTTGGCGGCGGTTCCTCGAGGGTCTTGAGGAACGCGTTCCAGGCCTCCTTGGTCAGCATGTGCGCCTCGTCAAGGATGTAGACCTTCCAGCTGCCGGCGGTCGGCGCGAAGGCGACCCGGTCCCGGAGTCCGCGGATGTCGTCGACTGAGCGGTTCGAGGCGGCGTCCATCTCGATCACGTCGACCGAGGTGCCGGCCGCGACCGAGCGGCAGGACTCGCAGACGCCACAAGGGGTCAGGGTCGGCCCGCCGTTCTCACAGTTGAGCGATGCCGCGAGGATCTTCGCCATCGAAGTCTTGCCGGTGCCCCGCGAGCCGACGAAGAGGTAGGCGTGATGGATCTGGTCGCGCTGAATCGCGTTCGAGAGCGTCCGCACGACATGGCGCTGACCGACCACCTGATCGAAAGATCCGGGTCGATGTCGCCTATATAAAGAGGTGGCTTCGCTCATCGGGAGAGAATCCAGTCTAGCCGTACCGACTGACGTTCCCCTTTCACGAAACAATGCCGGGAATGCAGCCTTCGAGACGACTTCGCACCTGGGGAGAACCCCTCGCCTTCATCGCGGGAATCACAGCGATCCTGCTGCTGATCTTCCCGCGCGGTTTCCCCAACTACGACACCATCTACTACCTGCTCTGGGGCCGGGAGATCTTCGAAGGCATGAGCCCGGACTACGGCGCCCCGCTCGCGCCGACCCCCCACCCGCTCTACGACCTGCTGGGCGCCGTGTTCGCGCCGCTGGGTGACGGATCGATCACCGTCTCAATCCTGATCGCCTACCTCAGCCTCGGCCTCCTGGCCTGGCTCGTCTACAAGCTCGGTTCTGCGTGGTTCGACCGCGCGATCGGCGGTGTCGCCGCTTTCCTCGTCATGACCAGTGCTCCGGTGCTCAGCAACGGACTCCGGGCCTACATCGACCTGCCGTACATGGCGCTCTGCCTCGCGGCACTGCTGATCGAGACCCGGAAACCGAAGGCCGGCTGGCCCGTGCTGTTGCTCCTGGCCCTGGCCGGCCTGCTGCGTCCCGAGGCGTGGCTGTTCGCCGGCTTTTACTTCCTCTACCTCGCTCTCGACCTCACCCCACCCGCCGAAGGGAAGCGTCTACCCGGCGTCAAGCTGCGCGAAGGCGGCATCGATCGCAACCTGATCCTGATGGCATGCCTGACCGCGTCGGGACCGGTGATCTGGTTGCTCTTCGACCTGATCACAACCGGCAGCGCGCTCTACTCGTTCACCGGCACCCGGGAGACGGTCGACACCCTGGAACGGGACACGGGCCCGCTCGACGTGATCATCTACGGACCGCGCCGGCTCGGGGAAGTGCTCCAGTGGCCGGGCATGGTCGGGGCTTTCGTCGGGGTCGTGCTCTGCCTGGTCACGATGCCGAGACGGGCGACCCTCGGGGTCATCAGTGCCGTCCTGGCGCTGGTCGCCTTCGCGATCATGGGCGCCTCGGGCCTCGCGATCATCCCCCGCTACACAATGCTCGCCGCTTCGATCCTCGCGATCTTTGCCGCGACCTCGGTCCTCGGCTGGCGCCTCCTTCCAGACGACAGCCGCTGGCGCCGGCCGTGGCAGGTGATCGCCGTTCTGGTCGTACTGCTCTACCTCGTCTGGCTGCCGAACCAGTACGACCTGCTCAGCAAGGTCGACCGCGACCTGACCGACCAGAGCCTGGTCGAGCGTGACCTCGAGGCGCTGGTCGACGGCGATGCCTTCAATACTCCCAGCGACCTCATCCCCGGTGGAACCAGCGTCGAGGACTGCCTGCCGATCTCTGTGCCGAACCACCGGGCCGTTCCCCGCCTCGCCTTCTGGCTCGACATCAGGCCGTCGGACGTGGTCAGTGTCGCCGCCGCCGATGAACAGCCGGAGTCCGGCTTCTTTCTTGCCCCCGCCAGGCAGTTCACGGTCGAGAACTTCATCCTCGATCCGGGCGAGCCGGGAAGGGCGGCGACCAAGCCGCCGCCGGGCTTCTACCCGGTCGCCGAGAACCGGTCCTGGAAGCTCTACACGAGCTGCCTGGCCGGCTGAGCCATGGGCACCCTTGCGAAGGTGGCGATCGGCCTGCTGATCGCTTTCGTGGTGCTCGCGGGTGCGGCGCTGCTGTTCTCTGCCCGCCCGACACCATTGATCGGCCTTGACGGTGACTCGCTGGGTCACTCGATCCGGAGTTCCAGCGGTGAGTGCCGGAAGGGTCCCGACAGCGAATGGGTGTGCGCGATTGAAGGCGACAATGCGATGACTCGCTACAGGGTTGATGTCGGCTGGAGCGGATGCTGGGATGCGGATCGGTTCAGGGGACCCGCCACCGACCAAACGCCCGAAAGCATTTCCGGCTGCGTCGACATCTGGGACCACCTTGCGTTGGAGAAAGTTTTCGACTGAAGTCAGGCGAGTTCGCCGGTGATCACGTAACGCAGAACCGCGGCGACCTGTTCCGGCGTGCGGGCGGTCGCGCGGGCGGCCGCATCGACTTCCTTGAGGGCGTGGTCGAGCTCGGTGTCGTGCTGGGTGATGACCGGCTTGCCGAGGGCCGACGCGTAACCGGCGTCGAAGGCGGCGTTCCACTGGCGGTACTTGTCGCCGAATCGCACCACGATGACGTCGGCGTCACCGATCATGGTCTGAGTGCGGATCGAATTGACGCCGGCACCCTTGTGGTCAGCCCAGAACTTCTCGGACTCGTCGCCGAGCGTCCCGGTCCCAGCCGAATCAGAGGCAGGATGGTCGGTCACCGGAGATGTGAAGACGACTGGAAGACCCTCACAAGTCGAGGCAACCTCCTCCCGCCATCCGGAGTGGATTTCGCCAGCCAGGTAAACGTTCCAGGTTCGATCCATGGAACAAGTTTGCCAGAGGGCTTGTCCATCACCGGCTGTCACCACAAGGGGAGGGGGTGTCCGCCCGGAGCCGTCGTCCCGGCGAGGACGCGACACCCCCTCCCCTTGCCACCATGAACGCTCTCCCCAAGAGAAAAAGTGGACCGTGCACCGTTCGTCGAAAAAAAGCTACCGGGCGTATCCATCGAGTTCGGCTCAAGTCAGGCTAACCCGCGGCACCCGTAGTTTCCGCTTAAGGCTGCTTCCTTCCGGACCTGACCTGATTCACGGGCTTGCGTCGCGCGGGACCTGACCGTCAACGCCTCCCTCGGTGTACTGACCCCAGTGGCCAGGCCCTCAGAAC
>JBBSKC010000052.1:0-16606 GCA_038256675.1 Solirubrobacterales bacterium | reverse complement strand
CTCCACCTGAACTACGGACTGAGGGCGGCGTCCGACGCCGACCAAGCGGTCTGTGAGGCCGCCTGCCTGCGGCTCGGGGTGGAACTCGTCGTCCGCCGGACCGGGAAGCCCCATGGAAACGTTCAGGGCTGGGCTCGGGAACTGCGATACGCCGCCGCCGAAGAGCTGCGGGAGGAGCGCGGCGCCGACTGGATCGCGGTCGGTCATACGCAGGACGACGTCGCCGAAACCGTGATCTACCGCCTGGCCGTCTCGCCTGGGCGCCGGGCTGCGGGGGCGATGAAGCCGGCCAGCGGCAGGATCGTCCGGCCATTGATCGGCCTGACCCGGGCCGAGACCAGGGATCTGGCAATGAACTCGGGTCTGGGCTTCGCCGACGACATCTCGAACGAAGATTCATCGTTTGCCCGCGTCCGCATCCGCCGCGAGATCCTGCCCGTGCTCGAGCAGATCAATCCGGCCGCCGCGGTCAACCTCGTCCGGACCCGGGCCGAGCTGATCGAGGAGGGCGAGTTTCTCGAAAGTCTCGCGCGAGACCTGCTCGACCGCGAACTCGGGGAGGACGGGCGGTTGCCGGCTGCTGCCCTGAAGGACCTGCATCCCGCGCTGCGCCGGCTGACGATCCGGGCCCTCGCGGAACGGGTGACTGGAGAACCGGTTCCGGTATCGATTGAATGGGCGGCCGAGGCCTGGCGCCTTGCCGAACGGTCCGAGGGAGGTTCGCTCGACCTCGGCCGGGGCCACCGGCTGCGGATGGAAGCCGGGACCGTTGCGATCGAGAAGGGTGGGACCGCCGCTGGCTCCAGGAAGGACCCCGCCGTCGAAGTCAACCTCGGGGACAGCGCTATCTGGGCCGGCTGGGCGATCAGTGCGGCTGCGCTCGATCCGCCCTTCGAGGCGACGGGACCGGACGTGGCCACCCTGGATGGCGCCGGACTGGCTGCGGTTCTAACCGTGAGGGGATGGCAGCCGGGAGACCGGATCCAGCCCCTTGGCATGGTCGGCAGCAAGACTCTCCAGGACCTGTTCACCGATGCCGGCGTCCCACGGTCCGAGCGCGGCCGGGTTCCGGTCTTCGTTTCCGGCAGAGAAGTGGTCTGGGTCGCCGGACTGGCGGTCGCGCACCGGCACCGTCTGCGCTCCGAGACGACTGCGGCGGTCCGCCTGAGCGCCGCCCGGACATAGACTGGGCGCATATGGAAGCCAGCGTCGGGGAGGTACTGATCTCCTCGGAACAATTGGAACGCAGGATTCAGGAGCTCGGGTCGGAGATCAGCCGCGACTACGCTGGCAAGGATCTGGTGATGGTCGGGGTCTTGCGCGGCGCCGTTGTCTTTATCGCCGATCTGCTGCGTCAACTCGAGGTACCTTGCGAGATCGACTTCATGGCCGTCTCCAGCTACGGCTCTTCCCGTGACTCGTCCGGAGTGGTCCGCATCCTCAAGGACCTCGACGACTCGATCACCGGGCGGGACGTGCTGATCGTCGAGGACATCGTCGATTCCGGGCTCACCCTGAACTACCTGATGCGTACGCTCCGGGCACGTGATCCGGCCAGTCTCGAGGTATGTTCACTGCTGACCAAACCGGAACGGCGCCAGGTTGAAGTGCCGATCAGGTACACCGGTTTCGAGATCCCGGACACCTTCGTCGTCGGCTACGGGCTCGATCACGCCCAGCGTTACCGCAACCTCGAGTATGTCGCTTCGCTCCCGGAAGACTCGGTCCCGACCCTGTAGGACGCGGTTCCGACTCTGTAATTGGGAACGGGCGCCGGTATCTCCCTGCTAGTCTGACCTTTCGGCCGCATGGTCCGGAGATTCCGGCGAGGCTGAAACAGAAAGCGATCCAACTTACTTTGAAACGGTTTTTCAAGAGCGCCGCATTTCCCATACTTCTGGTGGTCATCCTGGCCTTCGTTGCCCAGCGGGTGATCAGCCCTGACGAGGGGCCCGAACCACCGACCTACACCGAGTTCTTGTCCATGGTGGACAAGGGCGAAATCAAGTCGGTCACGATCAAGACGAAAGACAACTCGCTCGAAGTCGAGGAGAACCCGGCGGCCGGCAGTGGTGACGAGAGCGGCGAGAAGTTCGAGACGGGTTACCCGAACAACACCGAGCAGAGCCTTCTCAACCAGCTCGACCAGAACAAGGTCGAAACCACCGTCAAGGGCACCGGTGGAAGTTCGATTCTCTCGATGCTCACTTACGTCCTGCCCTTCCTGCTGTTCATCGGCTTCTGGATATTCCTGATGAACCAGATGCAGGGTGGCGGTTCGAAAGTGATGAGCTTCGGCAAGTCGAAAGCCAAAAAGATGGCCGTCGACGCCCCCAAAATCAACTTCAAGGACGTCGCCGGCGCCGACGAAGCGGTCCAAGAACTCCACGAGATCAAGGAGTTCCTGCAGACACCTAAGAAATTCCAGGCTCTCGGGGCCCGCATCCCCAAGGGCGTGCTGCTCTACGGACCTCCCGGGACCGGCAAGACCCTGCTCGCGCGGGCCGTCGCCGGTGAGGCCGGCGTGCCGTTCTTCTCGATTTCCGGTTCGGACTTCGTCGAGATGTTTGTCGGTGTCGGTGCCAGCCGCGTCCGCGACCTCTTCGAGCAGGCTAAGCAGAGTGCCCCCTGCATCATCTTCATGGACGAGATCGAC
This sequence comes from Solirubrobacterales bacterium, assembly GCA_038256675.1. GTDB lineage: Bacteria > Actinomycetota > Thermoleophilia > Solirubrobacterales > 70-9 > 67-14. The sequence continues at coordinate 13,950 of JBBSKC010000052.1, read as the reverse complement.
GCGGTCGGTCGTCACCGTGGTGCCGGCACGGGTGGCGGTCACGACGAGCGCGAGCAGACCCTCAACCAGCTGCTGGTCGAGATGGACGGCTTCGAGGTCAAGGACAACATCATCCTGATTGCCGCCACCAACCGGCCCGACATCCTCGACCCGGCCCTGCTCCGGCCCGGCCGCTTCGATCGCCAGGTCGCGGTCGACCGTCCCGACCGCCTCGGCCGCAAGAAGATCCTCGAAGTCCACTCCCGCGGCAAGCCGCTCGCCGGCGAGATCGACCTCGACGCGCTGGCCGGCCAGACCCCCGGATTCACCGGTGCCGACCTCTCGAACCTGATCAACGAAGCCGCCCTGCTGACGGCCCGCTCGGCCAAGAAAGAGATCACGATGCTGGAGCTCGAAGAGGGCATAATGCGCGTGGTCGCCGGGCCCGAGAAGAAGACCCGCATCATGTCGGAGAAGGAACGGAAGATCACGGCCTACCACGAGATGGGCCACGCGATCGTCGGCCACCTGCTGCCGAACTGCGACCCGGTCCACAAGGTCTCCGTCATCAGCCGTGGCCAGGCGCTCGGCTACACGATCTCCCTGCCGACCGAAGACAAGTTCCTCACCTCGAGGGCCGAGCTCAGCGAGACGATGGCGATGACCCTCGGTGGCCGCGCTGCCGAAGAAATCGTGTTCGACGAAATCACCACCGGAGCCTCGAACGACCTCGAGAAGGTGACGGCCACCGCCAAACAGATGGTGATGCGCTTCGGCATGTCCGAACGACTCGGCCCCCGGGTCTTCGGCCACGACCGCGGCCAGCCGTTCCTCGGCCGCGAGATGGGATCCGAGCCGGATTACTCCGACGAGATCGCCCGTGAGATCGACGACGAGATCCGCCGGATCGTCGAAGGCGCCCACCAGACCGCCCGCGAAATCCTCGATGAGCGCCGCGACGACCTCACCCGGATCTCGGAGATTCTTCTGGTCCGCGAAACGATCGACGCCGACCAGTTCGAAAAGCTGATCGACGGCGCCAGCGAAGAGGAAGTCTTCCCGCCCGAATCCGAGACAGAGCCGGAACCGGACTTCCCGTCCGAACCCGAACCGGTCCACACGCCTTCGAACGACCCGTCCCCCGAGCCAGGACCGCCCCGTCCGGGCTACGCCGGCGGCATGACAGACATCCGCTCCGACGACGCTTAGTTCGTCGGTTGGCGGGCGGCCCACGGCGGGCCTCTATGCACCGCTGAGCTTCGTCGACGCTCGGAGCCTTGGGAACGCACAAAAGTGCGCCCCCTTCGGCACCTTCGCTTACTCCTCGCCAGCGGCACCTAGAGCCTCCGCCGTGAACCACCCTCATCAGAGAACCGAAAAGGCCGAGTCTCGTAGGCCTAAAAAACGGCGGCGAGATACGAAAAGTGGTCGATAATCACGAACTTTCCGTATCTCGATGGCTCTTGGGGCTGATTTGTCCGCGGTAGACCGAATACCCTGCCACCGTGGAGTCCCTCGAAACTGATGTTGCCGTCATTGGAGCCGGCCTCGCCGGTCTCAGTGCTGCGCGGGCCCTCGAGGCCGAGGGTGTCGACGTCGCCGTCATCGAGGCCCGGGACCGGGTTGGAGGAAGGACCGTCAACGAGCCGATCGGGGACGGCAAGATCGTTGAGCTGGGTGGCCAATGGGTCGGTCCCGGCCAGGACCGGATCCTTGAGCTGATCCCCGAACTCGGCCTGGAAACGTTTCCCACCTTCGGTGAAGGGCTCAACCTGATCGAACGCAAAGGCAAGGTCAGGCAGTACGGCGGCACCATTCCCAAGGTGAATCCGGTGGCCCTGGCTGAGGTCGGACTGGCGCTCAAGCGGATCGGCAGCCTCGCCGCGAAGGTCGACCCCGAAAAGCCCTGGGATTCGGAGCTCGCCCACCTCGACCGCATGACCTTCGACACCTGGATGCGCCGGCACGTGCGCACGGCCGCGGCCCGTGACCTGATGCGTCTGGCGATCGAAGCCGTCTGGGCGGCCGAACCCGAGGACGTATCGATGCTCCACATGCTCTTTTACGTGCGTTCGGCTGGTTCACTCGACCTGCTGCTCGACACCGCGGGCGGCGCCCAGGACTCACGCGTGCTCGGCGGAACCCAGCTGATCTCCAAACGGCTTGCCGAAGGGCTGGCCCGGCCGGTCAGCCTGGAATGCCCGGTCCGGCGGATCCTCTGGTCGGGCGACCGGATCATGGTCCTCGCCGACGGCCTGCGGGTGACCGCGGACGAAGTCGTGGTGGCGTTGCCACCGGTGCTGGCCGGCCGCATCAGCTACGAGCCCGCCCTGCCGGCGATCCGGGACGGGCTGACCCAGCGGATGATCCAGGGCAGCGTGATCAAGACGATGTCGATCTACCCGGAACCGTTCTGGCGTGAACGGGGGTTCTCCGGTCAGGCGACCAGCGCCGACGGACCGGTATCGGTGGTCTTCGACAACTCACCGCCCGACGGCAGTCCGGGCGTCCTTTTGGCGTTTCTCGAAGGCAAGGCGGCCCGCGACGTCGGCGACCTGCCGCAGCCGGTCCGCCAACAGCTGGTCGCCGACTGCCTGACCCGGCTCTTCGGTGCGGAAGCTGCCACCCCCGAGCGTTACGTGGACAAGGTCTGGGCGGCTGACGAATGGTCTCGCGGCTGTTACGGCGGGTACCTGCCGCCCGGTGCCTGGACTTCGCATGGCCCGGCGCTGCGCGAGGCGATCGGGCCGCTCCACTGGGCCGGCGCCGAAACGGCGAGCGAGTGGGCCGGGTACATGGAAGGGGCGATCCAGGCGGGCCGACGGGCTGCGTCGGAGATCCTCAGAGCCGAATAGGTCAAGGTTCTGCGCCGCGTTGTTGTCCCATATACGCAAAACGCGGCACAGAATCGCTTTGATGTCGTCCCGACGTAGAGTCTCGGTCATGAAAGTCATGGGGATCGTCAACGTCACGCCTGACTCGTTTTCTGACGGGGGCGAGTTCTTCGACGCCGACAAGGCGATTGCTCATGGCCGGGCTTTGGTCGAGGCGGGGGCGGACGTTCTCGACATCGGAGGTGAATCGACCCGTCCCGGTGCCGAAGCCGTGTCTGCCGATGAGGAGCTCCGCCGCATCGTTCCGGTCGTCGAAGGCCTGGCCGGCACGGTTCCGCTCTCGATCGACACGGCAAAGGCCGCCGTCGCGGCGGCCGCAATCGACCGCGGGGCGTCGATCGTCAACGACGTGACCGGTCTCCGCGGAGACGGCGACATGGCCTCGCTCTGCGCCGAGCGCGGTGTGGAGGTCGCCCTGATGCACATGCTTGGTACTCCCCGGACGATGCAAAACGACCCGACTTATGGTGATGTCGTGGCTGAGGTCCGGGATTTCCTGCTCGAGCGAGCCGACCTGGCGGTTGCGGCCGGGATCGACCGGGAAAGCATCTGGATCGATCCGGGAATCGGGTTCGGCAAGACGCTCGAGCACAACCTCGCCCTGCTCGCAGCAACCGGGGAATTCACGACGACCGGCATGCCCGTCCTGGTCGGCCCGTCGCGCAAGGCCTTCATCGGCAAGATCGACGGCTCCTCGGAGGACGATCGGCTCGGCGGTACGATCGCCGCCTGCCTGCAGGCTCAGGCCGGCGGAGCGGCGATGGTGCGGGTTCACGACGTGGGTCCTGTGGTCCAGGCGCTGCGGGTCGCGACGGCGATCTCCGCCGGAACCAACGGTGGCGAGTAGGTTTTTGGCATGCCGTTCTCCAGCCAGCACAATCCAATGGTCACGATCGAACTCCGTGGTGTCTCGGTGCGAACCAACCACGGCGTGACCGAAGCCGAGCGCCAGGTGGGGCAGAGGATGGTTTTCGACGTCGACCTCACCCTCCTCGACTGCGGAGCGACCGAAACTGACGAGCTCTCCGGCACCATCGACTACGGATCCGTGACCGAGTACCTGGTCGAGATCGCGACCGAAACGAGTTACATGACGCTGGAGCGCCTGACCGCGGTGATCGCCGGGCGGTTCCTCGAGACCTTCAACGTGAGCATGGTGCGCATCCGGGCCGCCAAGCCTGAGCCGCCGGTCCCGACGGTCATGGACGATGCGGCTGTAGAACTGATCCTCCGGCGCGAACCCGAACCGGGCAACGAGTAGCCGCAATCCCAATGGCAGGGCGGACCGCCTATCTCGGCCTCGGCTCGAACATCGGTGACCGGTACGGACACCTGAACGCCGCCATCCGGTCGCTCGAAGCGCACGGGCTGCTCATCGAAGCGGTCTCGTCGGCGTACGAGACCGAGCCCGTCGGCGAGATTCTCGACCAGCCCGACTTTCTCAACGCGGCGGTCCGGGTGACCACCGACCTCGAGCCGGAAGCCCTGCTCGACGTACTGAAGGCAGTCGAGGCAGAGCGGGGTCGCGAAACGGGGCTGCCCCGGCACTCCCCGCGGGAGATCGACATCGACCTGCTGCTGCTGGGCGACATCGAGTTCGAATCGGAGCGCCTCACCCTGCCTCATCGTGAAGTCACGAGCCGCCGATTCGTCCTCGTCCCACTGCTCGAGCTGAATCCAGACCTGGAGACACCTTCAGGCAGGCGTCTCGATACGGCTCTAAAAGAGCTGCCCGACGGCGACGATGCCGTCGGGCAGGCCGGAAGTCTCGGGTCCTAGGACCTCAGCGGGGCGAGCCATGCGGCGGGCAGGCCGGGCGGCATTTCACCCGGGTAGTGCGGAATCACCCGGTTGGCGAGCTTGCCGATCGGCCGGTTCTCGATCGAGGGCCTGAGGTCGTCGACGGTCATCGCCAGCGCGATCGAAGTGGCCACCTGGAAGTCGGCCGCGTTCAACTGCTCGCCGCCCAGCACGCCTTCGGTGATCCAGGCGTCGAGCAGGTCGAGCTGATCCGGCAGGCCGGCGAGACCCGCCTTCACGTTTTCGTCGGTTGCGTTGTTGAACCGAACCTCTGCTTCGACCAGTGGCCAGGCGGTCTTGGCCGCCAGGGGAATTGGTATTCCGGTGTGCGAACCCTCGAGATAGGAAACCATCGGCTTGCTGTTCCGCTTGAGCAGCCACCAGAGGATCTGCCGGATCGGATGCTGGAGTTCCTCGTCACCGAACTTCTCGGCCTCGAGCACCTGTGCCCGGAGGGCGGGGTCTTCCGGAAGCAGCGGCGGTTCCGGCCGGACCCGGTCCAGCTCACGCGCGATTGCCACGGTTCCCTGGACCTTCCGTCCGTCGATCTTCAGCGCCGGGACCGTCACCCCGGGGAAACCGAGGCCCTTGAGCACCGCCTTGTGGACCACCGGAAGCAGATCGATCCGCTTGTAGGGGATCGACTTGGAATCGAGCATCAGCGCCGTCGTGAATACCGGGTGGGATGCCGGGATGTTGTAGAGCTTGGCCTGGTCCATGAGGGGCAGTCTAGGAGGCGGCGCCGCAACATCCCCCGTACGGCCCACTCCTGCCACACTGCCTACCCATGCTTTTAGCTATTGACGTAGGAAATACACAGACCCACGTAGGTGCTTTCCGCGGCGAAGAGCTCGCCGAGCACTGGCGGTTCCAGACGCGCGCCGGGGCAACCGGTGACGAGCTGGCCGAACGCCTGTCCGGCCTGATGGAGCTGCGCGCCGTCGGCTTCTCCGACCTCGAGGGCATCGTCGTCTCTTCGGTGGTGCCGCCTCTCGGCAACGAATACCGGCAGCTTGCCGAGCGCTATCTGGAGGTCGACTGCCTGCTGGTCGGCCCCGGCGTCAAGACCGGGATGGCGATCGAGATCGACAACCCGACCGAGGTCGGCGCCGACCGGCTGGTCAACGCGATCGCCGCCTACGATCAGATCGGCGACGTCTGCGTCGGTGTCGATTTCGGCACCGGCATCAACTTCGATGCAGTCTCCGCTGACGGGGCCTACCTCGGCGGCGCGATCGCACCGGGCGTCGAGATCTCGCTGACCGCACTGACCGAGCGTGCCGCACGAATCTCCCGGATCGACCTCGATGGGCCGAAGGCGGCTATCGGTACAAACTCGCGGACGGCGATCCAGTCGGGAGTCCTGTTCGGGTTCGCCGGCCTGGTCGACGGACTGGGCCGCCGGATCAACGCCGAGCTCGGTGGCAACGCGAAATTCATCGCGACCGGTGGGCTCGCTTCGGTCATCGTGCCGTACACCGAGACGATCACCGAGATCGACGAGCTGCTCACCCTCAAGGGCCTTCGCATCATCCACGAGCGAAACCGTGGCTGAGCGGCCGGAACTCACCGACCCCTTCGAGATCGGCGGGATCCGGATCTCGAACCGCATCCTGCTCGCCCCGCTGGCCGGCATCGGCAACTGGTTCGTGCGGCTCCAGGCAAGGCGATACGGAGCGGGCCTCGCGGTCTCGGAGATGGTGTCGAGCTTCGGCCTCCACTACGGCAACGAGAAGACGATGAACGAGCTGATGCGCATCCACCCGGACGAGCACCCGGTCTCGATGCAGCTGTTCGGGCAGGACCCGGAGGCGATGGAATCCGGCGCACGGATCGCCGCCGCGTCCGGGGCCGACCTGATCGACATCAACATGGGCTGCCCGGTGCCGAAGGTCAGGAAGACCGGTGCCGGAGCCGAGCTGCTGGCCGACCCGGAACTGGCCCTTGACCTGGCCCGGGCCGCCCGTGCCGGCAGCGGCCTGCCGGTGACGGTGAAGCTACGGTCCGGCCTGATGCCCGGTGACCGGTCGGGCTTCGACCTCGCGGTCCGTCTGGTCGAAGAGGCGGGGGTAGCCGCGATCGGCTTCCATCCACGGGTAGCCAAGCAGGGCCACAAGGGTCAGCCGGACTACGAAATGGCGCGGGAGCTGACCGGGGCGATCGACGTGCCGATGATCATCTCCGGGGGACTGAGCACGGCCGAGGCCGCCCGGATCGCCTATGAGGAATCCGGTGCGGACGCGGTCATGATCGCCCGCGGCGCGCTCGGGTATCCCTGGGTCTTCGCCGAGCTGACCGGCCAGCGGGTCGATCCGCCGGAGCCGGCTGAAGTCATGGACGAACTGCTGTGGGTGATCGACTGCGCCGAAGACCACATGGGCGAGGACCGGGCGGGCCGGTACCTGCGCAAGTTCTACCCCTGGTACCTCGACCGGGTCGACGTGCCGAAGCTGGTGCGCAGCGAACTCTGCCAGACGGCGGGACTCGACCGTGCCCGTGAAATCGTGCGTGGTATCCGCGACGGAGAAGCGGTGGCGGTATGAGCCAGAACACCATCACGGAGCGGGTCGAGACCTGGCGCCTTAAAGGCGAGCAGACTGACTTCCGTGACCATTCGATCCATGTCTTCCACCAGGACGGCGAAGGACCGCTGCTCGTGCTGCTCCACGGGTTCCCGACCAGTTCCTACGACTGGCGGCACCTGATCGAGCGGTCGCCCGGCCGGGCCATCCTCGCCTTCGACTTCCTCGGCTTCGGGCTCTCAGACAAGCCGCGCGACCATTCCTACACCCTGTCCTGGCAGGCCGACCTGACCGAGGAGCTCGCCAACCGGTACAGCAAGGGCGGGCCGGTCTACGTCTGCGCGCACGATCTCGGAACCTCGGTCGCGACCGAGCTCCTGGCCCGCGACCTCGCCGATGAGCTCACTTTCGAGATGGCCGGAGTACTTCTTTTCAACGGGTCGATCCTGATCGAGCGGGCCAATCCGACGCTCGCCCAGAAGCTGCTGCGCGGTCCCCTCGGACCATTGGCAGCCCGCTTCGCCAACGAGTCGTTCTTCCGCCGACAGTTTGCTTCGGTCTTTTCCGACGGCCACCCGGTGTCGAACGAGGATGCCTCCGACAACTGGTCCCTGATGACCTACAACGAAGGCAACCGCCTCGGTCACAAGCTCGTCTCCTACATGGACGAACGGGTGATCTACGCCGACCGCTGGCACGGTGCGGTCAGCAACTGGAACGGCGACCTCCGGCTGATGTGGGGCCTCGAGGATCCGGTTGCGGTGACGGAGGTTCTGGACGGTCTGCTCGAGCTCCGGCCCGACCTGCCGGTCGTGCGTTTTCCGGATATCGGCCACTATCCGCAGATCGAAGACCCCGAGCGATTCACGGAAGCGCTGAACGAGTCCATGGCCAAATCGGCCGCATCGTTATAATCGCGCACTCCGTTGCCCTGCCGACGCCCTTCCGGTCGTTGATTCAGGGCCTTATTTGCAGGGTTGGCACCCGTCGGTGCCGGCCACCCAAGAGAGGTTGATGCCAGTGAGTCGCACGTCTGAAATCACGCCTGAAGGCCTGAAAAAACTTGAAGAAGAGATCGAGCATCTCTCGACCGTACGCCGCCGTGAAGTGTCCGAAAGGATCCGGGAAGCCCGCGATTTCGGTGACATCTCCGAGAACGCCGAGTACGACGACGCCAAGAATGAGCAGGCCCAGCTCGAGGGCCAGATCAGCCAGCTCGAGGAGCGTCTGCGCCGCTCCACGGTTGTCGAGAAGGCCGCCAAGGACACCGGCTCGGTCGGTTTCGGATCGATCGTCCACATCAAGGACCAGGATTCCGGGGACTCGCGCAAGTTCCAGATCGTCGGTTCGACGGAAGCGGACCTGGCCGGTGGCAAGCTGTCGTCCGAGTCCCCGATCGGCGCCGCGCTGATCGGTGGCAAGGTCAACCAGATCGTCAAGATCCCGGCGCCCAAGGGTCTCGAGAAGCAGTTCAAGATCACCAAGATCGAAGCTGCCTGAACCTCTATGGCTCGACCGTGACCGAGCCAGAAGTCAGCACGCTGCTCGCCGAAAGGCGGCAGAAACTGGATCGCCTGCGTGCGGCGGGGGTCGACCCGTTCCCGCACGGCTTCGAAGGACGCGAAGAGATCGCCACTGTGCTCACCGGGCACGAAGGCCTGGAAGCCGGTACCGAGACCGACGTCCGGCACCGGGTGGCGGGCCGGGTCGCGGCCCGCAGGGGCCACGGGCAGGCGGCGTTCATCGACCTGCGGGACGCCTCTGGCCAGATTCAGCTCCACGTCAAGGCCGATGTCCTCGGGGACGCTTTCGCTCTGCTCGACGACCTCGACCTCGGTGACATCCTCGGCGTCGACGGCCGGGCCATCGTCACCCGCCGCGGCCAGCTCTCGATCGAGGTCGAAAGCTGGCAGATCCTGGCCAAGTCGCTGCGTCCGCCGCCCGACAAGTTCCACGGGCTCGAAGACACCGAGACGCGGTACCGCCGGCGCGAACTCGACCTGATCGCCAACGAAGACAGCCGCGAGATCTTCCGGATCCGCGCCCGGACCATTTCCGAGACCCGGCGCTGGCTCGACGACCACGGCTTCTTCGAGGTCGAGACTCCGGTCCTGCAGCCGCTCTACGGCGGAGCGCTGGCGAAGCCGTTCACGACCCATCACAACGCGCTTGACCGCGACCTCTATCTGCGCATCGCGACCGAGCTCTACCTCAAGCGCTGCGTGGTCGGCGGCATTGACCGGGTGTACGAACTCGGCAAGGATTTCCGCAACGAAGGCATCTCGATGAAGCACAACCCCGAGTTCACGATGCTCGAGTGGTACGAGGCGTACGCCGACTACGGAAAGACCGCGTCCGACCTCGAGACGATGGTGTCCGAAGTCGCCACGACCGTCCTCGGAAAGCCGGAGATCGAACGGGAAGGCCGCACGATCGACCTCTCGCCCGAATGGCACCGCACGACCCTCCGCGACGCGATCCTCGAGCAGTCGGGCATCGACATCGAGAAGGAGACGACCCGCGAGGGACTCGCCGCGGCGATGAAGGTCGAGCTCGACGAGACGGTGGGCTGGGGCAAGCTGGTCGACACGCTTTTCTCGAAGCAGGTCGAGCCGAAACTGATCGAACCGACCTTCATCCTCGACTATCCGGCCGAGCTCTCGCCTTTCGCCAAGGCGCACCGCGAGAAGACCGGTGTGGTCGAACGCTGGGAGGCCTTCATCGGCGGGGTGGAGATCGCAAACTCATTCACTGAGCTGAACGACCCCGACGAGCAGCGCCGCCGCTTCGAGCAACAGGCGACCGAGATCGACCGCGGTGACGAAGAGGCCCAGCCGTACGACGAGACCTTCATCGAGGCGCTCGAACAGGGAATGCCGCCGACCGGCGGAGTCGGCCTCGGGATCGACCGCCTGGTGATGATGCTGACCAACACGGCGTCACTGAGGGAAGTCGTGTTGTTCCCGGCAATGAAGAACTAGACTCGAAGCATGAACGAGAACAACAGGAACCTTCACGATCAGGGCCAGAGCCTCTGGGTCGACAACATCACGCGCGCGATGCTCGACGACGGGACGCTCGAGCGCTACATCGCCGAGCTTTCGGTCACCGGCCTGACCTCGAACCCGACGATCTTCGAGAAGGCGATCGGGGGCGGTCACGACTACGACGCGCAGATCGCCGAACTCGCCGCGAACGAAACCGATCCGGAGCAGATTTTCTTCGAACTCGCGATCGATGATCTGCGCCGCGCCGCCGACCTGTTCGACGACACCTACAAGCGGACTGCCGGCGTCGACGGCTTCGTTTCACTCGAGGTCTCACCACTTCTGGCCGACGACACCGGCGGCACAACGAAAGAGGCGGCCGACCTTCACGCCAAGGCCGACCGCGAAAACCTCTTCATCAAGATCCCGGGGACCGAAGCCGGCTTGCCGGCGATCGAAGAAGCGATCTTCAACGGCATTCCGGTCAACGTGACCCTTTTGTTCGATGCCACCCAGTACCTTGCCGCCGCCGACGCCTACATGAAGGGGGTGGAGCGCCGGATCGAAGCCGGCCTCAACCCGGCCGTGAATTCGGTCGCTTCACTGTTCGTCAGCCGCTGGGATGCCGCCGTGATCGATGACGTTCCCGCCGAGCTGCGGGCGAAGCTCGGCATCGCGGTCGGGCAGCAGGCCTACGCCTCGTACCGCGAACTGATCGCCTCCGACCGCAGCCAGCGCCTCGCAAACGAAGGCGCGATGACGCAGCGCCTGCTGATGGCCAGCACCGGAACCAAGGATCCCGAGGCCTCCGACGTGCTCTACATCGAGGCGCTCGGGGCGCCGAACACCGTCAACACCATGCCGGAAGCCGCTCTGCTCGCTTACGCCGACCACGGGGTGACCGGAGCTCCGATCGCACCCGACGGTGGCGCTGCCGAAGAGGTGCTCGCCGACTACGCCACGGCCGGGTACGACAAAGACGAGCTCGCGGCCCGGCTGCAGACCGAAGGCAAGGAGTCCTTCGCCAAGTCCTGGCACAGCCTGATCGACACGATCACGGGTCAGCTGCCCTAGGACCCGATCCTTACCTGATCCGGCCCGTTCAGTCAGCTTTCCCATCGCGGCAGAGACCCCGGTAGTGGGCGGTCGGCGCTTCAGGCAAGGCCCGAAGGGCGGGGGACGGGCCTCGTTATACTGAGATACAGCCTAAAACCGCCGACATTCACCGATACTCGGCCAACCCAAGAGGTTTGAGGTAGAAGAAGAACTTTGTTCGAGAGATTCACAGAACGCGCTCGCCAGGTAGTCGTCCTCGCTCAGGAAGAAGCGCGCACGCTCAAGCACAACTACATCGGCACCGAGCACATCCTGCTCGGCCTGCTGCGCGAAGAAGAGGGCCTCGCGGCCCGGGTGCTGGAGTCACTGGACATCACGGTTGAACGGGTCCGCGCGCAAGTCGTTCGCATCGTCGGTTCCGGCGAAGAAGTCACTTCGGGTCAGATCCCGTTCACGCCGCGCGCCAAGAAAGTGCTCGAACTCGCCCTGCGCGAGGCGCTCAGCCTCGGCCACAACTACATCGGCACCGAGCACATCCTGCTGGGCCTGGTCCGCGAGAACGAAGGCGTCGCCGCCCGCATCCTGCTCGACTTCGACGCCGACTCCGACAAGATCAGGAACGAAGTCATCCGCATGCTCTCCGGCCCCGGCGGACGCCGTCCGGGCCAGAGCGGCCAGGGCTCCAGTTCCGGACAGACCGCCGAAGGCGGCAAGAAGTCTTCGAAGCTGCTCGACCAGTTCGGCCGCAACCTGACCAAGCTCGCCGAGGACGGCAAGCTGGATCCGGTCGTCGGTCGTGAAACCGAGATCGAACGCATCATGCAGATCCTTTCGCGCCGGACCAAGAACAACCCGGTCCTGCTCGGCGAACCCGGCGTCGGCAAGACGGCCGTGGTCGAAGGCCTCGCCTCCCGCATCATCAAAGGCGAGGTCCCGGAGATGCTGCGCAACAAGCAGATCTACACACTCGACCTGGCCGCCCTCGTCGCCGGTTCCAAGTACCGCGGTGAATTCGAGGAACGCCTCAAGAAGGTCATGAAGGAGATCGCCCAGCGCGGTGACATCGTCCTGTTCATCGACGAGATCCACAACCTGGTCGGTGCCGGCGCCGCCGAAGGCGCGATCGACGCCGCCTCGATCCTCAAGCCGGCCCTGGCCCGCGGTGAGATCCAGACGATCGGTGCGACCACGCTCGACGAATACCGCAAGTACCTCGAGCGCGACTCCGCCCTCGAACGACGCTTCCAGCAGATCCGTGTGGAGCAGCCCACCCCGGAACAGACCGTGAAGATCCTAGAAGGGCTGCGCGAGCGTTACGAGCAGCACCACAAGGTTCAGATCTCCGACGAGGCTCTCGAGGCCGCCGCCGAGCTGGCCGACCGTTACATCTCCGACCGTTTCCTGCCGGACAAGGCGATCGACCTGATCGACGAAGCCGCCTCGCGGATGCGCATCAAGTCGATGACCGCGCCGCCGGTGTACCGCGACCTCGAAGAAGAGATCGAGACCGCGCGCCGCGAAAAGGAAGCCGCGATCGAAGCCCAGGAGTTCGAGAAGGCCGCCAACCTGCGCGACACCGAACGACAGCTCACCACCCGCAAGCGTCAGCTCGAAGAGGAGTGGGCCGACGGTGAAGAGACCGAGCGCCCGATCCTGGGCGAAGAAGAGATCGCCGACATCGTCTCGATGTGGACCGGCATCCCCGTCTTCAAGCTGACCGAAGCCGAGACCAAGAAGCTGATCGAGATGGAAGGCGAGCTGCACAAGCGCGTCATCGGCCAGGAGGCCGCGATCGAAGCCGTCTCCAAAGCAATCCGGAGGTCGCGCGCCGGCATCAAGGACCCGAAGCGTCCGGCCGGCTCGTTCGTCTTCCTCGGCCCCTCGGGCGTGGGCAAGACCGAGCTCGCCCGCACCCTCGCCGAGTTTCTCTTCGGTGACGAAGATTCGATGATCCGCATCGACATGTCCGAGTACATGGAGAAGCATGCGGTCAGCCGTCTGGTCGGTTCGCCCCCCGGATACGTCGGCTACGACGAGGGCGGCCAGCTGACCGAAGCCGTGCGCCGCAAGCCGTACTCGGTGCTGCTGCTCGACGAGATCGAGAAGGCCCACCCGGACGTCTTCAACATCCTGCTCCAGATCCTCGAGGACGGTCGCCTGACTGATTCGCAGGGCCGCACCGTGGACTTCCGCAACGCGATCATCATCATGACCTCGAACATCGGGGCCAGTGAGATTGCCCGCAACCAGGGCATCGGCTTCACGGTTTCGGATGACACCGGCATCACTTATGACGACATGAAGGGTCGCATCATGAGTGAGCTCCGCAAGGTCTTCCGCCCCGAGTTCCTCAACCGGATCGACGAAGTCATCGTCTTCCACAAGTTGACCCGCCCCCAGATCCGCGAGGTCGTCGACCTGCTCGTCGGACGGGTCAAGGCACAGATCGCCGAACACGAGCTACAGCTCGATCTCGATGACGCCGCCAAGGACCTGCTCGTTGACAAGGGCTGGGATCCGTCGATGGGTGCCCGACCGCTGCGCCGGGCGATTCAGCGCTACATCGAGGATCCGCTCGCCGACGAGGTGCTGAAGGCCGGCCCGGACCAGATCGAGCCCGGCACGACCGTCCTCGTCGAGCGCGACGAGAAGGGCGACGAGACCGATCAGCCGCTGCGACTGAAGATGGTCAAGCCGAAGAAGCCGCGCGCT
>JBBSKC010000051.1:0-16637 GCA_038256675.1 Solirubrobacterales bacterium | reverse complement strand
GCCGCCTCGATGTCGGCGTCGGCGAAGACGACGGTCGCCGACTTGCCACCAAGCTCGAGCGTGACCCGCTTGATAGTCGCCGCCGCGCCGGCCATGATGCCGCGTCCGACCTCGGTCGAACCGGTAAAGGCGATCTTGCTGACGTCCGGATGCTCGACCAGCCGGTTGCCACAAGTGCGGCCCGGCCCGGCGACCACATTCAAGACGCCTTCGGGTAGTCCCGCTTCGAGCGCGATCTTTTCGAGCTCGAGAGCTGTGAGCGGCGTCAGCTCGGCGGGCTTCAGCACGACCGTGTTACCGGCGGCCAGCGCCGGCGCGACCTTCCAGGACGCGATCGCCAGGGGAAAGTTCCAGGGCACGATCAGGCCGATCACGCCCATCGGTTCGCGGAAAGTGAAATCGACCCCGCCGGCGACCGGGATCGTCTGGCCGAGCAGGCGTTCGGGGGCACCCGAGTAGTAACGAAAGGTGTCGACCACCATGCCGATCTCACCCCGGGCGTCACCGATCGGTTTGCCGGCGTTCCGTGCCTCGAGCGTGGACAGGTCTTCGAGCCGGGACTCGACGCCGTCGGCGACTCGGCGCAGCATCGTCGCCCGGTCGGCGGGGGCGACGGCGCGCCACGCCGGGAACGCCTTTTGCGCGGCGCTGACGGCGGCGTCGACCTCGTCCACGCCCGCCCGGGGGATTTCGGCCATCACCTCTTCGGTAGCGGGTTCGAGTACGGCGAGCATCAGGTGCCCATTCTCGCACGGGCGGCAACTACCAGGGCGGCAATCATCGAATCCTCTTCGTCGACTTCCGGGTGCCACTGGATGCCGATCGCGAACGACTTGCCTGGCACCTCGATCGCTTCGGCGATGTGGTCAGGTATCGCGGCGCCGGTCACCTCGAGGCCTTCGGCGATCCGGTCAAGGCCCTGGTGATGGTGTGACTGGATGAGCACGGTCCCGGAACCGCAGATGTCAGCGATCCGGGAGCCGGCGACGAGTTCGACCTCGTGTTCGTCGAACTGACCCGGAACGGAGCGGTGCCGCTCGTGCCCGACCACGTCCGGCAGGTGCTGCTCAAGAGATCCCCCGGCCGCCACGTTCATCAACTGGAATCCTCGGCAGATGCCGAGCAGAGGCAGGTCCATCTCCAGCGCTCCTACCGTGAGAGCGAGCTCGAACTCGTCTCGTTCCGGACGGATCTCGGCGGTCTGGGGTGCCGCTTCGGCGCCGTAGGAAGTCGGATCTACATCCGCTCCGCCGCCGAGAATCAAGCCGTCGAGCCGGTCGAGAAGGGGGATGGGGTCCCCGGCGACCGCGGGATCGATCGGCAGCAGAACGGCGATCGCGCCGGCCCGCTGGACGGTCACCGCGTATCCGTGTGGCGCCAGGTCGGCCAGCTGGTTCCAGGCTCCCCAGCGGGCCGGCTCGGTTGCAGCCGTGATTCCGATCAGACAGGCGCCTTCGGCACCCGTGGTCAATGGCGCTCGAACCCTCGTCGGCGCTCCCAGTCGGTAACGGCGGCTTCGAAGGTCTCGATTTCAAACTCGGCCCGGTGCACGTAGTGCCGCACAACCTCCTCACCGAAAGCCTCATTTGCGAGTTCGCTCGCGGCGAAGAGGTCCCGCGCCGTGTACATGTTCGAAGGAACCTGCTCGGCATCCGCGGTATAGGCGTTGCCGTCGGTCGACGGGGGCAGCTCGGTCTCGTTGTCGATCCCGTCGAGACCGGCGGCGATCATCCCGCTGATCGCCAGATACGGGTTGACGTCGGCACCGGGCAGGCGGTTCTCGACGCGGAGGCCTTCGCCATGGCCGACCACCCGGAAGGAACAGGTGCGGTTGTCCTTGCCCCACGTCACCGAGGTCGGCGCGAACGAGCCTTCCGCGAAGCGCTTGTAGGAGTTGATCTGCGGTGCGTAGAAAAGGGTCAGGTCGCGTAGATGGGCGAGCTGACCGGCGATGAAGTGCTCGAACATGGGCTGGTCGGCAGCGAAGGCATTCTTGCCTTCGCCATCGGCGAGCGAGAGGTGGATATGACAGGAGCTGCCTTCGTTCTCGTCCCATTTGGCCATGAAAGTGATCGAGCAATCCTCCTGAGAGGCGATCTCCTTGGCGCCGTTCTTGAAGACCACGTGCTGGTCGGCGGTGGTCAGTGCGTCTTCGTACCGGAAGTTGATCTCATGCTGGCCGAGATTGCACTCGCCCTTCGAGTTCTCGACCTCCATGCCGGCGCCCGCCATCTCGTTCCGGATCCGCCGGATCAGCGGTTCGATCCTTGCCGTGCCGAGCAGCGAGTAGTCAACGTTATAGAGGTTGGCCGGCTCGAGTTCCTGGAAGTCCCGTTTCCAGGCGTCCTCATAGGTATTGCGGAAGACGATGAACTCGAGTTCCGTCGCCGCGTTGGTGACCAGGCCGCGTTCCTCGAGGCGGTCCAGCTGGCGGCGAAGGATCTGCCGGGGTGAAGCCACGACCGGCTTGCCGTCGTGCCAGCCGCAGTCGGCCATCAGCAAGACCGTCTTCTCGTGCCAGGGGATGGGTCTCAGGGTAGAGAGATCGGGCTTCATCTCGAAGTCCCCGTAACCCTTGTCCCACGACGACATCTCGTAGCCGCCGACCGTCTCCATCTCGGTGTCGACGGTCAACAGGTAGCTGCAGCCTTCAGCCCCGTTCTCGAGGACCTCGTTCAGAAAATGGCCGGCAGCGAGACGCTTGCCCTGGAGGCGACCCTCCATGTCGGCGATCGCGAGCAGGACGGTTTCGACTTCACCCGCCGCGATCGCCGCTTTCAGTTTGTCGAGATCCACTCCGGCTACCGGGCATCCCCGGGTCCGCCGGCGGGGGCCGGTGGATCAGGGGGCCCGTCGCCCTTGCCAGCGATCGCGCCTTCGTCGATCACGCGACCGGTGTCGTCGGTCTGCACCTGCCGGATCGGCCCCTTGAAGGTGTTTTTGGCCGAAATCAGCCACCAGAGGCCGACTGCGACGATCACGATCGTCACCGTCACTGGCGCGTAGTTGAGGTACTTGATGTCGAAGGTGGAATCCCACGGCACCGAGATCGGCGCGGTCGGCAGGCTGAAGATGACCACGCAGACACCTGTCCAGATGAACGCGACCGGATTGATCCACTTGTAGTGCTTGCCGAGGGTCCACGGCCCCGGCTCGAAATCGTCACCCATGCGCCAGCGAAGGAATACCGGGATCACGTATGCGATGTAGAGACCGATCACCGCGATCGAGACGACCGCGTTGAAGGCGAAAGCGATCCCGTCGGCGTCACCGATCAGGGCCGGCATCGTGATCACGAACGCGCAGCCCGCCATGAAAAGCACCGAGAGGTAGGGCACCCGGTGGTGGTTGAGCTTCGTCCAGAGCCTGTGCCCGGGAACGGCACGGTCCCGTGAGAAGGCGTAACACATGCGTGACGAACTGGTCAGGCACGCCATACCGCAGAAGAGCTGGCCGATCGTGGCGATGATCAGCACCATCTTGGCCGCCCACGAGGACAGGGCGAGGGTAAGGATCGACGGGGTCGTGCCAACGCCGAACGGGGCGCCCTCGCCTTCACCGTTGATCAGCGGGACGAGTTCGTCCGACGCGGCGAAGGTGATCGCCAGCAGGACCAGCCAGCCGATGGTGCCGGCCCAGAAGACGGAGCGCCAGACACCCTTGGCGGCCCCCATTGCGGCACCCTTTGTCTCCTCGGAGACGTGGGCTGACGCGTCGTAGCCGGTCTGGGTGTACATCGTCAGCAGGAAGCCGAGCGGCAGGATGTAAAACCAGAACGAAGCGGTCGCGGTCGAACCGTCGAACAGGCCGGTGTTGTTGAGGGTCTGGGTGAACACGAAGTCGAAGCTCGCGTGCTGGGAGGGCACAAAGATCAGCAGTCCGATGATCACGGCGACGCCGAACACGTGCCACCACACCGAGACGTTGTTGACCCGGGCGACCAGGGGCGACGAGAAGATGTTGATCATTGAATGGAGCCCGAGAATGATCGCGAACAGAATGAAAGTTTCCAGCAGGATGTTGTCGGCATCGCCGAAGTTGGCGAATCCCAGGTCGAGGCCGTAGATCTGCAGCACGGTGTTGAGGAAGGCAGCCGAGCCGTACACCACCGAGGCCGTGATCCCGACCAGGCCGATCAGGTTGAACCAGCCGGTGAACCAGCCCCAGGCCTTGCCACCGAGGTCCGACGACCAGTAGTAGATCCCGCCCGCGGTCGGATACTTGGAAACGAGTTCGGACATCGAGACGGCAACCAGAAGGATCAGGCCGCAGATGATCGGCCAGCCCCAGGAAATCGCGATCGGGCCGCCTGCGTTCCAGGCGAACTGATACGTCGTGAAACAGCCGGCCAGCACCGAGATGATCGTGAAGGAGATCGCGAAGTTCGAGAACGAACTCCAGGCGCGATCGAGTGACTGGGTGTACCCGAGTTCAGCTAGTCGTTCTTCATCGGAACCGGGCGTCTGGGACGAGTCAGACATGCAGGCCTCTTCCTGTTGGGGATAGTCGCGATCCTGTTGGGGATAGTCGCGATCCTGTTGGGGATAGTCGCGAGCTTAGGCGCACCGGTGCCCGGCGTCAAGGAAGACGAATCAGGTCAGGAGTATTTGTCCCAGCGCTTCAGGGACGGAGTGGGGTTGGTGAAGGTTCCGCCCTGGTACCAGCCCGGGCCGGACCAGACTTCGAAGTGGAGGTGGCAGGCGCTGCTCCGCCCGGTCGAACCGACCGTTCCGATCCGCTGACCGGTCTTCACCTTCGCGCCTTCCTTCAGAGGCGAAGGCTTGCTCAAGTGCATGTAGACCTGGCTTTTGCCGCCGGCGCCCTTGAGGTTGATCACCAGGTAGTTGCCGGCACCACCTGCCTGATACTCGTTCGAATAGACCGTGCCGGCACGGGCCGCGATCAGCTTGGAGCCACAATTGGCCAGTACGTCCTGACCCTGGTGGCCGCGGCCGGCGCCGATGCTGTCGCCGTAGGTGTGGGGCGCGCGTACCGGGAACACGTAGCCGTAGATCCTGAAAGCGAAGGGATTCGCAACTTTCTTGCTGCGGGAAGCTCGGGCCAGTGACTTCGACAGGGTCGCTTTGGTGCCGTCCGAGCTGCGCACTACGAAACGGTACTTGCCGTTCGGGGCAGATTTGCCGGCGGAGGTGCGTCCGTTCCAGCCAACTGACTGGCCGCTACCGGTCAGGACGTCTTCCTTGAACTTGCTGTTGATTACCTTGCCTGAGGACGAGACGACGTCGATGCGCAGGTCGTTCGTTTCCTTGCCGCCGTTGATCACAAAGTCGATAGTCGGGCGCTTCTTGCCGAACTGGTAGGCGCGGGAAGGACTGGTTTCGGCGTCGGTGAGCCTGATCGGCGCGGTACGGCCGAGCGCTATGGCTTCTCCGATGACGAGCTTGTCCTCCGAAAAGTCGGAGGCGGAGCCCGCGGAGCTGATCACGCGGACCCGGCCGGTCCGGGCGTCTTTCGGAACCACGGCCTCGACCCGGTCGTCGGCCGTGAAATACGGCTTGACCTTGGTTCGCTTGTTCTTTCCGGTGAAGCTCACGAACGCGACCGCGCCGAGGTCCGATCCACTGACCTGGATCTTGCCTCCGGGGGAGGAGGTCCTGATTTCGGAGCAGCCGGAGAGGCAGACGACGTCGTCGATCTCGGCGGCTTCGGGCACGACGATGCCGCCACCCGACGAGATTGCGAAGGCGGGGCTGGCGCAGATCAGGAAGATCGCGCACGCGGAAAAGCTGAAAAGCCTGGTTTTACCGGTCGACATTTCTCTTTCGGACGCGCCTGCGGAGTTAGCTGTCGGGCTCGCGCTGAAAGAGTTGCGCTACCGGGCAATGAATGCCCGCGATTCGCCCCATGGGGATAAATCTCCCCGTTGGTTCCTCCGCCCCTGACCGGAGACCGGCTGGGGTTCGGCAAATTGAATTGTCGCCAGTATAGGGATTCGGCAAGAGGTCAAAGGCAGCCTCGTCCTTTGCGTCAGACGTGGCTACAGGAGATCGACCAGAACCCGGCGTACTCACAGTCCAAGTCGCACAGCAAGACCATCATTTACTTCTACCGCGCGAAGCGACTTGGATTCCTTATTCCAAGTGACTTGGATTCATTAGTTCCCCTTTTTCCCTATCATGCGCAAGCCGTGTTCGCGAGCGTTCGGCTCGCTGCGGCCTTTTATCTATGAAGACCTTTGTAGCCACTCCCACCACACGCCAGAGAGACTGGTACGTAGTTGACGCCGAGGGCCAGACCCTGGGCCGGCTCGCCACCCAGCTCGCCGATGTCTTGCGCGGTAAGCGCAAGCCGGATTACACCCCGCACATCGACACCGGCGACTTCGTCGTCGTGGTCAATGCCGACAAGATCGCAGTCACCGGAGACAAGAAGAACTCCAAGATCTACTGGCGGCACAGTGGCTACCCGGGAGGGATCAAGTCCCGCACCCTCGGCGAGATGCTCGAGAAGCAGCCCGAGGAAGTCATTCGCAAGGCGGTCAAGGGAATGATGCCGCGCAACAAGCTTGGCCGAGCGCAGCTGCTGAAGCTGAAGGTATATGCCGGACCTGAGCACAAAAACCACGCCCAGCAGCCGAAGCCGATGGAGATCACCACGTGAGCGAAGAAGAGACGAACGACGAAGCAGCAAACGAAGAAGCTGCCGCCGAAGAAACACCCGAACCTGAAGCAGTAGAAACCCCGGAAGAAGACGCCGAAGCCGGTCCGGAAGTCGAAATCGACGTCGAGCTCGAGGTGACCGAAGAGGTCGCTGACGACGGATCCGTCGAAGTCGAAGCAGTCCAGACCGAAACCGTCTCCGAAGACGGCGAGGTGGTCGAAGAGACCGTGATCGTCGAAGAAGCCATCGTCGAAGAGGGCGAGGTGGTCGAAGAGGAAGTGTTCGTGGCCGAAACCACGGCCGCTCCCGAATCGGGATCAGACCTTCCGCCCGGAGCCGATCTCGAGCCGATCTCGGTCGAGCCGGTAGCCGAGCTCAGCATTGAAGAGCGTGCCCGGCTTGAAGCCGAAGAGGAAGAGCGCGCCGAACTGGAAACCGAGTCGGGTGACGAGGACCAAGACGTCCCGCCGCCGCCTCCGGCTCCCGCCAAGATCGCCAAGGACGCACGTTTCATCGCGACCGGCAAACGGAAGCGCTCGGTCGCCCGGGTGATCGTCCTCGCCGGTGACGGCAAGATCCAGATCAACGACCGCGAGATCGAGGAGTACTTCCCGCGGGCCCGGCACCGCACGATCGTCAACTCTCCGCTCGTCGCGACCGGTTACGACTCGAACCTCGAGATTCGCATCCGCGTTCACGGCGGAGGCATCAGCGGCCAGGCCGGCGCCGTGCGCCACGGCATCGCCCGCGCCTTGACCGAGGTCGACCCCGAGCTTCGCGCTGAACTCAAGCGCCGCGGCTTCCTCACCCGTGACGCACGGGCGAAGGAACGTCGCAAGGCCGGTCTCAAGAAGGCCCGCAAGAAGCCGCAGTTCTCGAAGCGCTAGGGCCCTGGCTTCTTCAACCCGCAAACTGTTCGGCACGGACGGAGTCCGCGGCCGCGTCGGCGAGGTCCTGAACGCGGAATTGGCTGTATCGATCGGACGGGCCGGCACGACCGCCCTGGCGGTCGAGCGTCCGCGGGTCCTGATCATCCGCGACTCGCGCGAATCGGGGCCAATGCTCGAGGCCGCTCTGGCTGCCGGAATCTCCGAAGCCGGTGGTGACGTGCTGCTCGGCGGGATCCTGCCGACCCCGGCGGCCGCCCTGCTCAGCCGCCAGTACGGCTTCGACATGGCCGCGGCCGTATCCGCTTCGCACAATCCTTACTGGGACAACGGCATCAAGCTTTTCGGTGGTGACGGCGGCAAGCTCGATGACGAGACCGAAGCCGGCATCGAAGCCCTGATCCAGGATCCGCCGCCGGCTGCGGAACACTCCGGCAGCATCACCGAGCTGCGGGCCGCCGAATCCGACTACCTTCGGGCACTTCAGACCACCTTCCGGCTTGACCTGAAAGGGCTCAAGGTCATCCTCGACTGCGCCAACGGTTCGACCTACCGCGTAGCCGGTGAGATCTTCACAAGGCTCGGCGCCGACGTTGAACTGATGGCGAACGAGCCGGATGGTCGCAACATCAACTTCGAATGCGGATCGACCGACGTCGGCCCGATGTCCCGCCGGGTCGCTGAATCCAATGCCACTATCGGCTTCGCCTTCGACGGCGACGGCGACCGGGTCATGGCGGTCGACGGTGACGGAAACGTTCACGACGGCGACCAGCTGATCAGCCTGATCGCGACCCATCGGTCGGCCCTGGGAGACCTGGGCGGCGGTGTCGCGGTAACCGTGATGACCAACTACGGCTTCCACAATGCGATGTCCGAGGCCGGGGTGGAGGTCGAAGTGACCAGCGTCGGCGACCGTTATGTGACCGAGGCCCTGAAGAAGAAGGGCTGGGTACTCGGCGGGGAGCAGTCGGGCCACATCATTTCCACCGATTACGCGCCGACCGGCGACGGGATCGCGGCGGCCCTGATGACCCTCGATGCACTCGGTGGCCGGCCGCTGAGTGAATCGGGAGTCATGGTCAAATTGCCCCAGACCCTGGTCAACGTGACCGTGAACGATCGCGAGGCGATCAGCGGCGCGACCGCCGTGTGGGATGCGGTCGACGTGGCCAACACTGATCTCGAAGGACGGGGGCGGGTGCTGCTCCGTCCGTCGGGCACCGAACCACTGATCCGCGTGATGGTGGAGGCACCGACCCAGGAAGAGGCGGAGAGCGTCTGCGCCGGCCTGGTCGAGCTGGTCAAGGCCGAGCTGGCCTGACGTTTGACGTAGCCTTCAACCTTCATGTGCGGAATCATCGGATACGTCGGCGAACGACCCTGCGAGGAAATTCTCGTGGCCGGTCTCGAGAAGCTCGAGTACCGGGGATACGACTCGGCCGGTGTCGCGATGCTGATGCCCGAAGGTGTCGAGAAGGTTCGCGCTGTCGGCAACCTGGCCAACCTCCGCGAGGCGCTGGCCGCCACCGAGCTGGCCGGGTTGTCGGACAGCCCGACCGCCGACGGCGCCTGGACCGGCATCGCCCACACCCGCTGGGCGACCCACGGCCGGGTCACCGAAGCCAACGCTCATCCGCATTCCGACGAGACCGGAGAAGTCCAGATCGCCCTCAACGGCATCGTGGAGAACCACGCCGAACTCCGCACTTCACTCGAAGCCGAGGGCTACAACTTCAGTTCCGAGACCGACGCCGAAGTTGTCGCCCACCTGATCGCAAAGCACTTCGACGGTGATCTGACCGCGGCGGTCCGGGCCACCTACAAGGATCTACGCGGCCACTACGGCTTCGTCGCAATGCACTCCGACACCCCCGGGGTCCTGGTCGGGGCCCGCAAGGAAGTGCCGCTGATCGTCGGCGTCGGAGGAAAGGGCAAGGAGAACTTCATCGCTTCGGCGATTCCGGCCTTCATGGCCGAAACCCGCCAGGTCATGACCATCGAGAACGGCGAGATCGTTACGGTGACCCGGGACGAGATCACGATCACCACGGCCGAGGGCGCACCGATCGAGCGGGCTTCGGAAACCGTCGAATGGGACGAGGAGCAGGCCGAAAAGGGCGGCTACGACACCTTCATGATGAAGGAGATCCACGAGCAGCCCGAGGCCATCGCCGAGACGATTCTGGACCGGATGCCGAACGACGACGGGGTCGACCTCTCGGACGTCGGCCTGAGCGACGAGTATCTGGCCGGGGTCGAACGGATCATGATCGTCGCCTGCGGGACCTCGTACCACGCCGGACTGGTCGGCCGGTACGCGATCGGCGAATGGGCGCGCATGCCCGTGGGGATGGATATCGCTTCCGAGTTCCGGTACAGCAACCCGGTGATCGGCCCCGGCGACCTGGTCATCGGCATCACGCAGTCGGGCGAGACCGCCGACACTCTCGCCGCGATGCGCCTGGCCAAGGAAGCCGGTGCCACCGTCCTCGCGGTGACCAACATCATGGGAAGCCAGGCGACCCGCGATGCCGACGCCGTGCTCTACACCAGGGCCGGCCTCGAGATCGGCGTCGCGGCGACCAAGACCTTCGTTGCTCAGGTTGCCGCCATGTACCTGTTCGCCCTGCGCCTGGCCGAAATCCGTCAGACGCTGCCCCACGAGCGGGTGGTCGAACTGGTGGCAGAGCTGAAGCGCATCCCGGACGCGATGGAGGCGACCATCGACCAGGTCTCCGAACAGGTACTGGCGATCTCGAATCGCCACTATGACCAGAAATTCTTCCTCTTTCTCGGCCGGCACATCGGACTGCCGGTCTGCCTTGAAGGTGCACTCAAGCTGAAAGAGGTCTCCTACATCCCGAGCGACGCGTACGCGGCCGGGGAGATGAAGCACGGCCCGATCGCGCTGCTCGACGAGAACACGCCGGTGGTCTGCGTTGCGACCGACAGCCCGATCCTCGACAAGATGCTTTCGAACATCGAAGAAACCCGGGCCCGCGGTGCCCAGACGATCGCGGTCGCGACCGAAGGCTCCGGCCGGGTCGAGGCCGTGGCCGAGGAAACGATCACGATTCCAGCCACCGACTGGGTCCTCCAGCCCCTGCTGGCGATCCTGCCGCTGCAGTTGCTGGCCTACCACGTGGCGCGCCTGAACGGCCTGAACGTGGACCAGCCGCGCAATCTCGCGAAGACGGTTACCGTCGAATAGGCCCGCAACGTTTTCGCAAGCGCAGACGGTAAAGTGCCGTCCCATGACCAAGAACAAGCTTCGCTTCACTGTCCCGTCCCTGATCGTCTCCGCTCTCGCCGTATTCGCCCTGTCCGCCTGTGGCGGCAGTTCCGAAAATGATGCGACCTCCGCGCTCGCCAAGTACGTGCCGGCCGACGCCCTCGTCTACGTCGAAGGCAGCGTCCGCCCGGAACAGGAACTCGCCGATAACGTCGACGAGCTGGCCACCAAGCTGACCGGAAAGCCGCTCAGCGACACGATCGACGAGGCTTTGGCCAAAGCCGAAGACGGCGACGTCAGCTACGCCGAAGACGTCGAGCCCTGGCTCGGCGAGAACGCCGCGCTCTACGTCGGTGGCGACGCCTTCGGCGATGCGACGGACGACCTGACGTCCGGATCCGACCCGGGTGAAGTCGCGATGGCGAGTGCGGGCGACGAGGAGGTTGGCATCATCGCCGACTCGACTGACGTTGATGCCAGCCAGGCCTTCATCGAGAAGGCGGCCGGCGAAGAGGGCGCAACCGACGGCGAGTACGAAGGCTTCTCCTACAAAGTCAGCAAAGACGACGATTCCGCGCTCGGCATCGTCGACGATTACGTCGTCTTCGCCACGTCAGAAGAGGTGTTTGCGGCGATGGTCGATGCCTCAAGGGGCGATTCGCTCGAAGACACCAACGCGTTTTCCGAGGTCTCCAGCAAGGCGGCCGACGGCAGCCTGCTCAACGTTTACGTGAACCACGAACCGATCTTCGACTCGGTGAAGGAGAGCGGAGTCGACCTCGCTTCGTTCTACGAGACGCTCGGCTCGGACACGACCGACACCGGAAGCCTGCTCAGCCTGGTCCCTACGGCCGACGAAATCTCGCTGGTCGGCGCGACCAACCTCGAGCCGGCTCTCGAGAGCGGTGATCCCAGTGCGGTGCTCGAGACCTTCCCGGCCAACGCGCTGTTCGCGATCGGCACCGGCGACGTCGGCACCAACGTCACCAAGATCCTCGACGCGGTCAACGAAGAAGGCATCGCAGGACTGGTCGAGCCCGGCCAGCTGGAAGAGGAACTCGGAAAGATCTCGAACCAGGGCTTCGACGTGCGCAGCATCGTCGAGTCACTCGAGACGGTCGGGATCTTCGTCAGCGGCGATTCGGTCGACAACCTCGGTGGCGCCCTGGTCGCCACGAGTTCGGATCCCGAACCGCTAAAGAACACGCTCGGCGCGTTTTCGTCGCTGATCGGCCTCGCCGGTGACGCCAAAGTGAAGCCGCTCGGTGGTAGTCAGACCGGCTTCAGCGTGAGGACCCCGGAGCTGCCGGGACGCCCGGTAGTGATCGCCCTCGAGGGCGACCGGCTCGTGATCGCGGTCGGCATGCCGGCCGCGAAGCAGGCCCTTTCAGGGCAGGGCCAGTCCCTGAGCGACTCCGACTCATACAAGGCGGCTGAGGAATCCCTCGGCGGCGAGAACGTCGACATGTTCGCCGACCCGGGGGCCATCGCCGACATCGTCGTCAACGCGACCGGCGGCAACCCCGGCGCCAAGAAGTTCGTCGACGTCCTCACGAAGTTCGAGTACCTGGTCAGCGGATCCGGATCAGAAGACAACACTTCTGAAATCAACCTCGGTCTGAAGGACTGAGCGTCCGTGAAGCCCGCCGGGCTGGGGATGGACCTGATCGGGATCGCGCGCATCGAGCGTGCCCTCGATCGCCATCCCCGGCTCGCGCAGCGGCTCTTTACCCCGGGGGAGCTCAAGTACGCGGCTTCGTTCGGCCGCCCGGGCCGGCACCTGGCGGCCCGCTTTGCCGCAAAGGAAGCCGTGGTCAAGGCGCTCGCACTCGGCCCCGGCACGAGCCTCCGCGACATCGAAGTCGTCGCCGGGTCTCCGCCGGAGGTCCGGCTCATGGGCGGAGTACGCCGGGCCGCCACTGAACGCGGATTGCGGGTCAGCGTGAGCCTGACCCATGACCGGGAGCTCGCCGGCGCCGTCGCGATCGCCGAGGCCGCCTGATGGCGAGCTGGCTCGACCCGGTCTTTGACGCCCGGGGCATGGGCGCCGCTGACCGCTGGGCGATCGACGAGGGTGGCGTCCCGTCACTGGACCTGATGGAAGCCGCCGGAAGAGCGCTGGCCGAATCGACCGCCGAGGTGGCCGGCCCCGGCCCGGTCCGGATCATCTGCGGCAAGGGCAATAACGGCGGTGATGGCCTGGTGGCCGCCAGGCACCTGGTGGAAACCGGGTATGCCGCCGAAGTCCTGATGCTCTACCCGCCGGATGAGCTCAGCCCCGACGCCGCCGCAAACTACCGGCGGCTCATCGGTGTGGAGATATTCGACGGCGCCGAAACCCTTTCGCGCCTCGAAGGGGCGGGCACGGTCATCGACGCGGTCCTCGGCACAGGCTTCGAAGGCGAGGCGAGGGAACCGGCTGCCGGCGCGATCAGCGCGATCAACGAATCCCAGGCGACGGTGGTCAGCTGCGACATTCCCTCCGGCGTGAACGCGTCGACCGGCGAGGCCACACTTGCCGTGAAGGCGGACCACACGGTGACCTTCCACGGACTGAAGACCGGACACCTGATCGCGCCCGGAAAGCACCTGAGCGGGGCGGTCCAGGTCGTCGAGATCGGCTTTCCCCAGGGCGCTCCCGCCGGCGATGCTGCGGGCCGGATTAATTCGAACGTGCTCGGCCTGCCGCCGCGCCGGGGCGTCGCGTCGAACAAGTTCAGCTCCGGCCGCGTTTCCGTGGTCGGAGGTTCGAAGGGTTTGACCGGAGCGGTCTGCCTGGCCGCGGAAGCTTCGATCCGGGCCGGTGCCGGATACGCCACGGTCGCCGTGCCGGCCGGTCTCGAGCAGATCTTCGAAATCAAGCTGACCGAAGTGATGTCGCTCGGCTGCGGTGACCGGTGGGGCCGCCTTGGCACCGGCGCGAAGGACGAGATCCTCGAGCACTGCGAAGGAGCCGCCGCGACCGTGCTCGGTTCCGGCATGGGCCGCCACAAGGACACCGGCAAGCTGATCCGGTCTCTGGCCGCAAAAATCCCCGGTCCGCTCGTGATCGACGCCGACGGCCTCGGTGGACTCGACGGCAAGCTCGACCGGATCAGAGAGCGCAAGGGCGAGACCGTCCTGACGCCGCATACGGGGGAAATGGGCAAGCTCCTCGGGTGTAAGTCGAAAGAAGTCGAAACGCGGCGCCTTCAATCGGCAATAGACCTGGCCGTGGACACCGGGGCGGTCGTCGTGCTCAAGGGTGACGACACGATCGTCACCGACGGGGAGCGGGTCGCGATCAACGACCTGTCGGCCCCGGGGCTGGCCACCGCCGGCACCGGCGACGTGCTGGCCGGGGTCGTCGCGGCAATGGTCGCGCGCGGCCTCGAGCCGTTCGAGGCGGCCTGTGCGGCGGTCCATGCCCATTCGGCCGCCGGCCGGATCGCCGCCGATCAGGTCGGCAGCGCCGAAGGCGTGATCGCCTTCGATGTGATCGAGGCCCTGCCGCAGGCGCTAAGAGCCGCAGCCCCTGATGACCGGGGCTTGGAATAATCTGAAGCGCTATGCCGACCGTAGCCGACATCATGGACCGAGAGCCCGCGACCGTTTCGCCGGACGACAAGATCCGCGACGTCATCGAGGCCCTGCAGACAAATGACCTGCCCGGCCTGCCGGTGGTCGACGAGACCCGCAAGGTCGTCGGCATCGTCACCGAGTCCGATCTCGTGATCTCCGACGAGAACGCCGATTTTCACCTGCCGCACTTCGTGAACATCCTGGGGGCCGACATCTTTCTCGAGTCGACCAAGCATTTCGAGAAGCGCGCACAGAAGGCTTTTGCCTCGACCGCGGCCGAGATGATGACTGCGGATCCGATCACCATCGGTCCGGATGAACCGGCCGAGCTTGCCGGCAAGCTGATTTCGGAGAAGCATCACAATCGTCTGCCGGTAGTCGATGAAGAGGGCCGACTGGTCGGCGTTGTCACCCGGGTCGACGTTCTGGCCGCCCTCACCGGCGACTGATGTACCAGCGGGCCGAGGCCCGAATCGATCTCGGGGCGCTCCGCCACAACGTGACGGCGCTCAGGACCCGCATCGCCAACGAGGTCGAGCTCTGTCCGGTCCTGAAGGCAGACGGCTACGGTCACGATTCGGCCCTCGCCGCCGCGGCCGTGGCCGAAGCCGGGGCCGACCGCATCGCAATTGCCGCTGTGCGTGAAGCGGTCAAGATCCGCAAGGTAGCGCCGGAAATCCCGCTGCTGATCCTCGGGGCGATGGCGCCGAACGAGGTCGACCTCGCCGTTTCAGCCGGTGTCGAAGTCTCGGCGTGGGACCCGGATTTCATAGCGGCGCTAGGGAGCAGGGCCGAGGCGGCGGGAAAGATCGTGGGGGTTCACGTCAAGTACGACACCGGCATGGGCCGGCTTGGCTCGGCCGACCCCGATCTTGTACTGGCGATGGCTCGCGCCGTCGAGGGTCACCCGAACCTCCAGCTGGATGCGGTCTGGACTCATTTCGCCACGGCCGACGATCGGGACCGCACCTATCTGGACCTCCAGCGGGACCGGATGACAGCTCTGGGCAGCCGGGTGCAGTCCGAGTTCCCGCAGGTAAAAATCCACGCGGCGAACAGCGCCGCCCTGATCGGCGACCCCGATTCACACTTCGACATGGTCCGGCCGGGTGTCGCGATCTACGGCATGGATCCGTTCGGCGCCGATCCGGCCGGACATGGCCTCCAGCCGGCGCTCTCCCTGCACTCCTGGGTCGCCTCGGTCAAGCATTTCGACCCGGGCATGAGCGCCGGCTACGGGCGAACCTGGATCGCCGATCGGCCAACCCGGCTCGCGACGATCCCGATCGGCTACGGCGACGGCGTGCGAAGGGGGCTCTCGAACCGCGGCGAGGTCCTGATCGGCGGAGTGGCGCGGCCGATTCGTGGCACGATTTCGATGGACAACCTGACGGTCGACGTCGGCCTCGACGACGAGGTCCAGATCGGTGACGAGGTGACGATCATCGGCAGCCAGGGCTCAGCCCGGATCACCGCCGAGCAGGTAGCCGGGCACCTCGAGACGATCAATTACGAAGTCACCTGCGGCATCTCGCCACGGGTCCCCCGCATCGGAGTGGGAGAGCCGGCTTGACCCTGGACACCGCAGCCGGCCGGACGATGTCGGGCGAGCTGGTGCAGCGGGTGAAAGCGGTTTTCGGCGGAGAAAAGGCGTGGGTGGTCGGCGGCGCGGTCCGTGACGCGCTTCTCGGCCGTCCGGTCAACGACCTCGACCTCGCGGTCGACGCACCGCCGGAGGCGGTGACCAGGCGGGTGGCGGACGAGCTCGGCGGGTTCGCATTCGAGCTCTCTTCCGAGTATCCGACCTGGCGGGTGCGCGATCGCGATGGCACCTGGCAGGTCGATTTCGCGTCGCTCCGAGGCGGAGGCATTGAAGCCGACCTCGCCTTGCGGGACTTCACGGTCGGCGCGATCGCGGTCGGACTCGACTCCGGGGCGGGCTTCGATCCGTTCGGTGGCATCGATGACCTGGATGCGGGAACGATCCGGGCGGTGGGGCCCCGTAGCTTCACCAACGATCCGTTGAGACTGATGCGGGCGGCCCGTCTGGCTGCCCAGTTCGGCTGGCGGATTGATCCGGCGACCGTCGAACTCGGCCGCGCCAGCGCGCCGGATGCGGGGAAGCCGGCGGGGGAGCGCACCCTCGCCGAACTCTGCCTGCTGATGGCGGCCGGCGAACCGGTCACCGGCCTGAACGCAATGGACGAACTGGGCCTGTTCGGCTCCGACTCCGTTCTGCCCGAGGTCGGAGCCCTCAAGGGCGTGGTCCAGGGGCCGAACCACCACCGCGACGTCTATGGTCACACGATCGAGGTGCTCGAAGGAATCCTCAG
>JBBSKC010000050.1:0-16673 GCA_038256675.1 Solirubrobacterales bacterium | reverse complement strand
CCCGCCATGGCGTGGTAGCCGCCGTCGACATGGAGGATCTCGCCGGTGATCGCCCTCGACAGGTCAGAGAAGAGGAAACAGGCGGTGTCGGCCACCGGTCCCGGGTCGTCCGCGTCCCAGAAGATGGGGGAGCGGCTTTCCCAGGCGTCAAGCAGCGTCTCGAAGGCGGGAATTCCGTTGGCCGCCCGGGTGTTGAGCGGCCCTGCTGCGATCAGGTTCGCTCTGATCCGGCAGGACCCGAGGTCCCGGGCCAGGTAACGGTTCACTGACTCGAGGGCGGCCTTGCAGACGCCCATCCAGTTGTAGACGGGCCACGCTCCGGCGGCGTCGAAATCGAGGCCAATCAGCGAGCCGCCGTCAGGCGGTGCCAGATCCTTCAGGAGTCTGCCGAGCGTGGCGTATGAGAACGCGCTGGTCTGAAAGGCGAGATTGACACCCTCCGCTCTCGCTTCGAGGAAATCCCCGGCGAGCGCGTCACGTGGCGCGAAGGCCACCGCATGGAGGGCGCCGTCGAGGCCATCCCACTTGTTGCGTATCTCATCACCCAACGCCAGCGCATCATCTGGCTCGGTGAGATCAAGGTCGAATATTTCAACCGGCCGGGGCAGCTGCCGGGCAGCATTCTCGGTGAGCTGCCGGTCTTTCGGAAATGCGGTGAGCATTACCTCCGCTCCGGATTCGATCGCCTTCTCGGCGGCTGCGAAGGCGATCGAATCGTCGTTCACGACACCAGTGATCATCAGACGTTTGTCATTCAGCATGCTTCTCCTTCGAGGTGTTAGGTGGAGGAAAGGTTCGTGCGACCCGCTGGTCTTTGGCGCGGGCAAACTCGGCCAGGTCGTGCTGGGCACGGACGACGGCCCGGCTGAGCTCTGGATCTCCGATGGCAAGGATGCGCGCAGCCAGAAGCCCGGCGTTTCGGCCGGCTCCGATCGCTACGGTGGCCACCGGTACTCCGGCAGGCATCTGGGCGATCGAAAGCAACGAGTCGAGGCCGTCGAGATTGGCCAAAGGAACCGGTACGCCGATCACCGGCAACGGTGTCGCCGCAGCCAGCATTCCCGGCAGGTGGGCTGCGCCACCAGCGCCGGCGATGATCACACCAAGGCCTCGCCCCGCAGCCTTCGAGGCATACTCGAGCATGTCGAACGGGGTGCGATGGGCCGAGATCACCCGCACTTCATGGGTGATGGCGAGCTCGGTGAGGGCCGTTGCCGCCCCTTCCATAACCGTCAGGTCAGAGTCGCTCCCCATGACGATGCCGACGCCCGGAGGCTTTCCGTCGACGGCGCTCACCGGTAGTCCGCTTCCAGTTCGCTGGCCGCCAGGCGTGCCGCCTTGCGGACCGGTCCAGGATCATGTCCGCAGACGGTGACGTGGCCGAGCTTTCGGCCGATGCGGGTCGCCTTGCCATAGAGGTGGACGTGGGCCCCCGGAACGGCCAGGGCCCGGCCGAGCCTCGAGGCCGGATTCCCGGTGCCATCCTGGCCGACGACGTTGGCCGTCGCGACGGCCGGTGCCAGCAGGCTGGGAAGTCCGAGCGGCATGCCCAGCACTGCACGCAGGTGCTGTTCGAACTGCGAGGTCGTGCAGCCTTCGATCGTGTAGTGACCGGAATTATGTGGTCGGAGGGCCAGTTCGTTGACCAACAGGCCGCCGGAAGTGCAGAAGAACTCGACCGCGAGCACCCCGACCGCCTCGATGTCGTCGGCGATGCTGGTCGCGATCCGGGTTGCTTCTGCCGCTATCTCAGGAAGGACTTCCGCGGGCGCGAGGATCTCCCGGCACATCGCGTCGGACTGAATCGTCTCGGCCACCGGGTACGTGACCCGTTCCCCCTGAGGCGTGCGGGCGACCAGGACGGCCAGCTCTGAGGTGATCGCCAGACGCGGCTCCAGGAGCAGCCCCCCGCGGACGCTTGCGAGCAGTTGCCCGGCTTCATCGGTGTTGGCGATCGTCCAGATGCCCCTGCCGTCGTAGCCTCCGCGTGGAGCCTTGGCAACAATCGGCAGGCCGAATCGCTCCGAGAAGGCGTCGATGTCGGCTGTGGTGGTGGCGTGAGCGAAGTCCGGCACCGGGTAGCCGAGCCCGTGGAGGGTCCTCCGGGCGTGGAGCTTGTCCTGGGCCATGAGCTTGGCCGCGCGCCCGGGTGCCAGCCTGAATCCTTCGGCCTCGAGGGCTTCGAGGTGCGCCGGTGGCACCTGTTCGTGGTCGAAAGTGACGACATCGCAGTCCTCGGCTAGCCGCCGAAGGTCGTCGAGCGAGTCGGGGGAGCCGAGCATGTACTCGCAGCCCGCCCTGACGGCCGGAGCATCGACCGAATCGGCAAGAGCCAGAAGCTCGATTCCGAGGCTGATAGAGGCCTGGTGGGTCATCCGGGCCAATTGGCCCGCGCCGACCATGGCCACCCGGGGCGGTCTCTTCCCCCGGGGCGGAAAGCTGTCTCGGAGCCGGGTTGCGGTAGCGCTCACCGGAAGTACTCCGGCCGGCTGACGAAAGTCTCCGAGAGGAACATCACGCCGGATGACTCCTTCAGCAGGGGCTTGAGTCCGGCCAGCAGCGCGTCCACGCGTTCTTCCGGCACCACCGTGATCAGGAGCTCGAGGGTCGCCTGGTCATTGAAGAGCAAGCGGCCCTGGTGGTAGCCACCGTGGCCGAAGCCCGACACCCCGGAGAGCGACGTGAAGCCGGTGGCGCCGGTCGAGCGGAATATCTCCCGCACCGAATGGGCTTCGGAACCGGACACCACCACCTCGACCTTGGTCATTCTGGTCAGGTCATCTCTGATCATTCTGTTCCTCCGTTCGGGTCCACGGCTGCCAGCCGCTTTCTGTATGCCTCATCCACGGCTCCTCCTCGGACGCGCGAGCCGCCAGCGCCAGCCATCCGTTGCCGAAGAGGTCCTGCAAAAGCGGGTTGCGACCGACAATCGAATCGATCCTGTCGAGGGGCGCCTGAACCACAACCAGAAGCCGCATCGGTTCATGGACGAGTCGGTCACCATCGGCGACCGACTGCCAGGGCAACCCGAGCTTGAGGTCGCCCCCGTATCCGGCCAGCACCCCGAACCCGCCGACTACGTTGTGAACTACCTTCGTCCCGGAGCCGAATATGACCGGATCCACCGTGGAGAAGTAGTACTGGCAGCTGATCCACTGGGCGACGATCACGGGCGCAGTCAGGATCGTTTCCAGCCCTTCGCCCCCGGTGTCGATCGCCGCGTCGTAGGAGTGGAGGAAGGTGCGGCGTGCGAGGTCGATACCCCTGGTCATCGACCGGGGACCGATGATGAACGCCGCGTTTCCGGCCAGGCCCCATTCTGGAAAGACCTCGGCCCAGTCGCCGGCCCGTCCTTCGACGTGCCTCGCGGCCCGCTCGGCTGTTGCGATTCGGGGTGCGCCCGGCATCGTCTTGCAGCGTTCGAGGCTGAGGCCGGCAGAGGCCCGGTCAAGATCCTGGACGAGTCCCAGAAGGTCGTCCCGATGGGTCTCCGGTACGAGATGCCGGTCGAGCAGGGTGACTCGATCGGTCGTGGTGTCGTGTGAGGCCGCCACAAACCAGGTGTCGGCGGGGATCTCGATGCCGCGGTCGGCCAGCGTGGCCCGGAGTTCAGTCCCGTTGAGGATCGTGGCCGCCGTCCTGGCGTTGGGCGAACCGGCGTTGCCACCACAGGCCCCGCAGTCGAGTGCCGACTTGTATGGGTTGTTGTCTGTGGTACAGCCGTGGCCGCAGAGAACTACGAGGCGGGCAAAGCCTTGAGTGAGCCCGATCATCGACAAGGTGACTTCGGCGAACAGCAGGCGCTCCTCGAGGCTGAAGCCCGATTCGACATCGATCACGGTCGGGGCCGGTCGGATCGCACGGTCTTTCAGTCGACCTCTGAGTTTTGAGTAGGGGCGGGCGAACAGGGTCCTCGCGGCGGCGAGCGGCCCTTTGGCCCAGCCGGTCGCCTCCGCCAGGACGAAAGGACTGGCGAGATGCGACTCCGCCTCGTGGAAGCCGTCTTCGGCTCCGGCGATGCGGTTATGGCCGGCGATCTCCCTTAGCGCCGCTTGATCCGCTCCGGCCGCCGCGACTTCAGAGACCCGGTTTCTCGGCTCGAGCAGAACCGGGCACAGCGCCGTGGGCCGTCCGCCGGCCAGTTTCTGGAAGCGGATCGCTACCGCGAAGAAACCGGCGAAGCCCGAGGTCTCGTAAGCACCGGCATTCTCGAGGTGGCGTCTCAGCCCTTCCGAGCGGACGTCGATGCAGAAGACGAGCTGGGCTCGCGGCCGGAACTCAGCCTGCCGGGCCGGGCGGCCGAGCCGGGACAGCAGTTCGTTGCGGTAGCCGCTCTCGTAAGCCTCGAGCCAGATGAAAGCCCGGTCTTCAACCGGCAGGCGTGAAAACAGTCGTGACGCCGTGGCCAGCTCAGCGTGACTAGCCGTTTGCGCGGTCCGAAGCTCGTTCGCGACCCTCGCGGCCCTTTCGTCGCTGCTTTCCGGGCGGCTGTCCGAAGTTGTTTCCTTGTTGCTGGCAATCGATTCGGCCTTGACTGAGATCGCTTCGATCAGGCAGGACTCGTAGGTGGTTCTCATCGCCAGGTAAGCGAGCAGGTCGATCGAATCCGAACGCTCTTCCCGCCAACGCACGTGGGCCACCCAGCCGGGCATCCTCGTAACGTGGGCCTGGAGACAGGATTGCCTCTGGGCACGAGCGATCCCCATCCGGTCGAGGGCCTCCAGCAGGGCTTGATCGGCAGACCCTGGCAGGCGGCGCAGGGCTTCTCGAACGGCCGGCGGCAGAGAACGGTCCCGCGGCGCGAGGTCGCTCCAGGCGGCGTAGAAGCCCTGCTCGCGACCGGGCATTCGCCAACCGGCACTGTCTTGATCGAGGAAGGCCGAGCACCACTTGGAAGTCTGTTCGTCGACGATCTCCGCCACCTGCGGATAGATCCGTTCGCTCGGCATGGTGTTGGTCCGAACCGGGGGAGGAGCGGGTCTGCCGGTGAGCAGGTCACACAGCAACAACTCGGCCGGGTTGAACCAGGTTTCGCCGAGTTCGATCCGGGGCCCCGATAGCAGGTCCGAATGCCGGGATTCCAGCGCTTCGAGCAGATGGTCGTCGAGTATCCGGCCTTCGAAGTGGAAGGCACGAAAGGCTTCTTCACTGAGGGTACCCCGGGCACCCAGCGCTTCCCCGGCCTTCTTCACGGCCGCGCTGAACTCCATGTCTTCCAGTGCGCCCAGCGGGTTTACCGCGATGAAGTTCTCCAGTGGCCAGGCCCGGCTCAGGATGCTTCCGGCCAGGCTCACGTCCGTCCTGAGCGATGCCCTCTCGACTTCGGTCGGATCAGCCGCGTTGGCGGTGGTGGCCGCAGGACTCATGGCCTTGCTCCTGGTGGACTGGTGAGCATTCCGGGTGGTGCGGTGGATGGAATGCGGCCGGAGCCCAGGCTGGCCGGACGGACAGACCTCACCTCTGAGGCGCCAAGGGCCAGAACGTAAGCGGTTTTCCTGAACTCGGCGATCCGCCCGGCAGCCGTCCCCGCGAGGGGACGGGATAGCAGCACCGCTGGTAGCAACGCGGCGAGCCACCAGGGCGACACGGTCGACTCTCCGGCGGCAACCAGTGCCGGCTCGAAGTAGACCGTGGCGGTGCCGAGTGCGAAGACGTAGAGCGCTCCGCCGGCACACAGCACCAGCGTGGCGACCAGCAAGCCCCTGGCGCCCGCGTCCCTGCGCAGCCAACCCCTGCTCAGCCAGGTCGCAGTTGCCCAGGCGAATAGAAGCAGGGCGCCTCCTGGCGAGGTCAGGTCCGGGTAGAAGGCGAGAGCGGCGGCCAGAAGGATGAGACCGGGGAGGGCGATCGAGATGAGATTGAGACCCGGTTGCGTGGCAGCGTCGGCCGGCTTTGCCGGTGGCGCCTCGAGGCCCCTGACGTGTCGGCTGACGGCCGAACCCGACCCGAGAAAGAGCGAAGCCTTGTACATCCCGTGGGCGACCAGGTGGAAGACCGCAGCCGCCCAGGCACCGAGGCCGCAGGTCATGATCATGAAGCCCATCTGGCCGGTCGTGGAGTGGGCGAGCGCGCCTTTCACGTCCGGCTTGGAGAGCATGAGTGCGGTCCCGTAGACGGCCGTTATCGCACCGGCCGCGAAAGCCAGGTGCGTTGCGACCGTTGATTCACCGAACAGCGGACTGGTCTTGATCAGGAGGATGCCTCCGGCGTTCACGACTCCGGCATGGAGCAATGCGGAGACCGGGGTAGGCACCGCCAGGGTCGCCGGCAACCAGGACTGGAAGGGAATCTGGGCCGACCGGGAGAGCGCTGCGACGACCAGCAGGCAGGAAACCAGGGCCACGGTGACCTCGCCGCTGGCCGTTCCCAGTTCAGCCTCACCGAGGCTCTGGAGGTTCAGGTTGCCCCACTCAAGGGTCGCAATGACCACACCCGCCCAGAGGGCGAGGTCCCCCGCGAAGAAGGCCTTGCGGGTCCGGCGAAAGCCTTCTTCGGCCGGGACCAGTCCGGGGTACATTCCGAGCAGGAGCAGCAGGGCAACGCCGGACACGGTCCACGCCACCGCCATGCCCACCAGGGTCGCCGATGCGACCATCGCCGCGGTAGCCAGCGTCAGCAGGTTGGCTCCGGCGAAGAATCGGGCCGCTCGGATGTCACCCTGGAGGTAACGACCGGCGAAGGCCTGGACCACGGCGCTGACCCCGGTGACGAGCATCAGCAGCACCACGAGGACACGATCGGCGTGCAGACCGATCAGCGTTTCTCCGCCCGCCGCCAGTCCGGCGGAAACCGGCCCGCCGGCAGTTACCCCGAGGAGGAGAAACGTGGCCGACAGCAGGGCGAGCCCGTTGAGGGCTGAGCCGGTGCGGGCCGCACCTCGGCTGCTGCCTCCCACCAGGGGTACGGTCGCGAGCGCCAGAGCCGGCAAGGCGATGATCAGGACCAGAGAGGCGCTCATCAGCGAGTTCATAAAAAAGACAATACACGATACAAAAGACGTATGTTAAGAAACGTATATTAAGAAACGTATGTCGAGAAGCAGGAATCGGCGTACGCATGCGATATTCTGAGACATGGCCAACTGGACTTTTCTCACCAACCATGCGCACGTTCTGCTTTGTGTCGCCCGCGATCCCGGGATCCGGCACAAGGATGTAGCCGACCGGGTCGGGATCACCGAGAGAGCCGCGCAACGGATCGTCGGTGACCTGATCGAGTCCGGCTACCTCGAGCGCCACAAGGAAGGACGGCGCAACCATTATCAACTGCACACCGAATTGCCGCTAAGGCATCCCCTCGAGGAAGATTCGAATATCGGAGAGATCCTCGGCGTTCTTCAGCACCGCGATTCGGTAGATGTCGACGGCTGACCGCTCGCCACGGTTGCGGCGTCTCTGGCGCCTGATTTTCGCCTCGGCTTCGACGACCTGTCCCGGACCTACGTGAAGCTGGGCATCAACTCACGCCGTGACCTTCGAACTGCGCTCGATGCCGATCTCACCCGTTAGCCAGGCGGTGAATCGTTTGCGGATAATCCGGGTCAGAGACAGGATGAGTACTGATCGCAAATACGACCTGGTTGTGATCGGCGGTGGGACCGGGGGACTGATCAGCGCCATGATCGCCGCCGGCGCGGGCGCCAGGGTTGCCCTCATCGAGCGCGACCGCACCGGTGGTGACTGCCTTTGGACGGGTTGCGTGCCGAGCAAGGCTCTTCTGGCGGCGGCCAATACCGCCCAGGGCATGCGAAATGCCGGCCGGTTCGGGATTGAGCCGGTTGAGCCGACTATCGATTTCAACCTTGTCATGGAGTCGCTGCGAACATCCCAGTCGACGATTGAACCGCAGGATTCCCCCGAGCGGCTTCGTTCCCAAGGGGTCGATGTCATCGAAGGCAATGCCCGATTCACGGGTCACGGCTGTATTTCAGTTGACGAACTCAAGTTTCGCTTCAGGTCGGCGATCATTGCCACCGGATCCGAGCCTGTCCTGCCACCTATCGAGGGCTTGTCGAACGCCGACCCGCTGACCACGGAGACGGTCTGGGACCTCGACCATCTGCCAGAGCGTCTTGCGGTCATCGGCGGTGGCCCCATCGGATGTGAGCTGGGGCAGGCGTTTTCGCGCCTCGGATCGAACGTGACGATCATCGAGGCCAAGGACACGCTGCTCTCCGGGGAGGAGCCGGAATCGAGTCGCCTGGTGACTGAGGTGCTGGAGTCTGAAGGTTTGGGAATCCGGACCGGTGCCTCTGTATCGAGTGTTTCCCGCGAAGCAGCCTCCTGGGGAATCTGTTTTCGCGACGAAGACAGGCAGGAATCTGACTGGTCAGGCACCAATGTGCTCGTAGCAGCCGGCCGCGCACCGAGAACTGATGACCTCGGCCTGGGCGCGGTGGGCGTCGCGCTTGATGACGACGGCTCAGTCGCGGTCGACAATCGGATGCGAACTTCAGCAAGCGGCATCTTTGCCGTCGGAGATGTGACCTCGATCATGCCTTTCACGCACGTGGCGGCACAGCAGGCGAGGGTCGCCACACCAAACGCACTCTTCGGGCTTCGCAGCAAGGCCGACTATTCCGCGGTCCCCTGGGCCACCTTCACCGACCCCGAGATAGCGCGGGTCGGTCTGAGCGAAGCGGAGGCCAAGGACCGGTTCGGAGAAAAGGCGAAAGTCGTGAAGTACGAGTATGCGGACCTCGACCGGGCGATAGTGGAAAAGCGCCCGGCCGGCTTCGCCAAGCTGATCGCCGACCGACACGGAAAGCTGATCGGTGCCACCGTCGCCGGCCAAGGTGCCGGGGACGCCATCGCGGAGATGGCCGCCTGGATAAACCGTGGTGCCAGTATCAGTGATGTGTCGAAGCAGGTCCATGCCTATCCGACAATGGCCGAAGGGCCCTCACGGGCAGCCGACGCCTACGTGACGTCGCGCTTTGTCACGCCGACCAAACAGGCACTGCTCAAGCCGGTGCTCGCCTTCAGACGATACTTCCACCGCAAGCCGAAGTGTTCGTGAAGCCCACCCTTCTCATCGTCTTCGTCGTGGCCACGCTGTCGGCGTTCGCAATTTCGGCATGCGGTTCCGGCGAATCCGGTGGGTCACCCTCCGGGGGTGACGGCGAGGCCGATTTCGGTGCCATCACCGAAACGGCTCAGGGCCAGACCGTGCGTTGGTGGATGTACGGCGGCGATCCCCGGTTCAACGCTTTCGTCGATGACGTGGTGAAGCCGGCCGCCTCGAGGCAAGGGGTCAAGCTGGTCCGGGTTCCGATCACCGACACCGCCGATGCCGTCAATCGGGTCGTCGCCGAAGTGCGGGCCGGCAAGTCCAGCGGAGGTGGGGTCGACCTGATCTGGATCAATGGTGAGAACTTCGCCAGCGGCAAGGAGCTCGGTCTCTGGCGCAAAGACTGGTCGCAGAACCTGCCGAACACCAGGTACATGGAATCCGGCTCACCCCTGCTTTCGCAGGATTTCGGGGTCGAGGTGGATGGCCAGGAATCCCCCTGGTCGCGCGCCGGATTCGTATTCGCTTACGACAGCAAACGTGTCGTGGACCCGCCGGCAACTTTCCCCGAGCTGCTCGAGTACGCAAAGAAGAATCCGGGACGGTTCGTCTATCCGGCCCCGCCCGACTTCACTGGTTCAGCCTTCGTGAGGCAGGTGGTCCAGCGGCTCGGATCGGTGGATGCGGCGATGGCCTACCTGAATGAACTCAAGCCCCTGACATACGCTGAAGGCAAGATCCAGCCAAAATCTGAGCAGGAGCTAAGCCAGTTGTTTGCCAACGGCAAGGTCGATTTTTCAATGAGCTACAACTCGAACTTCATCGACAACGGCGTCCTTCAGGGGCAGCTTCCCGAGACGAGCAGGCCTTTCCTGATCGGCGGTGGCGCACTTCAGAATGCGTCGTTCGTGACCATTCCCGCGAACGCCAGCAGTCCCGAAGGGGCTCAGGTGGTTGCCAACCTCCTGATCGACCCGAAGATTCAGGCGATCATGCAGGACCCCGAAACGCTGGGAATGCTTTCGGTTCTCGATCCCGCCAGACTGGACGCCGATCAACGGGCGGAACTGAAGCCTGCCCGTAGTCAGTATCTGCTCGACTCGCTCGGAAAGCCTCTGAACGAGCTTCCCGCGGACGACGTCTCGAAGATCGACGAGACCTGGATGCAGCAGGTGCAGAGATAGAGGGACTGGTTTGCGAAGGCGTCACGGTTTCACCGGGGCAAGGCGAGGTCCTCCACGAACTCTCGTTTGAGGCACCGGCCTCGTCGAGAACGGTGATCGTCGGACCATCCGGGTCCGGCAAGACCACTCTCCTGAGAGCGATCTGTGGCCTCGAAGAGCTTGATGGTGGCCGGATCGAACTGGGGGGCAGGCGGATAGATGACCTGCCTGCCCACCGGCGCCGGTGTGCGGTCGTATTCCAGGAACCCCGCCTGCTTCCCCACCTGGATGTTCTCGACAACGTCGCCATCGGACTGGTTGCCGGTCGTACTCCCCGGAAGACCCGTCGGGCGCGCGCCCGGGAACTGGTCGAGGAGGTCGGGCTGGAAGATCTGGCCGGTGGTGGCGTCAAGGGGCTCTCCGGAGGAGAGCAGCAGCGGACCGCCCTCGCGAGGGCGCTCTGCGCGGAGCCGGAACTGCTGTTGCTAGACGAACCGCTTTCCGCCGTCGATCCGAACCGCCGGGCATCGTTGATGTCACTGCTGCTGGACCTGCAGCGCCGGCGGGAAGTCACCACCCTCGCGGTGACCCACGATCGCGCCGAGGCCGCGGAGCTGGGTGAAAATATCGCCCTGCTGGTCGACGGGCGGATACTCCAGAGTGACCAGCCACAGGATCTGTTCCAGCGACCCGAGAGCGAGGAGGCTGCGA
The DNA here is from genome assembly GCA_038256675.1 of Solirubrobacterales bacterium. Classification (GTDB taxonomy): domain Bacteria; phylum Actinomycetota; class Thermoleophilia; order Solirubrobacterales; family 70-9; genus 67-14. The sequence goes on along the minus strand of JBBSKC010000050.1, from coordinate 5,790 downwards.
GATTCTTCGGCATGAACGTGATCCACGGTCAGGTTCGAAGCGGCCTTCTCGAGCTCGAAGGCGCACGACTTGCGGTCAGCGGACCGGACGGCGCCGGAACCTTTGCGATCAGACCTGAATCAGTCGAGATCGGGTCGGCGGGGCAACTCCGGATGATGGTCAACGAAGCGGTCTACCTCGGCTCCTACGTCCGGTTGCGACTAGGGGGTGGCGAGACTACGATCGAGGCCCAGGTACCGGTCGGTGACTCTCCTGCCGCCGGTTCCATAGTCGGCGTTTCTCTGCCCGAGTCCCGGCTCTGGCGAATCCCGAGGCCATGACCGCATCGCCCTGGCGAAACGCGGCGATGCTCGCCCCGGCCCTGCTGGCGACCATCCTTCTTTTCGGAGGCGCTCTGGCGGGCGCGGTCGAGCAGAGCTTCACGCCACCCCTGGGGGGTGGTTTCGACACCTGGTCGCTTCAGAACTGGCAAACGGTCCTCGGTGATCCGGTTTTCGGGGAGGCGATGCTTTTCAGCTTGCGAACGGCCTTCTTCGCGACGGTCCTGTCGGCGGCGATCGCCCTGGGCATCGCGTACCTGCTGCGGTCTCACGGCAGTGCGACCCGGACGGCGGCGGCGTTTCCGGTGCCCGTGCCCCACCTGATCGTGGCCGTAGTGGCGGTTCTGTGGCTGGCCCCTGGTGGCCTGGCAGACCGGCTGCTCGGATCGCTGCCGATCAACTTCGTTCGCGATCAGGCCGGCCTGGGCGTCGTGCTCGTCTATTTGTTCAAGGAAACGCCATTTCTGGTGGTCCTGCTCATGTCGGTGATGGGCCGCCGGATGCAAGAGCGGGAAGAGATGGCTGCGGTCTACGGAATGGGTGTCGTGGCACGACTCAAGTGGATTGTCTGGCCGACCGTGCGGACGCCGCTGGCAGTCGGGTCACTGATCGTCGCCGCCTATGTTTTCAGTGCGTTCGAGGTTCCCCTGACCGTGGGTCCGAACTATCCGCCCTCACTCGGGACCTACGCCCTGGAGGTGACCCAGTCCGGCGCGATCGAAGGAGCCGGAGAAGCTGCGGCGGCTCTTCTGCTCGGGGCACTCGCGTCGATCGCCCTGGCGTTGGCGATACTCGGACTGATTTCCAGACGGTGGCCGACCAGTGACTGAACGGATTTCCGTCAATCGTCTGCTCGTCCTGTTCATGGCCCTGATGTTTGCCTTGCCGTTCCTGGTGCTGGTGCTTCAGGCCTTTGCCGACAGTTGGACGGCTCCCGCCCTGCTGCCTCAGGAATTCGGGCTACGGGGATTCAGGGACGGATTTGCCGGTGGAGGGGCGGGAGATGCCTTCGTCAGGTCGCTTCTGGTTGCGGTGCTGGTCACGGCGCTGTCACTGCTTCTGGCGTGGCCGGCTGCCCGGGTGATCGGCGAGCGCCGGTTGCGTCATCCCGGACCGGTGATACTCGTACTGGCGATGCCAGTCCTGATTTCGCCGTTCGCGGTGGGAACCGGTCTGACCAGTTGGTTCGTACGACTCGGATTGACCGATTCGATAGGCGGACTCTTGCTGGCCCACCTCGTCTTCTCCCTTCCCTACGCGATCCTTTTGCTTTCCACCGGGTTCGGATCCGGGCTGAGCCGGTCGGAAGAAATGGCCGAGTCGTTCGGGCTGCGGCCGCTTCGCCGGTTGCTGCTCGTGACCCTGCCCGAAATCCGGCCCACCCTGGCCGTGGCCGCGCTGTTCTCGTTTCTGGTCTCGTGGAGCCAGTACGGAAGCTCTTTGGCGATTTCCGGCGGCAGCCCGACGCTCCCGGTGATTCTTCTTCCTTTTGTCGGCAGTGACGCCGAAGTCGCCGCGGCGCTTTCGCTGCTGCTTCTGGTGCCGGCTGTGTTGGCGCTCTGGGCATCCAATCGCGCGGGGCATTTCCGTTGAGGGGGAACCGTTTCAGGCGGCCCCGGGTCTCACTTGTCATGAGCCTCGGGAAAGCCGTCGACCGCCTGCGAAAGCTGGAGCTTGAAACCAGGCCGGAGCCGCCCGAACTGAAGTCGGCGCTGGACCGTCGCTGGCAGGAAATTCCGGAGGCGATACGCAAGCCCAACCAGTTCCTCGGCAGGAGGGCCACTGGCTGCGAAGGCACCCACGGGGTGTTCCCGCGCTGCAACCTCGCCTGTACGCCCTGCTATCACTCGAAGGACTCAAACCGGGTGCGCACCGACGGCGAACACACCGTCCGCGAGGTCTCCGCCCAGATGAAGTTGGCCAAGGAGATCCGGGGACCGGGTCAAGCGGCGCAGCTGATCGGCGGCGAGGTGACCATGCTCGGTCCCGAGGCCCACGCCGAATCCTTGCTGGCGATGATCGCCGAGGGCCGCAAACCGATGTCAATGACCCACGGTGACTTCGAGTATGAGTACCTTGAGCAACTGGCCCTGGACCCGCAGACCGGTCGGCCGCGGTTTCGACATCTCAGCTTCGCCGGCCATTTCGACATGACCATGCACGGCCGCAGGGGCATCCGCAAAGTCAGGAACGAGGGGGAGTTGGATACCTACCGGCGGAAGTTCTGCGAGATGTTCGCGAGACTCGAACGCGAGCACGGCGTCACCAGTTTTCTGGCTCACAACATGACGGTCACTCCGGGCAATGTCGACCAGGTTCCGGACGTGATTCGTAACTGCCGTGAGATGGGTTTTCGCATGTTCAGTTTTCAGCCGGCGGCTTTCGTTGGCAGCAGTGCCCGCTGGAAGGAGGACTACTCCGAAACCGCAGACGACGTGATCTGGGAAAGGATCGAGAGAGGGGCGGGAGCCCGGCTCCATCCGGGCGCGATTCAGTGGGGCGATCCCCGGTGCAACCGAACCGCCTACGGTGGATTCACCGGCGGGCGCTACTGGACGCTCTTTGACGAAGACGACCCTCGGGACATGAGGATGCGTGACCTGTTTCTTGCTGCGGTCGGGGGAATCGACTTCACATCCGCCCGAGCGTTGCTTGCGGCAAAGCTGTTCAGGGCATTCCTGCGTGAACCCCGGGCCGCGGCAGCGGCGGTCCCGTTCCTTTTCAGGCTCCTGGCGCGTATGGGCGGACCCTTGAGGGCACTCCGATCCCGACCGGTCGGGATCACCTTCGTGATGCACAGCTTCATGGATGCCGCAGTGGTTGGACCGGCCTGGGAGGCGATGGAACAAGGCGATGTCAGCGACGATCCGAAAATCCGCGCTGCCCAGGAGCGGCTGCAGGGCTGCATGTACGGCATGGCGCATCCCGAGCAGGGGCGCATGGTCCCCGCCTGTGTCCAGCACTCCGTTCTCGACCCGGAGGAGAACGTCGCCCTGGCCCGGCTGCTGCCCCTGAAGCAGGGAGGTGCCGATGCTTGACGCCTACGCCCGACCGCGGGTCAGTCCTGTGCTCGAAGCTTTCGCAGGACCGATAGATCGAGCTGGCGCGAGCCCCGGGGCGGTCACGGCCGCGGGTCTGGTCGTCGGCATCGGGGCCTGCGTCGCTGCCGCTTTCGGCGAGTGGGGGATCGCCCTGGCGGCCTGGCTTTTGAACCGGACCCTTGATGGCCTCGACGGCGTTCTGGCGCGCCGGCAGGGGCGGGTCTCCGATCTCGGCGGCATGCTCGATTTTCTGGCCGACTTCGTGGTCTACGGGGGCTTCGTATGTGCGGTGGCGATCAGTGTTCCGGATGCCCGGATCGCCTGCACCTTCCTGCTTGCCGTCTACCTGCTCAACAACGTCGCTCTGCTGTCGTTCGCGTCTCTGGTCGAGAAGCGGTCCCTGGACTTCGGCGACGAGAGGTCCCTCCGGTTTACCGGGGGCCTGGCCGAAGGCACCGAAACCGTGATCGCCTATTCGGCGATCTGCATCTGGCCGGGTGAAGCGATGACGATCGCCTGGGTGTTTGCCGGCATGGTGGCCCTGACCGTGGTCCAGCGCGTGGTTGTGGCCACGAGGGTCTTGAAGTGATGGCGGGACTCGAGAGCCTGCTCGACTCGGCCGGCGCCTTCGCACCGCTGGCTTACGTAGTCACGTACGTCGTGCTGACCCTCCTGCTGTTCCCTGGTTCGATCATCACGGTCGCATCCGGTGCCCTGTTCGGACCGGTCTGGGGATCGATACTCACCCTGATCGGCGCGACGATCGGCGCGACGGTCGCCTTTCTCATCGCCAAGCGGCTGGGACGGGAGAGGGTTCAGGCCCGGTTCGGTCCCCGCCTCACGAAACTTGACGAAAGGCTGGTCAGGACTGGCTTCCTTTCAGTCCTGATCCTGCGACTTCTACCGGTCGCACCTTTCAACGTGTCGAACTACGCATTCGGCGTAACCGGCATCGATACACGCCCGTACGTGCTGGCAACGGCAATCGGGATCGTTCCCGGGACGGTGGCCTACGTGGCGCTGGGAAGCTCGCTCAGCGACCCGACTTCGCCCGGATTCGCCCTTTCGCTGGCTGCCGTCGTGCTGCTCACTCTGGTTGCCTATCTCACGAACCGCCGAATCGAAGACAAAGCGAAGCGTGGTGGAAAAGAGGACCCCGCGTTGTGACCTGCTTTCCGGCAACTCAGTCGTTTACGCAACTCGGGATCGAGTGGACGGCGACCGGGGTTGGTCGCCGACAACGCATGTCCGTGGGCATCCGTTTGGCTGTTAACCTGCTGCGGGTGAAGGAGCACACAGACGACACGCTCCTCGAAAGAGCGCGGAACGGTGATCGTGAAGCATTCGACGACCTGATTCGGCGCTACGCGGACCGCCTCTACTCCCTGGTCGCCAGCCTTGTCGGCCCGGGCCACGATGCCGAGGAAGTGGTCCAGGAGACCTTTCTCAGGGCATGGAAATCGATCGGCCGATTCAAGGGCGAGTCCCAGTTCTTCACCTGGCTCTACCGGATCGGAGTGAACGAGTCGAATCGCCGGGGGGAACAGATAACGCGGCGGAACTCGAGATCGGCATTCTCGCTCGACGACGAGTCGGGCCGCGAGTTTGCGGCCGAAAGCGAGGATCCGGACCGGATCAGCCACCTCCTGCAGGTACGCGAGGGACTGATCGAGGCTGTGGCAGAGCTTCCGGTCGATCAACGGCAAGCGATCGTTCTGCGGGACATCAACGGCTTTTCCACCGTCGAATCGGCCGCGATCATGGAGGTCGGCGATGCGGCCTTCAAGAGCAAACTTCATCGCGCCCGACTCAGGGTCAGGGCGGTTGTCGCTCCACTACTGGAGGTCGAGCCGTGAATGTCTGGAAGAGACTTGCCGGGATGCCCCTGTTCATGCTCGACCATTTTTGGACGAAGGCGCACATGTCGGGAGCGATCGACGGGCAACTCGGCCCCGGGGACCGCAGCCGCTTCAGGCGTCACCTCGACGAATGCGAAAGTTGCCATCTGATGCTGAAGTCTCTAAGGCAGACGGTCGGCTCACTCGGCGCGTTGATCGTCCCGTCAGACCCCGGGGTGGCTGATCGGGTGATCGAGCGTCTCGACGAAGTGAGCATTCCGGCAGACGAGGCTGGCGGCGGTTCCGGCACCTGACCACTAGCGGTGAGCTGCCTTTGCCGATCACCGAGCATTGAACCGTTTGCCCGGCCGACGGGTCAAAACTGCCGATGAGTTCCTTTAAGAAGTGTTGGATCCTCGCCGGTGCGCTGCTCTTGCCGCTGGCCTTGGTCGCCTGCGGCGGCGGCAACGGCGGCGGGACAGATTCGCCGGGTACGCCGCCGGGGCTTTCGGCCGATTTCAGCACTGATTTCACCAAGCACAGCGTTCCGCTCGGGCAGTTCACCGGCGGCGGTCCGCCCAAGGACGGCAT
>JBBSKC010000049.1:0-16808 GCA_038256675.1 Solirubrobacterales bacterium | reverse complement strand
GTAGAGGGTCTGCCAGCCGCTTTCGGCCAGCCGCTTGCTGAAGTCGCACTCGTCGTAATAGACGAAGAACTGGGGGTCGAGGTAGCCGACCTTTTCGGCCGCCTCAGAACGGACCATCAGGGCGCTTGATTGCGCCCAGTCGACCTTCCGGGTCAGTTCGCCCTGGCTCTCCACTGTGAAACGGCCATGCAGTAACAGGGCGCCGGTCATCGCGGTCCCGACACCGGGGAATCGCCACGCGCAGGCATACGGGTTGCCGTCGCCGTCGAAGAGCTGGGCCCCCGCCGCGCCGGCTTCCGGAGCGTCCTCCAATGCGGCGTAGAGGGCGCTGACCGCGCCGGGTTTCAGCTCTGAATCTTCGTTCAGCAGCAGGCAGAATCGCCCCTTGGCCGCCTTCATCAGAGTGGTGTCGTTCTCGGCCTTGCCGACCTTGCTTTCCAGCTCGATCAGCTGCGCGTCCGGGTAGCGCTCACGCACCGCTGCGACCGAACCGTCAGTCGAGGCGTTGTCGAGAACGATCGTCTCGGTGGTCAATCCGGCGGCCCCGTTTCGTTCGATCGCCGCAAGGCAGTCGAGCAGGTAATCACGGCCGTCATTGTTGACCACGCAGTAGGAAAGGTCGGGTTGCACTGCCGCCTACGATAATCAGGGAGTGCGCATACAGCTGATCGACCCCTCGGCCTTCACGCCGCCATACGACCGGGCCCTTGCCCGGGCGCTGGCGGCTGCCGGTGAAGAGGTCGAGCTGATCACTTCGCGCTTCCTCTACGGGCCGGTCCCCGAGCCGGACGGTTACCGGGTCGACGAGAGCCTCTACCGCCGAAGTGCCCGACGCGGATTGGACGCGAAAGGACGCCGGATCTTCAAGGCCATGGAGCACGTGACCGACATGCGCCGCCTCAGGGGGATGGTCGACGCCGACGTTGCCCACTACCAGTGGCTGACCATGCCGAACCTCGATCGGCGGATTTTGCCGCCTCAGCGTCCACGGGTTCTGACGGCGCACTACATCCTGCCTCCGGAACCCTCGTCCAGCCAGGTGAAGAGCGCCAACCGTGTGTTCGGGTCGATGGACGCGGTGATTGCCCACTCGGAGTCCGGCGCCAGGCGCCTGCGCGAGGAGGTCGGTCTGCCGGGGGAGAAGGTCCGCGTGATCCCGCACGGCTCTTTCGATTATCTGACTGACCAGGCGGACGAAGCCCCGCTGTCGGCCGAGCTCGCCGGGGCCGAAGGTCCCGTCATCCTCTTCTTCGGACTGATCCGCCCCTACAAGGGCGTCGACGTGCTGCTCGACGCATTCACCGAAGTCGAAGGCGCCGAGCTCTGGATCGTCGGCAATCCGCGCATGGACCTGACCGAACTCGAGGCCAAGGCGGCGAAAACCGGGGGCCGGGTGCGGTGGCTACCGCGGTTCATCACCGACCGCGAGATCCCGGCGATCATGCGGGCGGCCGACCTGCTGGTGCTCCCGTACACGGACGGCGAACAGTCCGGTGTGCTCTACACCGGCCTCGCCTTCGAGAAGCCGATGGTCATCTCGAACGTCGGTGGCCTCGGTGAAGTGGCACGCGAGCATGACGTGGCGACGCTGGTCGAACCGGGCGACGCCGACGGACTGGCCGCGGCCCTGACCGAACTGGTGAACGATGAAGGCGCCCGCGAGCGGCTGGCGTCCAAGGCCCGGGCCGCTGCCCGAGGACCGTTCGCCTGGGATTCGATCGCGGGCAAGACGATCAACCTCTACCGGGATCTGGCCGGATCGTGATGCTCGCGATCGCGATCGCCTTCTGGCTGTCTTCATCCCTGATCGTCTACACGCATCTTGGCTACCCCGTGGCGCTGTGGATTCTCGAGGCGTTCGGTCTCGGGTCCGGCGCCGGGCACCTGCGTGGGCGCCGGGTCGGCAGCTTCCCTTCGCTGGTCAAGGACGACGACACCGACGAGACGAAACTGCCGGTCGTGACCCTCATCGTCGCCGCCTACAACGAAGAGGCGGTGATCGAGGCGAAGGTGAAGAACGCCCTCGAGCTCGAGTATCCGCGGGAGCTCCTCGAGATCATCGTCGCCTCCGACGGTTCCAATGACACCACCGTGGCGGTAGCGAAGGAAGCCGGCGCCGACCAGGTCCTGGACCTGCCGAGGAGCGGGAAGGTCGCGGTCCAGAACGCCGCCGCGGCAGCCGCCAAAGGCGAGATCCTCGCCTTCTCCGACGCCAATTCCGAATGGAAGCCGGACGCGCTCGCCCAGCTGCTCGAACCCTTCCGCGACGAACGGGTGGGGTACGTCTGCGGGCAGGTGCGCTTCACCGGCCCGGACGGCGGCAACCTCGAAGGTGCGTACTGGCGCTTCGAGATGAAGGTCCGCGAACTCGAGTCGGAACTGGCGGGGGTCACGGCCGGCAACGGTGGCATCTATGCGGTGCGCGCGTCCGAGTACCTGCCGCTTGATGCTTCCGGCAGCCACGACCTCTCGTTCCCGTTCGCCCTCGCCAAGCGAGGGTTTGCCTCGCTGTACCGGCCGCGCGCCTCAGCCCAGGAAAAGATGGTGCCGAGCCTGGACGGCGAACTCTCCCGAAAGCGCCGCATGATGGTCGGCCTCTACGACATCGTCGCCGGCGAAGGCATGATCGATCCGCGCGGCTACTCACCGACCTACTTCTTCGAAATCGTCTCCCACAGACTGCTGCGTTACGCGACTCCGTTCCTCCACGTGATCGCTCTGATTACGAACCTCGCCCTGCTCGGCAGCGGTTGGCTCTACCTCTGGACCCTCGCCTTCCAGATACTGCTCCTGGTCGCGGCGGTGGCCGGGCGCTGGGTGCCGCTGCTGCCGTTCCGCGTCGCCCGGTACTACGTCATGGTCACCGCGTCGATTGCCCTTGGCCTATGGGACCGCTGGCGCAAGGGGCCGCCCGGCTACTGGGAGAAGGCGGAGGGCACCCGTTGAACCGCCCTCTGGAAACTCTCCTCGCCCTGGTCGCCCTTGTCATCGCCGCGCCAGTGACCCTGGTCGCTTCGATCATGGTCCGCCTCGAGGGCGGGGGATCGGCGATCTACCGGCAACGCCGGGTCGGCTTGAACGGGGTCGAGTTCGAGATGCTCAAGCTGCGGACGATGAAGCCGGGCTCGGATCCGGTCGGGGTGGGTACGATCGTCGCCTCAGGCGACCCGCGGGTGACCCGGGTCGGGCGGTGGCTGCGCCGGACCTCGCTCGACGAACTGCCGAACCTGGTCAACGTATTGCGGGGGGAGATGGCCCTGGTCGGTCCGCGGCCGACGATCCCTGCCCAGGTCGCCGATTACACCCCGCGTCAGCATCGACGCCACGAAGTCCGGCCCGGGATCACCGGCTGGGCCCAGGTCCAGGGTCGCGCCGGCATCCCCTGGGACGAGCGGATCGAACTCGACGTCGAGTACGTCGACAACCGGACACTCCGGCTGGACCTGGAAATCCTGCGGCGCACGATCTGGCTGGCCGCGACCGGAAAAGGCCTCGCTCCCGACTGATTCTCCTCGTTCCTTTAAGCTTCCCGGATGCGCATCGGCGAAATCATCACCTCCAGCAAGCCCGTCTTCTCGGTCGAGTTCTTCCCCCCGAAGACCGACGAGGGACGCGTCCAGCTGCTCGACACGGCTCGCACGCTGTCTGATCTCGACCTCGATTTCGTATCGGTGACTTACGGAGCCGGCGGTTCGACCCGGGAAGGCACGGTTGACATAACCACGGCCCTCAAGGAAGAAGTCGGCCTTGAAGTCATGGCCCACCTGAGCTGTGTCGGCGAGGGCAAGGAAGGCCTGACTGAAACGCTCGACCGACTGCGCGACGTGGGCATCGACAACATCTTCGCCCTGCGCGGCGACCCGCCCCGCGGCGAGACCGACTTCGTCCAGCCCGAAGGCGGGCTCGGCAGCGCCGCCGACCTTTCCGCCTTCATCACCGACCGCTACGACTTCGCGGTCGGCGGAGCCTGCTTCCCCGAAGTGCACCCGGAGGCACCGGACCTCGATACCGACCTGAACTACCTGAAGACCAAGGTCGATGCCGGCGCCGAGTTCCTGATCACCCAGCTCTTCTTCGACAACCGCGCGTATTTCGACTTCGTCGACGCGGCCCGGCAGAAGGGCATCGATGTGCCGATCCTGGCCGGCATCATCCCGGTCACCGGTTACGCCCACACCAAACGGATCTGCGACCTCTGTGACGCGACGATCCCGTCCGACCTCGAGACCGCGATGCTCTCCGCCGAGGGCGACCAGGAGGCAGAGTTCAACCTCGGTGTCGCCTACGCCGCCCAGCAGAGTGCCGAGTTGCTCGCCGCCGGCGCACCCGGCATTCACTTCTATGCCCTGAACAAAGCGCCCGCGACCCGGGCGGTCCTCGGGGCCCTGCGCGCCGCCCAGCCGTGGCGCGGCGCCCGCGGCCAGTCGATCGGCGCATGACGCCGGAAGCCGACGGACCCGAAAGGGCCGGCGGTTCACCAACTCCGGTCGGCTATCTGATCGGCGCGGTCATGGCGGTGTTGATCGTGGGGGGTATCTACTTTGCGTTGACCGCAGGAGGCAACGAAGACCCCGGTGCGGCCCATCTCGCGACGCCGTCGTCGGGCAGCTCGAATGGCGTCCAGCCGGATGAACGCATCGGCACCCCGGTCAGGACGGGCATCACTGATCTTGACGAGGCGGCGAAGGCCGCGGGTTGCGTGGTTCAGGCTGACCTGCCGAACGAAGGCCAGGACCACCTGACCCGTGACGATCCGATGCCGACTTACAAGACCGTGCCGCCAACCTCCGGGCCGCACATCGGCCCGCCGCTGCAGCAGGCGGACGGCGCCTACAGCGAGACCCCGCTCCCGGAAGACGTGGTCCATTCCCTCGAGCACGGCCGGATCGCGATCCAGTATGACCCGAACCTGCCGGAAGACGCCCAGCTCGAACTCAAGGGCCTCTACGACTCGGCGTACAGTGGCGCGTTGCTCTTCCCCAACCCGGACATCCCGTATGCGGTAGCCGCCACCGCATGGACCAACCTGATCGGCTGCAAGCAATACGAAGGCTTGAAAACAATCGAAGCAATCCGGGCGTTCGGTATCGCTAACCAGGGAAAGGCTCCCGAGCCGCTCGACATCTTTCCCCCAATCCCAGGCCCCAGTTTCACGAACTAAGGCAACTGGGTCGGTTTTCCACCCGCATGGGGTGGGAAACCGACCCAGAGCTCCTCTTTCAGGCGCGGTAGGCGGGGAAGAACCCTTCGGGCGGATCGGCGGGCGACAGCTGTTCGTAGGCCTCGGGGTCGCAGACGAGTTCCGATGTGTACCACTGCTCCTCGCGGTTGGCGAAGCCGCGCTTGAACTCTTCGAGCGGGTCGCCAGGGGTGATGCCGCCGCCGAGGTTCAGCGGCAGGTCCATTTCCGCCGCGAACTCGATCATCGCTTCGATCACGTTCTTCATCGGTGAGTCGCGCAGGTTCGAGTCGGCGGTGCCGGATAGGTAGTAGTGCATCAGCCCGTCCGATTCGGCGGCGATCGAGGCCGCGGCGATCACGCCTTCGCCATCGCGGGTGAGAGCCAGCCAGGTCTTCTCGGAGGACAGGATCAGGTCGAAATACTCCTCGGAGAAGAAATATCGCTCGGCGGCGTCGGTCCGGATCATCGTCTCCGTATATGACCGGTAGAAGCCCCCGCGGGCTTCCGATCCGCACCCGGGTCCGGGCACGAACTCGACCTCGTAGCCGCGCTCCCGGTTCTTTCGGATCTGCGCCCGGTCGCTCGGCCGGCTCTTTCGCTCCAGCTCGGGGTCCGAGAGCAGGCAGACGTTGCGGGCGGTGGCCCCGGTCAGTGGCACCTGACCACCGAGGGAATGACGCAGGAAGACGGAGACCAGGCCGGTGCCGGAAAAGTCGATTGCGCTGGGGAGGACCGGCGGCTTCGCCCCTTCACGCCGGAATCCCGGGTAGCCGTACGGCGAAGTTGCGTCCTGAAACCCGGCGTCGATCGGCTTGACGATCAGCGGCGCCGTGATCGCACCGTGGTCGAGAGTGATGCGCAGGGAGTGGGTGGTTTCTTCGGCTTCGAGGAACTGGGGCGAGCGGAAGAAATCGGCCTCCGATGCCGCCGCCCCGCGATCCTCGATCAGCTCTGCCGCCGGAGTCAACTGGCACCGGTCGGGGTGCCGGTCACCATTCGGCCACCGCGGCAAAAAACTGTTCAGGGCTGACTCCCCAGATTTCACAATCGAGAAGGGTGCCGTCGGGCCGCTTGAGGTGGTTCGGCATGGTGCCTTCGAGCTGCCACCCCTGGGCCGTGACCACCCGCTTGGCCGCGGTGTTGAAGGACGGGATGCGCCCGTACACCCGGTGGGCGCCGAACTCCTCGAAGGCCCTGGTCACGGTCAGGCGCTCGGCCCAGCGTCCGACACCCTTGCCGCGAACCTCGTCCCCGATCAGTGCGCCCAGCTCGGGTGCCGTCTGACGGAAGAGTCCGTAGAGCGCGGTGAAGCCGATCGGCTGCTCGGTCCCCGGCACCTCGATCGCGTACTTCCGGTCTTCACCTTCCTGCTTCATCGCGTGGTTGGTCCAGCCTTCGGCGTTCTCGAGCGAGAACGAATCGCGCTGTTCCATGAGGGTTTTCGTCGCTTCGCGGTTGTTGAACCAGCGGTGAACGGCTTCGGCGTCCTCGGGCCGGAAGTCCCGGATCGAGCATGAAGGAGTCTGTGGCATCCCCTGATTCTAGGGCCGCGCGCGAACCGCTACTTCTTGGCGCGGCGCTGGAAGATCGATTCGATCTGTTCCAGCGAGCGACCCTTCGTCTCCGGCACGAACTTCCAGCAGAACCAGAGGGTGACCAGGCCGATTGCCCCGTAGATCCAGAAGGTCCCGGTCTGGCCGGCCAGGTCGATCAGCGGCAGGAAGGTCAGCGAAACCGCGAAGTTGAAGAACCAGTTGGTCATGGTGCCCGCCGAGGCGGCTTTGCTGCGCACCGAAAGCGGGTAGATCTCGGCGTTCAGCAGCCAGAAGATCGGGCCGAGGCTGATCGCGAACGAAGATACGAAGAGCATCAGGCTGCCGACCGCGATGATCGTCGTCCAGGTGCCGGTGCTACCGACGAAGGCGAGGCCGAGCAGGAACAGCGAGAGTGACATGCCGGAGACCCCGATGAAGAGCATCTCGCGACGACCACGCTTGTCGAGGAGCCGGAGGGCGACGATCGTCATCAGGACGTTGATGATGCCCACCCCGAGCGAGGCCAGGATCGCCGAGGAGTCGGAGTCGATACCGGTGTCCTGGATGATCGTCGGCGCGTAGTAGATGACCGTGTTGATGCCGGTGATCTGCTGGAGGATCGCCAGGCCGATGCCGACCAGGAGCGCCGCCTTGATCGCCGGCCGGCGAAGGTCCTTCCAGCGACTGGTATCGACGTTGTGTTCCATCGAAACCTTGATTTCCTCGAGCTCGAGTTCGACCGCTTCTTCACCGCCGGGCCGGACGGTGCGGAGTGCGTCAGTTGCCTCGTCGTGGCGGCCCTTCATGATCAGCCAGCGCGGGCTGGCCGGCAGCCGCAGCACGCCGAAGAAGAGGAAGGCGGCCGGGACGGCGCCGAGGCCGAGCATCCAGCGCCAACCTTCGTCGACGCCGGAGAAAGCAAGGCCGACCAGGTAGGCGACGAGGATGCCGATCGTGACCGCGAGCTGGAAGAAAGTGACGAGCCGGCCGCGCATGTCGGCCGGGGCGATCTCGGAGATGTAGACCGGGGCCACCGCGGAAGCCACACCGATGCCGATGCCGATCACCACGCGCGAGGCGATCAGCAGGGCGGAGTCCTGCGAAATCCCGGAGACGATCGCGCCCACGATGAAAATTGCCGCAGAAGCAAGGATGAGTTTGCGGCGTCCGTACTTGTCGGCGCCACCGCTGGCGAACCAGGCACCGAAGACCGCACCGATCGGGACCGCACCGACGACCATGCCGGACTGAAGGCTCGTGAGGTTGAAGTCGGGGGTGATCGTGAGCAGCGCGCCGGCGATGATGCCGGTGTCGTAACCAAACAGCAGGCCGGCGAGGCCGGCGATGGCCGCTGTCATGACTACGTTCCGCTTGGCCTGAGCCGCGGTTACCTCACTCCCCTTCACAGATCCATCCTTCCATGTCCGGCGGACGATTGCCAGTCATGATGGTGCGGTGTCGCCGAACCCACCGAAAAGGCTGAGTCAGGCCCAGGCCAGGCGAATCGCCCTCGCCGCGCAGGGCTTCGCCAAGCCGCGTCCGTCCGGGCCGGTGACCATGCGCCAGGTACAGGGTGTGATCGACCGGATCGGACTGATCCAGATCGACTCGGTCAACGTGCTCGCCCGCGCCCACCTGATGCCGCTCTTCTCGCGACTCGGCCCATACGACGTCGAATTGCTGAAGCGCGCTTCGGAAAAGCCGCCGCGGCGGCTGGTCGAATACTGGGCGCACGAGGCCTCGCTGGTGCCACCGGAGACCCACCGGCTGCTGCGCTGGCGGATGGAACGGGCTGGTCAGGAAGCCTGGCGCACGGTGCGTGCCGCGGCCGACAACAAGGAACTGCTCGATGCGGTGCTCGAGGAGATCGATCGCTCCGGCCCGGTCACTGCGGCAGAGCTCGGTGAGCGGGTCGACCCCGACCACGTCCCCGACAAGAAGAACTGGGGGTGGAACTGGCCACCGGTGAAGAGTGCCACCGAGTACCTCTTCTGGTCCGGACGCATCACTTCGGCCGGGCGCACCACCCAGTTCGCACGGCGTTACGACCTGACCGAGCGGATGCTGCCAGAGCACGTTCACGGTGCCGAAACGCCTGGCGAAGCAGTCGCGATGGTCGAGCTGATCGACATTTCGGCCCGGGCACACGGGGTCGGCACCGCGCGCTGCCTGCGCGACTATTTCCGGCTCGGTGCGCGGGAGGCGATGGTGGCGATCGGCACCCTCGTCGAAAACGGCCGGCTGGTGCCGGTCGAAGTCGAAGGCTTCGGTGGACCGGGCTACCTGCACGCGGAGGCGAAGCGCCCGCGAAAGGTCACGACCCGGGCACTGCTTGCGCCGTTTGATCCGCTGGTCTTCGAACGGGCTCGCCTCGAGGAGCTTTTCGACGTCCACTTCCGGATCGAGATCTATACCCCGAAGGAAAAGCGCAAGTTCGGTTATTACGTTCTTCCGTTTCTCCTGAACGAGAGCATCGTCGGGCGGGTCGACCTCAAAGCCGACCGCGAGGACTCAGCCCTCCTGGTCAAAGGAGCGTTCGCCGAAGCGGACGCGCCTCCGAAAACCGCGGCCGAACTCGCGGCCGAACTCGCTCTGATGGCTGACTGGCTGGGGCTCGAACGGGTCGTGGTCGAGCCGAACGGCGACCTGGCCGCCGAGCTGGCCAAGGCGGCCTCGTGAAGCCGGGCGCCTCATCCGCCACGGGCCCCGGGCGCTACGCGCCGAGCCCCACCGGCGAGCTCCACCTCGGCAACCTGCGCACCGCTCTGATCGCCTGGCTCGCCGCCCGCTCCCGCGAGGCGGCGTTCCTGATGAGGATCGAAGACCTCGACCGCAGCCGTTCGAGGGAGAAGTGGATCGGGACCCAGCTGAAGGAACTAGAGCTGCTCGGCATCGACTGGGACGGAGAGCCTGTCCGCCAGAGCACTCGTGACGGCCTTTACGCCGAAGCGGTCCGGCAGCTCGAGGCCGATGGGCTGACCTACGAGTGTTTCTGCACCCGGGCCGAGATCCGCGAGGCCTCGTCGGCGCCGCACGGCGAACTGCCGGAGGGCGCCTATCCGGGAACCTGCGCGAACCTGACCGGCGCCGAACTCGCAAAAAAGCGCGCGTCGGGGCGCCCGCCGGCGCTGCGAGTCCGCGCTGACGCCGCGTCAGTCACCTTCCAGGACCTGGTCCAGGGCGAGACGACCGGCACCGTCGACGACTTCGTGGTCCGGCGAAACGACGGCGACCACGCCTACAACCTCGCGGTCACGGTAGATGACGCCGACCAGGCGATCGGCGAAGTGGTGCGCGGAGCGGACCTTCTCGATTCGACTCCACGGCAACTCTGGCTGTACGAACGGCTCGGGTTGAGGCCACCGTCCACCTGGGCGCACGTGTCGCTGATGCTCGGCGGCGACGGCGCCCGCCTGGCAAAACGGCACGGCGCAGTTACCCTGGAGGAACGGCTGGCCCGCGGCGGTTCGGTCGAAGCGATCACGGGTGAGTTGGCGGCCTCCGCCGGCCTGATCGAACCGGGGCGGGAGATCACGGCTCGGGAGCTGATTGGCTGGTTCAGCTGGTCGAACCTGTGATAGAAATTGCTCAGGGAACACCGGAGTATCTGAATCGGGACCGGCCCGAAAGTGGTGTCACGAGAATGGGGAGTGGGAACGATGGGACTTGAATCTTCGGCATGGCGCGTCGTGAACCGTCATCGGGCCCTCGTCTTCATCCTGATTTCCCTGGTTGCATTGGTCGGTGCGTCAGCGCTCGGCACGGCCACGTCCGGCGCGAAGAAGCGTGGCAAGACTAAGGTCTCACTAACCATCGTGACCAAAAACCAGGCTGCCCTGCTCAAGCAGAACAGCCTCGTGGTCAAGGTCCGGACCAACCGCCGCACCAGGGTCCGGCTCTCGGCCGCCCGCGGCAACCACTTTCGTTTCTTTCGGACAAAGACCGTTAAGTTCGGCCGCAAGGCCAGCCGCGGGGTTGGACTCCGACTCACCACCCTGGGACGCAAGAAACTGAAGGCCTGCGGTACGCAGAAGATCCGGGTGCGAGGCAAGTACCGGCGTGGATCCAGGAAGGCCAAGACCTTCCGGACGAAGAAGCTCGCCCGGAAGGCTTCGCTCTGCAAGAAGGTCACGCCGCCGGACCCGCCGCTGCCCGACCCGTCGACCAAAGTCGGCTGCGACCCGGTCGACCCGGCCGCCTGCATCGCTCCCTTTCCCAATGACTACTTCACCAAGGCCGACCCGGACACCGATACCGGGATCCGGCTCGACCTCGAGCCGGATCTGGTGCCCAAGAACACCGACGGCAAGTCTGCCTTCAGTGATGCCTACAACCGCAACGACGGATTCTCTCCGAACTCCCTGATCGTGACCAAAGTTTCCGGCCTCGATACGCCGGCCGAATTCAGGGCGAACGGGATCGTCTCCCAGCTCAACATCGGCTCCTACGCCGATCCCGACCAGCGGGTTGTCCTGATCGATACGACCAACAACCAGCGGGTACCGATCTGGGCCGAGCTCGACATGGTTCCCGGCACCCCGAACCCGCACGACGGCAACTCCGTGCAGGGGACCGCCGCCGACCGCACCTTGCTGATCCACCCGGCCCAGTCGCTCGATTACGGGCGCCGCTATGTGGTTGCCCTGCGCAACCTGACCGTCGGCGGCAACCCGGTTGCGCCGTCTGAGGTGTTCGGCTACCTGCGCGACGACGAGGCCACCGCCAATCAGCAGGTCGAAGAGCGCCGGACACAGATGGCCGATGTCTTCGCGGCCACGACCGCGGCCGGGATCGACCGGTCGACCCTGAGCAACGCCTGGGAGTTCACCGTAGCCTCCGAGCGCAACCTGACCGAGCGCGCGGTCACCATGCGTGACGATGCCTACGAACAGCTCGGCGACAACAACCTCAAAGACGGGATTGTCCAGGGCAACTCGCCGGACATCACGATTACCAACTCCTTCGACTACCCGACCTGCATCGACCAGAACACGGCCTGCACCGGCAGCCAGAGGCGCTACGGGTACCGGCGGGTCCGCGGCACGATCACCGTACCCTGCTACATGAACGCTCCGGGGGCTGACTACAACCCCGACGCCGTCGCCGCGGAGATCCCCTGCTCGTCCGGATCGCGACTGAACTACGACCCGGGGACCGACCTCCCGACCCAGAAGACCGACAGCAACGGGAGTCCGGTCACCTGGGAGGCGCCGTTCACCTGCGTGATTCCGCGTTCGGCCGAGAACGCCCCGGGGCCGCCCCCGACCGGGCTGAAGGCCCTGATCTTCGGGCACGGTCTGCTGGGGAGCAACACCGGCACCGAGGACCTCGCCAAATACCCCGCCGGTCTCGGTCAGGTCAGCTGCGGCACTGACTGGATCGGGCTTTCGAGCTCCGACCTGACCCAGCATCTGCTGAAGATGATCAACGTCCTCTTCGGAGGCAGTGACCTTTCGCTCTTCGCGGCGCTACCCGACCGTACCCAGCAAGGCTACGTCAACACGCTCTACCTGGCGCGGGCGCTGGCCCACGAGGACGGCCTCGCCGGCTTTGCCGAGTTTCAGGACGTCGGCGGCAACCCGTTTTTCTCGGTCGATCAGAATTCACCCGGCGACGACCTCGGCTACTACGGAGTCTCGCTCGGCGGCATCAACGGCGGTGCCAGCACGGCGCTGGCACCGGACTGGACGCGCGCAGCCCTGGCCGTCCCCGGGATCGGCTTCAGCACGTTGCTTACCCGCTCGACCCAGTTCAACCGGTTCCTGCCAACGGTCTACAAGGCCTACCCGAATCCGATCGAGCGTTCGATCGGCATGGCGCTGATCCAGACCCTCTGGGACCGCGGTGAACCCAGCGCCTACTCGAAGTCGATCCTGAACGGTGGTCTGGGGACGCCGCCGCACCAGATGGTGCTGCACGAATCATTCGGCGACCACCAGGTGGTGAACACCCAGACCGAGACCCTGGCCCGCACCATCGGCTCCACGATCAAGGCACCGATCCTGACGCCGGGAAGGATCAACGACCTCAGCCCGATCGCCGATCCGGCCGGCAAGTACCTCTTTACTGAGGCGGCCGACGTCGACCCCTACTGGAACATCCCGGTCGCCCAGTCGAACCAGTTCAACCAGCCCGGCGGTTTGCCGGACGTCAATTCGACCATGGTTGTCACCGACACCGGTCCGGTCCGGAGTGGCGGCGTGGGTGAACCGCCGATCCTCGGAACGATGGCCAATCCGGACTGGAACATCGCCCCCGTCTCCGGAGTCGGCGCTGATTTCAACGACGGGTACGACCCGCATCAGCCGGGCGCGACCAGCCCGGCGCTTCAGCAGGTCCTGGTTCCGTTCGAAACCGGGCAGGGATTCATCGATTCCTGCGGCAACGGAGCCCCCGACATCTACGTCCAGCAGCCGTTCCCGGTGCCGACCACGTCACCCAACCCGGTGCCCTGTCCGGCTCCGGCGGTCGACTACATCCGAAACGGCAAGTGAATCCCGGAAGCTTGGGCGAGGCCGTGGGTCGGCTTTGTCTAGGCTTCCGTGCGTGACCGAGTCCGAGACCGGGGACACCCCCGAAACGCGCCGCCTGATCGACGCCGCCCGCAAGGGCGACGAAGCCGCCTTCGGGCGGTTGGTCGAGACCTCGCGTGGCGAACTCCACGCCCACTGCTACCGCATGCTGGGCTCGGTTCACGATGCCGAGGATGCGGTCCAGGACACCCTGCTGCGAGCCTGGCGCTCAATCGACCGGTTCGAGGGCCGCAGCGCCTTCAAGTCCTGGCTCTACCGGATCGCCACCAACGCCAGTCTCGATTTGCTCGGCAAACGCAAGAAGCGCCATCTGGCGACCGAGTATGGTCCGCCGGGATCGGCCGACGATGGGCCAGGGGCGCCCTTGGTCGAGACGGTCTGGATCGAGCCGTACCCCACGGAGGTCATCCTCCTCGAGGACGGACTGGCGACGCCCGAGGCGAAATACGAGCAGCGCGAGAGTGTCGAGCTCGCCTTCATCGCGTCGCTCCAGCACCTGCCGGCGACCCAGCGCGCGGTGCTGATCCTCCGTGAGGTGCTCGGATTCTCGGCCAGGGAGGTCGCCGAAACCATGGACACGACGGTCGCCTCGGTGACCAGCGCCCTCCAGCGGGCCCGGGCCACGATCGAGAAACATCTGCCCGAACAAAGTCAGCAGCAGACCCTGAAAGCCCTCGGTGACGACGAGATCCGAACGATGGTCGAGTCCTACATGGAAGCCTGGGAGAAGGGCGACATCGACCAGGTTGCGGCGATGCTCGCCGAAGATGCCGTGATCAGCATGCCGCCGATGGCCAACTGGTTCCGCGGAGAGGAACTCTTCGTCTTCCTGCGGAAGTGGGCGTTCTCCGGCCGCCTCTACAACCTCGAGGGTCAGCGCCGGGTGCGCTGCCTGCCGACCCTCGCCAGCGGCCAGTTGGCCTTCGCCACATACCGGTGGGACCTCGACCAGGAAGTATTCCTGCCGTCGGTGCTGCAGGTCCTCACTCTCGATGGATCACGCATCGCCGAGATCACCGGCTTCGTGATGCCCGACGTGTTCACCGGCTTCGATCTGCCGGAGACCTTGCCCGGATAGAGCTCCCTCCCGGGTGCCCGACCTTCACACGCTTCACCGTCGCTCTGGATTAGGTGCGGCACAGGCGGGAGTGCTGCCCGGCAGGCGGTAACGGTTGTCGGCGATCAGCCCGTAGGCCTTCGCTGCGACCCGGGAGATCCCCGGCAGCAGGAGCATCCGGCCGATGGCTTTCCAGACTCCCCCGGCCGAGATCAAGGCTCCCGCGACCGCTTCGTGCCCTGATCGGATAACACCGTCGGATCCAACCCACTGGACCGCTTCGGCGGCCTGCGCTTCGGTCACTCCCAGCGCGGTGAGGTCGGTCAGCTGCCAGGCGACGATCTCGGCCTCGGGTCCGATTCGCTTCAGAAGGTTCACGCTGCTCTGGCAGAACGCGCAGTCACCGTCGTAGACGAGTACGGGCAGCTCACTCATTGAACCCACGATTCGTCGAGAAGCCGTTTGACCGCGAGCTGGACCACATCGGCGCGGGACCGGTCATCGTGGCGGGCCGAGATGAAATAGCTGCCAACCATCAACGAGTAAGTGAGCAGACTGCGGGCCTCGACGTCGCCTTTGTCGTCCAGGAACTGCCCGAACTGCAGCCGGAGGAACGCCATGCGCCGGTCGTCGACCCGGTGCATGCGTTTCGCCACCGACTGGTCACGTCGGGCCCAGTCGCGCAGGGCCAGCTCGACCGCGAACAGCTTCTTCGCCGACGGAGCCATTTCGAAGAGCTGCTGCAGCTTGTCCCTGGCGTCACCGGGTTCTCCTTCAAGCTGTGCGATCACATCTTCGGTCCCGCCCTTCTCCCAGTAGTCGAGCGCTTCGTCGAGCAGGGCCTGCCGGTTCTTGAAGTGCCAGTAGAAGCCACCCTTCGACACCCCCAGTTCTGCGGCGAGGGCCTCGACCCGGACTGCGTCCGGCCCACCTTTCGCGAGTGCGTCGAGAGCCGCATCGATCCAGGCGCTCCGGGGAGTCTGCGTCTTTGCCATGGGGTATCTATACGGCACCGTATTGACTTTTGCAACCCCGCCTGCTAGAACATCCATACGCAACCGTATGGAAAGTGAGGAACAAATGCAGGTCTCCAACTCGACCCACGAATCCCGACCCTGGCGCATCCACGAGATCGCTTCGGACTTCACTCTGCTCGACGTCTGGGCGTTGCCCGCCAAAGGTGGACCCGCGGACTTTCCGGATCTGCTCGAAGTGATGACTTCGATCGATCCCTCCACCGACGGTCCCGCGCCGGCAAGGGTGCTCTGGTGGCTCCGGGACCAGCTCGGCAAATGGTTTGGCCTGGGAAGGACGACATTGTCGAACGACCACACGCGAAGTGACAGGATCCTGCCGATCCCGGGTGCTGAGGAATCCACGCTGGCCGACCGGCTGCCGGACGACCTGGTCGGAACGGTGCCGGCCGGGAGCTTCACGCCGGGGTCCCCGTTCGCCCCTCTCTATCTGACCGAGGACGAAACCGCCGCGGAGATCTCCAACCAGACCGTCCACGGCGTGGTGCACCTGGCCTGGGCCAATCAGGGCGACGGTGAATATCAGGGCCAGATGGCGGTCTACGTCAAGCCGCGTGGCCGCTTCGGAGACGGATACATGGCCCTGATCAGCCCCTTTCGTCACCGGATCGTCTACCCGGCAATGATGCGGCAGATCGAAAAGGCCTGGGCGGCCCACTTCCCCAACCGGAGCGGTACGGTGTCCGCGTGAACGCCTGAACGAAATTCCGCGCACCGTCGCGGGCTGAAAGGAACCATGACCCTGCCCAGCAGCACCCCGACGGTCCTCGGAACCCGCACGATCTTCGAACCGGAGCACGACGACTATCGGGAGAGCTTTCGCCGCTTCCTTGAGGCCGAAGTCGTTCCTCATTATCCGCAATGGGAGCGAGACCACATAGTTCCCCGCAGCCTCTTCACCGATTGCGCGAAATACGGGTTCCTGGCGATGGAGGTCCCCGAGGAATACGGCGGCAGCGGGGTGGACGACTGGCGCTTCAACGTAGTACTCGCCGAGGAATCGGCTTGGGCAGGGGTCGCGGCCGCAATGGCCGGCCCACTCATCCATTCAGACATCGTCGTGCCCTACATCACGACGACGGCCACTGACGAGCAGCGTCAGCGCTGGCTGCCGGGCATCGCGTCGGGCGAAAAGATCCTCGCGGTCGCGATGACCGAGCCCGGCACCGGCTCCGACCTCGCGGCGATCGCAACACGTGGCAAGCCGGACGGCGACGGCTGGACGATAAACGGGGCAAAGACCTTCATCACGAACGGCATCAACGCGGACCTCGTCGTGGTCGCGGCCCGTACGAACGACGATCCTCACGGCGGACTCTCGCTCTTCGTGGTTGACGCCGAAACTCCCGGCTTCGAGCGCGGCAAACAGATCGAGAAGCTCGGCCAGCACGCCTCGGACACCGCTGAGCTCTTCTTTAACGACGTCCACCTGCCGGCCGGGAACATGCTGGGAGAGGAGGGCTCCGG